>JAZSID010000013.1:0-17675 GCA_045533625.1 Acutalibacteraceae bacterium | reverse complement strand
TCTGTCGGTGCGGGCATATAAGCAACGATATTGTCAAGGAGCATCTGAACGCCCTTGTTACGGTATGAAGTACCGCAGCAAACAGGAACCATATCGTTTGCGATTGTTGCCTTACGGATGCAAGCTCTGATCTCATCAATTGTGAGCTCTTCGCCTTCAAAGAACTTCTCCATGAGTTCTTCGTCCTGCTCAGCAACCTTTTCGATAAGCTCGTCATGATACTTCTGAGCAAGTTCCATCATATCAGCAGGAATCGGCTCAACTCTTACATCAAGACCCTTATCGTCATAATATACTTCAGCTTCCATTGTTACAAGGTCAATGATTCCCTTGAACTCAAGCTCTCTGCCGATAGGAAGCTGGATTGGAACAGCGTCACACTTAAGACTCTCTTTCATCATGTCGACAACATTATAGAAGTCAGCACCCATGATGTCCATTTTGTTAACGTATACCATACGAGGTACACGGTATTTATCAGCCTGACGCCAAACTGTTTCAGACTGAGGCTCAACACCACCCTTTGCGCACAAAACGGGAACTGAACCGTCAAGAACACGAAGTGAACGCTCAACTTCAACTGTGAAGTCAACGTGACCCGGGGTGTCGATGATATTAATTCTGTGATTCTTCCAGAAACATGTTGTAGCAGCAGATGTGATTGTGATACCACGCTCCTGCTCCTGAGCCATCCAGTCCATTGTTGCTGCACCGTCGTGTGTTTCACCAATCTTGTGGTTAACACCGGTGTAGAAAAGGATACGCTCAGTTGTTGTTGTTTTACCGGCGTCGATGTGAGCCATGATACCGATGTTTCTGGTTAATTCAAGTGGCACAAGTCTTCCCATATTAACCTCCGTAAATTAAACACTTTAATAAACACCTGATAAACAGGAAGATTACCATCTGAAGTGTGCAAAAGCCTTGTTTGCTTCTGCCATTCTGTGAGTATCTTCACGTTTCTTGAATGCTGCACCTGTTTCGTTAACAGCATCCATGATTTCGTTAGCAAGACGCTCTTTCATTGTTCTTTCTGAACGAAGACGTGAGTAAGATGTAATCCATCTAAGACCAAGGGTCTGACGTCTTTCGGGACGTACTTCCATCGGAACCTGATAAGTAGCACCACCAACACGGCGAGCCTTAACTTCAAGTACGGGCATTACGTTCTCCATTGCAGCTTCGAAAACCTCAACAGGATCCTTAGCTGTCTTTTCCTTGATGATATCGAAAGCGTCGTAAACGATCTTCTGTGCGACACCCTTCTTACCATCGTACATAACATTGTTGATAAGTCTTGTTACCAACTTAGAATTGTAAAGCGGATCGGGCAAAACATCACGTTTTGCAATCTGGCCTCTTCTTGGCACTTCGCTTCCCTCCTTCATATTAATGATATCATAGGTACTCAAGTGACAAAACCCTGTGGCGCCAATGGAGAAGCACATACATAATATATATACACTCTCACATTGTTACGCAGCGTACCTTACCCTGCGCAGCCTGCAAGAAGATTCTGTCTTTTAAAAAACGTTCCTTTAAAGCAGGAATTACTTTTTAGCAGCCTTCGGACGCTTTGCACCGTACTTTGAACGTGACTGCATTCTTCCGTTAACACCCTGAGTATCGAGTGTACCACGGATGATATGGTAACGAACACCGGGAAGGTCCTTAACACGACCGCCACGAATAAGAACAACACTGTGCTCCTGCAAGTTGTGACCAACACCCGGAATGTATGAAGTAACTTCAATACCGTTTGTAAGACGAACTCTGGCAATCTTACGAAGAGCTGAGTTAGGCTTCTTAGGTGTAGCTGTCTTAACTGCTGTGCAAACGCCACGCTTCTGAGGAGAATTCTGATCTGTAACAACGTTCTTCTTAGAATTCAAGCCCTTGAGAAGTGCGGGAGCTGTTGACTTCTTTTCGAGAGTCTTTCTTCCGTTTCTGACTAACTGATTAAAGGTAGGCAAATACTACATCTCCTTTCATAGATTTTTGATGATAGCTTTACGGTTTCCGAGCGAAATCCGCTTGAACCCATATTAAAGCATTTTATATCATGCTCGTGTATTCTATCACTATTGCATAGATATTGTCAAGCATTTTTGTAAAATTATTCTATTAAAAGGGTTAAAATCAGCATTTTCTGCCGTTTTTGGTATGAATTTTTCTTTTAAAATACCTTTTGTCAAAAAAATATATACATTTCTGTTGAATTGGAGTATTGATTGACGGGAAATTTTTGGATAGAATATAGGTATAAATATGTATGGAGGTAATATTATGAAAAAAGTATTATCAGTTTTTCTTGCATTGATTTTTGCTATGCAGCTCGGTATTTCCGCTTTTGCAGGATTCAATGCTCCCCGTCTCACACGTGAAGAGTGGGATAAGCTTTACACTTCGCTCTGCGACGAAAATGAGCTTCCCATGCTCTGCGTAGGTTCTGACGAAACTCAGGTCAGCCTTGTATGGCACAGTGACAAGGACACAGCAACACCCGAAGTACGTCTTGCAAAGAATGAACTTATGGTAAATGCTGAAACATTCGAGGGTGTTACAACAGAGGCTGAAAACGATTATCAGCTTGTCTGCCGTGTAAACATCGACGGACTCGAAGAAAACACAACATACTACTATCAGTGGAATACCGGCAACGGTTGGAGCGAACCGTGCAAGTATGAAACAAAATCTTTCACTTCGCACAAGGCTCTCGTTATCGGTGACATTCAGATCGGCGGTCAGAGTGAGGATTCACAGGTTCAGTCCGACGTCGGCTATAACTGGAATAACGTACTTGCCGAAGCACTTGAAAAGAATCCCGACATCAGTTATCTTGTATCCCCCGGTGATAACACCTCAACAGGCAAAACTGCTGACGAGTGGCAGACACTCCTTATGCCCGAGGCTCTCCGCGGTCTTCCTATGGCTCTTGCAATCGGTAACCACGACAAGAAGGGCTTTGCATACAACTACTACACAAATATGCCCAACGAATACTACGGCAAGTATTTCGAAGGACTTGACCGTGACTTCTGGTTCAGACACGGTGACGTGCTTTACCTCTTCTTCGATGCAACTTCTGCAGATGCACACGACCATATGGCTATGGCTAAGGAAGCAGTTGAGCTTAACAAAGATGCAAAATGGCGTATCGGCATTATGCATCAGGCTCTCTTCGGACCCGGATACAGCGGACTTGACCCCGAAACACAGATTCTTCTTAACGCAGTATTCACTCCGATTTACGACACATTCGACCTTGACCTTGTTCTTACGGGACACAGCCATCTTCAGGGACGTTCACACTTTATGACAGAGAGCATGGTTGTTGGCAAGGCTAAAAGCGGAGAAACCTATACCAACCCCAACGGCATAATCTACCTTAACACCAACGCCGTTTGCGACCACGGCAGTTTCAGCGGAAGTATGCCGTACATCGCTTATGAATTCAGCGAAAACGATGTTACAACATATACAACTCTTGAATTTGAAGGCGACACAATGAAGATTGAAACACGCCGTGGCGACAACAGCGAGCTTCTTGACAGCCTTACGATTGAAAAGACAAAGGAACAGAAAGACGGTATGCTTCTCAAGCGTTTCCAGAGATTCCTTTATAAGGTAGTTGAATTCCTCGGACTTGTTTATATGAGAGTTGACGCAATCGTCGTTAAAATCCGCGGCGGACATTTTTAATTTTATAAATAAATAATGTTTAAAGGCAACCGTGCAAAACGGTTGCCTTTTGTTTTTGTATTGTTGCTACCCCTCCGTCAAACCTACGGTTTGCCACCTCCTTTGACAAGGTGAGGTCCGCACGTTTTACAGCTTTGCGTAGCTCCCTCTGATGAGGGAGCTGTCGAAGTGTCAGCGAGACTGAGGGAGAGAAAACTTTAAATCTTTAATCCGCATTACGTAAACACCTTATAAATTTTAATTAATAATCAACATTGCAATTTTTGTATACCAATTTTAAATGCTGCAGTTCGGGCATCTGTTCAAAAACCGACACATCTTCAATCAGACAATCTTTCTTGTTCGGATAATTGCCCGTACTGTCAAACGAAATGTATTTCACAGTTGAATCTTTAAGTGCATTGACACAGCTGAGTTTACTTATTGAAATAAAAGATAAAATTTCAAGCTTAGTATTATTTTTCATACCCCACAGCTTTTCAAGTTTATTGTTCCAATAAATATAGAGGCACTTCAGTTCCTTGAAATCCGCTAAAGGTGACAAGTCACTGATTAAGGGACATTTAAAAAGAAATAACATTTCAGTTTTATCTTTCAGATAAGGTGCAATATAATCGAAGTGTTCTTGTCTGAATCCATTTAGGATAACACGTTTGGCATTTTTATTTAATGCACAGTCTTTTAAAGTCGATATATCCTCACTGCTGATTCTCTCGTAAATATCGTTGTAAATCGGGCTTTCTTTTTCTGCCTTAGTCGGCTTAGGTTTCACAAGAAGCTTTAAATCATACTCTGTTTCGTAAAAATCAGGGTAATATTTTTCCAGCTTGTGGTCATTAAAAATTACAGTACCGCCTGAATGTGTTCCTTCAAAACCATCGGGAACATATAGATATTTGTTTTTCATTATGAATCATCCTTTTATTTTTACTACCCCTCCGTCAAACCTTCGGTTTGCCACCTAGCCTGACAAGGTGAGGTTCGGGATTGCACAAGAGTTTCAATTTAGCGTAGCTCCCCTCTGACGAGGGAGCTGTCGAGCGTCAGCGAGACTGAGGGAGAGATTTTTTGACAGTTAAATCTATCATTTCACAAACACCGTAAAAATTATTATCAACATCAAGATTACAAAATCTTATAACCTTCAAGCCTAGTTTTTCAAGTTCGCACGTGCGGTTTGTATCGGAAATATTTTGTTGTGGTGTATAATGACCGCTTCCGTCAAGCTCGACAACAAGTTTAGCTTTTGCACAATAGAAATCTACAATATACTCACCTATTGGTTTTTGACGCTGAAATCTTACAGGATAAGTACGCAAAAACTGATACCACAGTTTATTTTCCCACGGTGTCATATTTTTTCTCATTGACCTTGCAAGTGTTACATTGTTTTTGTTGTATTCTTTCATTTGTATTCTCTTTTACTACCCCTCCGTCAAACCTTCGGTTTGACACCTCCCCTGACAATGGGAGGTTCGCACGTTTTACAGCTTTGCGTAAAATTTATATCAACAATTCATAGTGCTCGATAAGGTTGCCGTCAGTATACTCGACGGTTTTTGCTTCGTATTTGCCGAAGGTGAGATCTATAGTTGCACCATTCAGGGTGATTGTTGTTGATTTATTTTCGAAAGAGTTGTTGAGAAGACGGAGAACAAAGCTGTCCTTACCGTAACGCTTTTTCATTGTTACAAGAACAATGTTTCTGTCGCTTATGCTGAGATTAAAGTCAGCCATCTCCTCTTCCCTTTCAATCGGGAACACGTTGCAAGCATACGGCTTCTGACAGAACTCCGTTGCAAGTCTTTCAAGCTCGTCCTCGTCTGCAACAGTAAGACGGAAACGGAAGTTTCGCTCTGACATATCAATTTTCTTTACGAATCTGTCTGTCGGGATAAGCTCACGGTCACAAATCGGATGTGCACAGTAGGTCGCAGTACGGAGAAGCGAAACTGAAAGCTCGTTTTCCTTGAATGAAGAACCGTATGTAACATCATTGATAAGTGTAAGACATTCCTTGCCGTTCCTTACAGCTGAGAATCGCTGAGAAACACATTCTCTGCCGTCCATAAATAACGGCTCTGTACCGAAACAAGTCTGACCGATATATTCACCGTCGAGATTTACAGGAAGCGAAAGCTTGATAAGCTTATTGATATCGCCTGCAAAAACATCAACCTTTACGTCGATGTACGGATTTGTCTTATAAATATCATATTCAACACGGATGCGTGTGTTCTCCTTTTTAAAGAAGCATTCAACACCAAGGTAAATTTCACCGTCTTCAATAACCTGAATCGGTTTCATTCCCTCAAACACACCGTCGGGATTTTTCATAAGCTCAAACGGCTGCGGATTTCTTCCCATAGCTTCAAGCTGAGAATCGTCCATTCCCCACGGGTCGCCGTTATCCTCGTACATCACGGGGCAGAACGCATTTCCTTTTACGTACTCTTTACCGTTAAGCTTGTACGAGCGAAGAAGACCTGTCTTGCCGTCGATTTCAACGTGCTTACCTTCAATATCAAAAAGGATATCACTGTTTGCGGGAAGCTCAGGCTTCGGTTCAATCGGCTTGAAGTCTGCATAAAGCGAAAACCTTGAAACTGCAAGCGGTGCAAGCTTACTGCGGATAACAAAACGTTTTCTCCAGTCCAAATTGAGATTACTCTCTTCTTTTATAAACTGAACAGGCACTTCGTTGCCGTTTTCATCATAAACGCGGAAGCAGGACACAATCTCATCCGACCAGTTCTGGTCAGCGAGCGTAAGCTCACATTCAAACTCCGTTTCCCATTCATACGGATGCGGATTGAAAACGAGAATCGGATACTCGCCTTCTTTCGCTTTTTTCTGTGCTGATGTCAGTGCAAAATATGCCCTTGCACGAAGTCGGTTAAGCGTAAGCATACCGTGTTCAAGAAGGCGGATGCCGTTCTCCTCGCCTGCTTTGATTGATGTACCGGGCAGAACATCGTGAAACTGACTGTTAAGCAAATCCTCAACCGCATCGTCAAGCTCTTTTTCGGGATATTCAATCAAGCCTCTTGCTGCCGCAACGGAGCACATTTTTTCCGTTATCACGAGCATTGATTCAAAAAGAGCGTGGCGTGATTTTACCCCTGACATAGTTGTGTAGCAACCCGGCATACTGATACGAAGTGACTTGTCGTGGCGGATAGTCGGGTTGATTCTGTCAAAGAATGTATCGGGATCGGAATGCATAACAGGAATATCGGATTTTCCGATAAACTCTTTAATGTCGCTGAGGTCTTTCCTTGACGGGCCGCCACCGTGGTTGCCTACACCCCAGAGGATAAGAGTTACGTCGTTATCATCCTCAGCCATAATTCTGTTTATTTTCTCCATAGCCTTTCCGAGTCCTGTATTGTATCCTCGTGAATGAGCTGTTTTGATTTCACTGCCGTCAAGACCTTCCCAGATGAACTGACCGAAAGGAAGCTCGTCACAACCCTCACGGCAGTAGATGTAGTTTTCCTGACCGCACTTCTTTATTATCTGCACAAGTCCGACCGAATGACCGAAGGCATCAAGTCCGATTGCGGTTTTCGGGAATACTCCGAATTTTTCTTCGAAGTATCTTTTGCCGTGCTGAATCTGACGAACAATGCTTTCACCACCAGGCATATTCACATCAGGCTGAAGATACCATCCGCCCATAATGTGCCACTTACCTTTTCTGATAAGTTCCTTTATTCTTTTAAAAAGTGTCGGAGCATATTCCTCAATGTATTTGTAAAGAGTTACTTCATTGTGACAGAAAATATAGTCAAACTCATCAGCAAGGTCTGCCGCCGCCCTGAAGGTTGAAAGAGCAAAAGCCGCACCCTCCTCCCATTCCCACTGCCAGATGGGGTCAAGATGAGCATTGCAAATAAGATGTACTTCTTTCATTGTGATTTTCCTTTCGCTACGATATGTTATTATAGTAGCACAGTTTTCGTTTCATTTCATCAGTTTTTGAAAAATATATTGTATATAGTGGATTTTTAATGTATAATCAAAACACATAAGGAGGTATTAATATGAAAAAATCATTTTTGAAAATCATTTCCGTGATTCTCAGCCTTGCACTCGTTTTCTCTGTCGGTTGCACAGGTGTAAGTGCCGCTGAAGCTAACGAACTTCCCACAAAAGAAGAAATCGGCGAAGCTATCACGGACACAGCCATCTCAGGAATTCAGACAATCGGCGGTCTTTTCGCAGGTATGGAAGAGCTTGATTCGGGTGAAGCATTCCTTAACAATTTCCTTAAGGTGCTTTACAATCTGCTCAACGTGATTGTTGAAGTACTTGTCAAGACAATATGCGCGGTTTATCCTGACCCTGCAAGCTGGAAAGACCTTGCAGAACATTCAACAGATACATTCCTTGCAGGTCGCGAAGAATACAAGACTTCAGCAGACGCAGGTAACTACTGGTCACTCGGATATTCAAGCAGAAGCCTTATCCCCGATGACTTTGAAAGCGGTAAATATTACCTCGGCCGTGACCTTATGAACAAGAAGGCAGAGGGAATTTACGACGATATGCGTATCCGCGTTGCAGTCCTTGACGACAACAGCGGTGACGGAGCAGTTGTTATCACTTCAATCGATGCTCTCGGCGTTACTTCAACCGACGCACGTGCTATCCGTGCGGCTGTACTTGACTACTGCAAGACAAACGGCATCGCAGTTTCAAGCATCAATGTTATGTCAACTCACGCTCATTCAGCACTTGATACTCAGGGCGTAAGCACAGAATTCTTCTACAAGCTTTTTGCAAGCAGCATTCAGAACCTCCTCGGTCTTGAGGGTAACCTCCCCTTTATGGAAGCTCCTGCTTACTTCAAGCAGTATTTCATCGAGCAGTCAATCCTCGCAATTGAAGAAGCTTTTGAGGATATGGAAAAAGGCTCACTCTACTACGATTCAATCGACGCAAGCGAATATATCAAGGATAAGAGAAAACTTGTTTCAAAGGAAGATATCCCTGAAATCGCAAGTCTTTACTTTGTTCCCGACAGCGGCAGTGAAGACACTTACATTGCAGATGTTACCTGCCATCCGACTTCATTCAGCGCAAGCAACGGTCTTGTAGCTTCTGACTACATTTACTACATCGATCAGTACATCAAGGCTCAGGAAGGCGCAAACTTCGTTATGATTCAGGGTGCCGTCGGTCAGATAAGCCGTGACAACATCGAGGTTGACACAACAGGTATGGACGAATGGGAAGAAAAAGGCGCAGGCACAAAGTTCCTTGGCGAAGCATTCGGCGAATACATTATTTCTGCCGATTACGAAACAGCGCTTGAACCTGTTATCAACGCACATCACAAGGAAATCGTTATCACTCCCGAAAACAGCATTCTCGCTCTAGCTTGTGAGGTTAACCTTGTTAACAATCAGGTTTATTACACAGAAGACGGTGTGGGCATCATCTCTGAAATCGGTTATATTGAATTCGGCAACAAGGTCGGTTTCGCACTCTTCCCGGGTGAGCTTTATCCCGAAGTTTTCTGGGGTCACGAAATCATCGGCGACACAACATGGGACGGCTCAGAATGGGTTTATCCGTCACTTCACAATTCAGTTGACGGCGTTGAGGTTTACGCAGTAAGCCTTGCAAACGATGCTCTCGGCTACGTTCTCACAGACGACAACTTCGCATTTATGGGTCACATCATCGGTGAAGGAATTGCTGACGAGGTTCTTTCGGTCGGTAAACACACAGGCTCATACTTCGTAAGCAATTACCTTGACCTCCTTGAGGGTTACGTTAAATAATTTTTTATACAGCAAAAATACGGAGTAACCCCTTGGGAGTTGCTCCGTATTTATATAATCCGCATTGCTTTACAAGCGTAACTACTTATACTCTAATTATTTTACAACTATACTGTGGGTGAAACAATGGACACAACTAAAAAATTCGACGGTATCGCAAGTACATATGCACAAAGCAGACCAAGTTATGCAATAGAATTTATTGAGTATCTGTTTGACAAACACGGTTTTTCTGCTTCATCCGTTGTTGCCGATATTGGTTCAGGTACAGGCAAATTTGCAAAACAGCTTCTTGATAAAGGCTGTAATGTTATTTGCGTTGAACCAAACACCGATATGCGACTTGTGGCAGAAAATGAGTTATGTAAATATCCTGAATTCAAATCTGTTTCCGGCAGTGCAGAACACACCACACTGCCTGACAGCTCGGTTGACTTCATAACTACTGCGCAAGCGTTTCATTGGTTTGATACAAAAAGCTTCAAAGCAGAATGTTCACGTATAATTAAACCAAATGGGAAAGCGTTTTTTATCTGGAACACACGAAATAACGAAGCATCAATAAACAAAGAATTATATCGGGTTTATTCTGAATATTGCCCTGATTTCAAAGGTTTCAGCGGTGGCACAAAAACGCATGATGACCGCATTAAATATTTCTTCAACAATAATTACGATTACATCGCTTTTGACAACCCGTTATATTTTGACAGAGAAAAATTCATAAACAGAAGTCTTTCAGGTTCATATTCTCTTAAAAAAGATGATTGTAAATTTAATTTATACTTAGAAGAAATCAACAAGATTTTTGATCAGTTTGAAGTTGACGGTATTGTGAAAATTGAGAATCAGACCGTGGCTTATATCGGCACAGCAAATCAGTAATAAAAAATTTATTTTCTGCCCTCACTTTCGTGAGGGCAATTTTTATATTAAACCATCCATACCTGTCAGAACAAAAGAGAGAAGCTTTAAAACTTCTCTCTTTTGTTATTTCTGTTTATCTGAAAAGATTTGCGAAGAGACCTAAAAATCTTGTTACAAGAAAGCAGAAGAATTCGAATACATTGTCCACATTATCAAACGATGCATCAAACTGCACCTGTGCTTTTTCAGCAGACGCCGTAAATGTTACGCCGTCAAAGCTGAGGTCTGCATCTTCGCCTGTGAAGCAGAATTCAATTTCTTTCACATTCTCAAGCTTTTCGTTTGTGAAAGCCACACCGCCTTCATTACCGTGGAGATAAAGACGGTTGAGGTCAAGCGTTACCGTATGCCACTCACCGTCAGCAGGAATCACTGCACTCGGGTCGGTTGTGTCTTTGATTGCAGGAGTGTGCCACATTGAAGAATCTTTGAAGAACTTGATCGCATCAAGTGTTACTTCACTTTCGCCGTTGTTTCGTACGCAGAAACTCATTGTATCGTAGTCGCTGTAATCTGTGTCGGTGTCCCAGAAATCCTCCGTCTTTGCTCCTTCCTTGTATGTAAGGTTCGGCTTTACGGTGAATTTCTTTTCGTTTGCAAGAATTTTCATACAGTAATCGCCCGAATACGGAGCATCCGCTGAGCGCGAAATCTGAGCCGTTTCAGATACCCACGAGGGATAATAATTACTGTTTGTGTCACTCATTGTATGCCATACACTTTCAACTTCACAGTCTGCCCATTGTTTGTCCGTCCAGTAATGGGTACCGACGTTTTTATCCGTTACGAAGATATTTACAGGCAAGGGATTTTCACCTTTGAATGATGCCGCAAGATTTGACCGTCCGTTACCCATACAGTAAGCATACGAAGCTGAAACGGGATTTTTTATAGTATCATTCCAAACTCTTACGGTATCCTTGGATATAATTTCTGCCTTTGCTTCAAGGTAGATTCCGTCCGCACCGCAGACAGCGAAACCGTGAAGACTTCCACCCATAGAAACGAGTCCGTCACCTACATTGTTGAACTTTACGTAAACACTTGAGTCCTTGACTTCAGTTGATTTAACCGTTGCCGAGGTGTGAGTGTCAAACTTTCCGTAAACCATACCCTTTGCGCAAAGAGCCATTCTTTCTCCGATTTCCTGCTTGTGTTCAGGATGTATAACACCTACGGCAGGAAGGTAGGTTATCGGCAGATCGTAAATACCGAAAGTTGCTCTTGATTCGGGATGATTCGCCTGAATTTTTGCAAAAGCAATGTTTCTGTCAGGAAGAACCATTCCGTCATCAGTGTAAAAATACTCCGCAAGGTTTGTATAAATCAACGGGAAAAGTCCGTTGTCGTAAGCGAATACATCCGTATAAAGCTCCTGCATTGCGTCCATCGCTTCAGAATAGTATTCCTCGGAATATCCGACATCGCTTTCACCCTGATACCATATCATTCCGACAGGTCGGAAATTACCGAGTGCTGCAATTTTGTGGTTATAGTTAGCACCGACATCGGCATAGACATTCTGATCCTTTGCCGTCCAGTCTTTACTCTCCTTGTATGCGCCGTAGGTGTACATTTTTTCTTTGAACTGCGGTTCAGAATCAACCTTTTCCCTTGAAATCCAGCTTGCGATTGAACTGCCGCCGAGAGCCGCGTTGAGAATGCCCACAGGCATATTGAGTTCTTCAAGCATTTCGATTGCAAAATAGAATGCAACGGCGCTCATATTGTAAATAAATTCATTCTGACCGTCTACCCACTGAGCACCCGCTATCTCTTTCTGAGGTGTGTCAGGAACAAAGCCTATTTCAGCGTAGCTGTTGACATACGGGGGGTACCATAAGAACTCTGAGCCATTTGCTGTGCTTTTTATCGTTCACCCAATCGTCATATCCGCCCTTTGCCTGACTGAGGGGATACTGCATATTGCTCTGTCCGCTTGCAAGCCACAGTTCACCGAAAACAACCCTTGAAAGCTTTGCAAATTCTTTGCCGTTTTCGCTGACAGTGACTGTATATTCTTCGAATCCGCCTTCGGGAGCATTGAAAGAAACAGTGAATGTTCCGTCAGCTTTTGTTGTGCCCTCGCTTTTTTCCACGATGTTGTTTTCATCATCAAAGAGGGTCGCTGCTATCTCGCTGCCCTTTTTCGCTGTACCTGCAAGGATTGCTTCATCATTCTGCTGAAAGAGCATTCCGTCGCCATAGACATTGTAAAGCCTTGTTTCTGCAGTTTCTGCAACAGCAAAAGGCATACAGCAGAAAGCAAGAATTAAAGCCAACAAAACCGAGATTGATTTTTTCATTCTCATTTCATCTCCTATATCAAAGCTTTAAATCTGTCCGCCCAGACCTGCATTGAATAATTCTTTACAATTTCTTCTTTAGCTGCAAGTCTTTCCTTTTCAGTTTCAGGCTTTTCTACATCCTCGATTGCTTTCGAAAGCACCTTTTCATAATCGTCAAGGTCTTCACTTTTAAAGTAACGTACACTTCTTACCTTATCCGTAATCTGTTGCGGGATATCGCTGACAACCGCAAGACTGCCGCAATACATCGCTTCAAAAACAACAAAAGGTAAAGCACCCTCTGCACGTGACGGGCTTAAGATTATGTCCGTGTTGTGATAGTAAGTGCCGATATTTTCCGTCGGCGGTAAAACCGTAAGCCAATCGGGTTTTTCGCCGAAGTGTTTTTTGATTTCTTCCTCAAACTCCTCAAGATGAGATGCAACAACAACATAAAGGAGCACGTCGTATTTTTCCCTCAGACGTCTGAAAACCTCGAATGTCAGGTCAATTCCCTTGACCTTGCAGTTGTATCCGACAGCAAGGCAGGAAATCTTATCTGTTTTTGGGAAATCATCCACCTTTGAAAGACGGTCGAGTGATAAAGCATGTTCAAGAGTCTGTATCTCCCTGCCCGGAAAAGATTTCATAGCCTTTTCGGTTACGGACTTGCTTACACCCAAAAGCACATCTTTTTTATAAAGCATTGTGCGGATTTTATGGCTGATGCCCGTAGCAGTATAAGTGCACTGAAAAAATCTTACAACTGGAATCGACGGGCAGAAAAGACGGATAACGGCATCAATTTTCAAATCGTTAAAATGTCTGAATATCTTTTTTACATTGTGCTTTTTAACTATTTTCTTCAGAAGAAATATATTTTTAACAACACTGTCCGTCTGTATGTAAACAGTTGCTCCGTCAGCTCTCATTTCTTCAATCCAGTTTTTTGCATTGGTTGAAAGTGCCCTGTGCGGAAAAAGATAAATCTGCTCAACATCGTCCTTCTGCAGATCTTGACGTAAAAATTCGAGTGCATTTATAAAACCGCCTTTGTATGCGGCGGCATAATCGCAGATATGTAAAACGCTGAATTTCATATACACTACTCCAAACAAAAATTTTCACTATTTAAAAGATATCATAAGCATGAGATAAAGTCAATTTTTCAAACAAAAAAACGGCACAAAAACGGCTTGCAACTTTTTCAGTCGCAAGCCTGTCTTATCTTATTTCGCAATCAATTCTCTTATATCGTCCTCTGCTGTCATAAGGTCATCAATTATCATCTGCTGATATTTTGTGAACTTCTTATAATCGCAGGAACGTGACCAAAGGCTCATCGGCACACCGACTTTATTCATATGATACTTTGCTGTCTGCGGATAAGCAAGAACTTCAAGGAATGCACAAAGGCAAAGGAAATTCTGCACAGACTGCGCCTTCTTTTCATCCTTGTCATAGTTTTCGCAAAGCCACTCATAGATATCAGGATGGAAGTTTGCCATAATCCCTGAGAAACCTGCGCAACCCTTTTTAAGAGTATAAAGAAGAGTCTGTGAGTTCGCATTGTAAAGCCTGATTGTTGTGCCCTTGATCTGTTCAAGTCTGCGATCAAGCTCATCGGGGTCACAGCAAGTGTCCTTAATAAAAGTAAATCTGCCTGTTGAAATACACCAATCGATGATTTTTTCGGTAAGAAGACGCTTGTAAGGATAAGGACATTCGTAGATACCGATTGCAATATCCTCAGGAAGCTGAGAAAGAAGCTTTTCGGCATTCTTAATCCACACATCGTCGCCGTCATTATGCAAGTCGAGGCGGTTACTTACCCATACGATTGCGTCAACACCTGTCTGAGCAATCGCTGTAAGCTCACGTACCTGAGCATCCATATCGTCAGAATTGTGACCCGAAGCAACAACAGAAACATCCTTGCCGCTTGCCTTTACGGTTTCAACAACTGTCTTTGCAATCTTCACCTTTTCTTCGAGCGAAAGGTAAACCATTTCGCTTGACTGGCAGACTGCAAAAATACCTGTACAGCCGTTTTCGATATACCAGTTTGTAATGTTTTTAACTGCCTCGTAGTCAACAGTATTGTCGTCGTGATACGGGGTTATCATTGTCGGGAATGTGCCGAAATTAATGTCTTTCATTTTAGTTTCCTCCATTTATACGTTGTAATATTTTTTATACCATTCAACAAACCTTGCGAGTCCGTCTTCAATTGAAGTTGACGGTTTGAAACCGAACTTTTCAATCAGTGGCGTAACATCTGCATAAGTCTGATAAACATCGCCCGGCTGCATCGGAAGGAATTCCTTTTCCGCCGTTTTTCCGAGAGCCTTTTCGAGTGTTTCAACAAAGTACATCAGCTTCTCGGGTGAATTATTACCGATATTATATACAGTTGCTCTGTCTCCGTTTTCGTCTGCTTCGGGCGGATTGCAAAGCATATTTTCAACGCCCTTCACGATATCGTCAACATAGGTGAAATCGCGGTACATATCGCCGTTATTGAAAATCTTTATCGTTTCGCCCCTGAGAATCTTTTCGGTAAAGCTGAAGCAAGCCATATCAGGTCTGCCGT
This sequence comes from Acutalibacteraceae bacterium, assembly GCA_045533625.1. Classification (GTDB taxonomy): domain Bacteria; phylum Bacillota; class Clostridia; order Oscillospirales; family Acutalibacteraceae; genus CAG-488. The sequence continues at coordinate 2,373 of JAZSID010000013.1, read as the reverse complement.
AAGGGCCGTAAACCGTAAAGAAACGAAGACCCGTTGACGGAATAGAGTAAAGATGGCTGTAAGTATAAGCCATAAGCTCGTTTGATTTCTTCGTAGCGGCATAGAGCGAAATCGGCTTGCTTACGTCATCATCGGTTGAAAACGGTGTTTTCTGCTGATTGCCGTAAACCGAGCTTGAAGAAGCATAGAGAAGATGCTCAACAGGATTGTTACGGCACGCTTCAAGAATATTGAAAAAGCCGATAACATTTGATTCAATATATGCCTGCGGATTTTCGATTGAATATCTGACACCTGCCTGTGCGGCAAGATTCACAACGATATCAAACTTATTTTCGCTGAAGAGTGTATCGACCGCAGTTTTATCTGCCAAATCACCTTTCACAAAAGTGAAATTCTCAAAATTTTCAAGAATGGCAAGGCGTGCATATTTAAGATTCACATCGTAGTAATCGTTGATATTATCAAAGCCGACAACCGTCACACCCTTTTGGAGAAGCGACTTGCTAAGATGAAAGCCGATGAAACCTGCCGCTCCCGTTACAAAGATTTTTTTAGTTGTATCAAGAGCATTATATGAAGCCATCATATACCTCCCTATACTGTTTTAGAACATTATATATCTTAATTTTTTTAAAATCAAGAATTAACTTAAACTTTTCGGGAATAAAAAAGCTCCTTTGGCAAACAATAGAAAAAAGGAGCGATATAAATGCCTGAAATTCACCTTCCTCAGAAAATAATATTCGAAAGAAATACACTTGAACATTTTTCGGCAAAAAGAGTTGACCGCACAATACTTATCTGTGACAGTGAAATCATAAAAAACCGTGGAACACTTGAGCAACTTGAAAACAGATGCCGAAAATATTCATCGCAAGTCAGTACGGTTTTTAACACCAACGTTCACGAGCTTTATAACCTCGCGTCGGAAGAATTTTTCCTTGACGAAGCAGAGTTGATTATCGCAATCGGTTCGGCTGCCGCGATTGATTGCGGAATGTTGCTCACCAACGAAAGCGGTGCTGACTTTACCGCTATACCTTGTTGCTGTGCTTCCGCAATGACTGATTTTGAAAACGGAGAATATTTTTCCTACAGGCATTCACCCACAACTCTCGTGCTTGATCCTGCTCTTATAGAACATCTGCCGTCCGTAACCGTTGCATACGATGCACTTGCTGCCTTTGCATATGCTGTTGATACCCTTAATTCGACAGACAATATAATCACAAAATCCCTCGCGATCCACGGAGCCGTCGGCATTTACAATAGTATTATTCCTGCCTGCAGAGGCGAAATTGCATCACTCGAAAAGCTAATGTATTCAATGTATTTTGCCGTGGCAGCACACCGTAATGCAAAAGGAATCGAAAAATCATGCCTCAGCAGAATCAGCAGATTTTTTGCAGACTACGGTTATCCGAAAACATCTGTCTGTGCCGTTATTCTGCCTAATATTATGGAATACGAAGAAGCATCGACACGTAACGGGCTTTTTGAAATTGCAAATGCCGTCGGTATTGCTCAGGTCGATGATGACCCCGAATTTGCAACCGTCAGGCTGATTGATGAAGTCCGCAGAATCCAGGCAAAGTTCGGTATACCCAGAGCAATTTCAGGATTCAACCTTAATGAAAATGCATATCAGACAAAACGCATTCACAGCAATATCCCCGACGATTTGCTTGACCTTTGTTATTACGGCAGTTTTAAGTTTATGAAGCTGTAAGACTTCAATTTTTTGTTATAAGCCACAGCTTCTCATAAGATAAAAACAAAATCATTTGACAAGCCTAAGTTTGGTAGGAGCTTCAACATTTTCAGAATCTACCTCAATGAATATAGCGGCAAACTTCTCGAACAGCCGGGAACACTTACCCTATCCAATTGATTTCTATCAGGCAATATCTTGATTTTGTGAACTAATTATAGTTCTTATGGATATAAAAAGACCGATGGAGCAATCCATCGGTCTTAGTTTAATTCAATTAGTTTCTCTTGCCTCTGTTGCCGTTTCCTCTGCGGCGGTCGCCTGAGGGACGACGCGGTGCATCAGAAATTTCGTTTTCGGGAACAAGACCTTCAACCTCGATAAGAGCCTCACGGCGAGAAAGGTTTATTCTGCCCTGATCGTCGATTTCACGAACCTTAACGATAACTTCGTCACCGATATTTACAACGTCTGTAACGTTTTCTGTTCTCTTAACGTCGAGGTGGCTTACGTGTACAAGACCCTCTTTACCCGGTGCGATTTCAACGAATGCGCTTAATTCCATAATTCTTGTTACAACGCCCTTATAGATTCCGCCTACTTCAGGATCGTTAGCAATTGTTTCAATCATAACTATTGCACGTCTTGCATTCTCGATA
>JAZSID010000148.1:0-3492 GCA_045533625.1 Acutalibacteraceae bacterium | reverse complement strand
TGCAATACCGATTGTGGAGTAGCCTGCAAGTCTTACAGAGCAAGCACCTGCACCACTGTCCTCAATACCAACAACACGGCTTCTGTCTGCAAATGCCTCGCCAAGACCAACGATAGAGGTTTCGCTGTAGAGCCAAGGATGTGGCTTAGGTGAAAGCTCACCCAGTGTGCCTACGCTACCCTTGCGAAGCGGGAAGCGTGCAGAAATGATTGCATCGTAGAAATCCTTCGGGTCGCCCATACCGAGAGTCTTGAAAGCTGAAAGGATTTCAGGCCAAGCCTTTTCGTAAAGACCTGATGTAACAAGACCGATTTTAACACCCATATCCTTGAGCTCGTAAAGGAAATCCTTTACGCCGACTGTCGGAGTGAAGGCACCGTCCTTGCCTCTGCCTGCCATAATTTCTTCCATCTCTCTGTGTGTATGCTCAAAGTAGAAATCACGAGCCTTGTCAAGAGATGCACCGGGACAGTATTTATCGATACAGTACTGAAGGTGCTCGGAAACAGAGTGGCCTGAAACGAAGGGCATATCAGCCTCTTCAAGCTCAAACTTAGGGTTGCCGAGAAGGCTTGCAATACTCATCTGAATAATCCAGATCCAGAATTCTTCGCTGCGGACTGTTGTTCCGTCAAGGTCCATAAGAACAGCCTTTACAGGCATATCGAGCTGAACGGGCTGAACGGGATAGTATGTCGGGTAAGCAATTGCTGATTTAACACAAGCGAGAGTGTGTGAGCCGAAAGAAACGAACTCAACCTTCTGGTCGCCTGTTGCTACGATATCAACAACACCGTTCTTGCCGACGGAGAACTTGCCGTCCTCTGTTGCGCTGAGCACGTGGAAACCGCTGTCTGCTCCGATGTCACCCAGATCGGGAATATGAATTGTTTTGTCAAGTAACATAATAACGTCCTCTTTTTCTAATATATAGTCAATCAATTTATGTTAACAAAACATCGTTTAAAAGTCAATGCAGTTTGCCGAAAAAAACTGTGATTTTGCAGGTTTTATGAAGAGTTTATTTGTTGACTTTTTTCACAATAAAAAGTATAATTATCCTATTATTCTACAATCTATGTTCACAGGGTGTGATATTGTGCAGAATGTGTTGATCGTAAGCCATACAATGGAAATCGGCGGAGCTGAAAAGGCTCTGTTGGGTCTGCTCGGCGTTTTCGACTACACGAAGTACAATGTCGACCTTTTTTTATATCACCACGAGGGTGAATTGATGCGGTTTATTCCGAAAGAAGTCAACCTTCTTCCTGAAAACAGGAGCTATGCTTCGCTTGCAAAACCCTTGAAGCAGGTTATCAGAAACAGGGCTTTCGGCACACTCATCGGACGCTACAACGGAAAAAATGCCGCTAACGAATACATCGTGAAAAATCATATCAAAGACGGCAGTTATGTTTTTATTGACTACAGCCACAGGTTCACGAAACCTTTTATGCCTAAGATTTCCGACAAGGAATACGACCTCGTCATAAGCTTCCTTACACCGCACTATTTTGCGGCGGAAAAGTGTAAGGGTAAAAAGAAAATCGCTTGGATTCACACGGACTATTCACATATTGAAATTGATACGGTGTCCGAGCTTGATATGTGGTCGAGATACGACCACATAGTGTCAATTTCTGAAAAGGTTACGGAAGCGTTTCTTAAAAAATTCCCCGAGCTTGCAGACCGAATCGTGCTTATCAAAAATATTCACCCTTCGGAGCATATTAGGAAGCAGGCGGAAGAATTTGATGTCAGCGATGAAATGCCCGATGACGGTTTCGTAAAATTTCTCTCCGTCGGAAGATACTGCGACGCGAAGAATTTTGACAATGTGCCTGACATCTGTTCACGGCTTGATAACGTGAAATGGTATATCATCGGCTACGGTCCTGATGAAGAACTTATAAAAAAGAAAATTGCAGAAGCAGGAATGGAAGAAAGGGTTATTCTCCTCGGCAAGAAAGCGAACCCCTATCCTTATTTCAAGGCTTGTGATTTTTATATTCAGCCTTCGCGCTATGAGGGAAATTCCGTCACGGTAAACGAAGCGCTCATTCTTGGCAAAAAAGTTGCGATAACGAATTATGCAACGGCGAAAAGCCAGATTGATGACGGAGTTAACGGAGTTATCGTCCCGCTTGAAAATGAAAAATGTGCGGCAGGACTTAAGGCTTTTATTGAAGATAAAGAGCTTCAGGAAAGAATATCGGAAAACATTAAAAATTCGGATTTTTCAAACTCCGATGAATTTAAAAAAATAGTTGAGGTTGCGGAGGGTTGACTATGGATAAGTTACTCGACAAAAGAATACGCACGATGATTGAAGAGCTTGAAGGCTTTGTAACTCCTGCACGTCTTGATGTTACAGGCTGGAAAACTCTGCCTTGTGATTATAAAAAAGACAACGTTGTTCCGTCTCCTGATATGGACGGATGGCAGGATTTCGGCGTTACCCAGACATGGGGTGATCAGCCTGAAGAGCATCGCTGGTTTTATAAGCATATCGAAATTCCTGAAGAGCTGAAGGGTCAGGACGTTGAGCTTTACGTTTCTTCAACTCCGCCACACGGTCATCAGTGGGATCCTCAGTTTATCGTTTACCTTGACGGTAAAGAAATCCGAGGTATGGACTCAAACCACCGTTATCTCAAGCTCGACAGCAACAAGGACGGCTATGATGTGCACCTTTATGCATATTCAAGACCTTTCGGCGAAAGAGCATATTTTTACAGCCAGCTCTGCGTTTTCAACAGAGCAGTTGAAAAGCTTTATTACGACCTCAAAGTTCCCTATGAGGTTATTGAATACCTTGACGACAGCGACAAAAACCGCGGTGAGCTTATCCTTATGCTCAACGAAGCACTTAATAAGCTTAATTGGTGTGCTCCGATGAGCGAAGAATTCCTTAAGTCCGTTGACGAGGCAAACAAGTTCATGGACGAAGAATTCTACGGCAAATTCTGCAAGGAGCAGCCCGTCAAAGTCAGCTGTATCGGTCACACCCATATCGACGTTGCATGGCGATGGACACTTGAGCAGACACGCGAAAAGGTTCAGCGTACCTTCGGCAGCGTTATCGAGATGATGAAAAAATATCCCGATTATAAGTTTATGTCAAGCCAACCTCAGCTTCTCAAGTTCCTTAAAGAGGATGCTCCCGAGATGTATGAGGAAGTAAAGCGACTTGTCAAGGAGGGCAGATTTGAGCTCGAAGGCTCAATGTGGCTTGAAGCCGACTGTAACCTTTCAAGCGGTGAGTCACTTGTCCGTCAGATTATGCACGGCAAGCGTTTCTTCAAGGATGAGTTCGGTGTGGACAACAAAACCGTATGGCTTCCCGGCGTCTTCGGCTACAGTGCAGCAATGCCGCAGATTATGAAAAAGAGTGGTATTGATAAATTCGTTACATCAAAAATCGCATGGAACGAAACAAACCGCCTTCCCTATGATACATTCTCTTGGCAGGGTATCGACGGCTCAAAGGTT
>JAZSID010000016.1:0-4503 GCA_045533625.1 Acutalibacteraceae bacterium | reverse complement strand
CTTTATAATAACACGAAATTTCGATAAAATCAATAAAAGTTATTTTACATTACCGATATTAATATTTTATGAACAAAAACGAAAAACTTATCGTTATTTTCAACAAAAACTGAGGTGATACATTTACTGATTGACAAAACTAATTTGTTGACAAAAGATGATATTGTGATAAAATAAACATATATAATGTCAAAATGTAGGCAATCTTGGCTTAGTCAATACTATCTGTTGGTGAATGAGGAATTATTTATGAAATTACTTGAAGAGCGTATAATAAAAGACGGAAAGGTTTTCCCGGGAAATATCCTTAAGGTTGACCGTTTCCTCAATCACCAGGTTGATGTCAAACTTCTTAACGAGATAGGCAAGGAGTTTTACCGTCTTTTCGGAGATAAGGGCGTAAATAAGATTTTCACAATCGAAGCGTCAGGTATCGGTATTGCTTGTGTTGTTGCGCAGTATTTTGATGTACCCGTAGTTTTTGCAAAGAAAACTCTCGGCAAGAACATTTCTTCGGATGTTTATTCAACTCCGATTACATCATTCACCCACGGCAGAACTTATGACGTTATCGTTTCACAGGAATTTTTAAACCCCGAGGACAGAATACTTATAATTGACGATTTCCTTGCGCAGGGCTGTGCTTTGCAGGGGCTTATTAATCTTATTAAGTCTGCAGGTGCAGAGATAGTCGGTGCAGGTATCGTTGTCGAAAAAGCATTCCAGCAGGGTGGTGAGCTTATTCGCTCACAGGGTATCTGCGTTGAATCTCTCGCAAGGGTTGAGTCAATGACGGATGACGGCAGAATTACATTCTGCGAATAATTAATTCCGGTAGCAATTTTTTAGCTATAAATTAAAAACAAACGGAGGAAAAACACATGAAAAAGATTCTTGCATTACTTCTTGCGGCAGTTATGGTTTTTGCTCTCGCAGCTTGCGGCGGTAGAGAAGAAAAACCGAATGATAACAAGGGCATGAGCGAATCACCCATCGCTGAGGTTGCTCTCAATGTTGATTATGAAGTTCCTTCAGATTTCAAAATTGGTTTTATCTGCCTTCACGATGAAAATTCAACTTATGACCTTAACTTCCTTAATGCAGTTGATAAGATTAAGGAAACTCTCAAGCTTACTGATGAGCAGGTTATAGTCAGAGTTAATATTCCGGAAGGTAATGAATGCTACGTTGCAGCTAAGGACCTTGTATCAGAAGGTTGTAAAATTGTTTTTGCAAACTCCTTCGGTCACGAAGACTTTATGATTCAGGCTGCAAAGGAATTCCCCGAAGTTCAGTTCTGCCACGCAACAGGTACAAAGGCTCACACAGCCGGTCTTGACAACTACCATAACGCTTTTGCATCAATCTATGAAGGTCGCTTCCTTGCAGGTGTTGCTGCAGGCTTGAAGCTTAACGAAATGATTGAAGCAGGCAAGTTTACAGCTGAAGAAGCTAAGATGGGTTATGTAGGTGCTTTCACATATGCTGAAGTTATCTCAGGTTACACATCATTCTATCTTGGCGCAAAGAGCGTATGTCCCACAGTTACAATGGACGTTCAGTTCACAGGCTCCTGGTATGATGCAACAGAAGAGAAAAATGCTGCTGAAGCTCTCATCGCACGTGATTGCAAGCTCATCAGCCAGCATGCTGACTCAATGGGTGCTCCCGGCGCTTGCGAAGCTGCAGGTATTCCTAACGTTTCTTACAACGGCAGCACATATGATTCATGCTACGAAACATTCATCATTTCATCCGCTATCAACTGGGCTCCTTACTACAACTACATTATCGGTCAGGTTGTTAAGGGCGAAAAGATTGATGCTGACTGGTGTGGCGGTATTGCTGAGGGTTCTGTAGTTCTTACAGGTATTAATCAGGGTGTTGCAGCTGAAGGCACATATGAGAAGATCCAGGCTCTTGTAGAGGAAATCAAGGCAGGTAAGTTCAATGTATTTGATACCGCTACATTCACAGTAGGCGGAAAGAAGCTTGACAGCTATCAGGCTGATGTTGATACAGATGTTGCTTTCCAGCCGGATACAGAGGTTATCGCTGACGGCGTATTCAATGAATCAAATTTCCGTTCAGCTCCTTACTTTGATCTCAGAATTGACGGTATCACTCTTCTTAACGAAAAATTCTAATTTTGCCGGAAACGGTTAATCAGTTAAATTGAATAAGCGGGACAGTTATGTCCCGCTTACTCTTGTTTTAATGTTGAAAAAACAACCTTGCAAGAGGGTGCTTTTTTAGTATTAAAAGCAAAGGAGGAATATACTTTGGCAGAAACGTCAGCAATTGAACTCAGAAATATAAGCAAATATTTTGGCGGAAAGGCAGCAAATAAAAATGTCAGTCTGTCCATTAACAGAGGTGAAATTCTGTCAATTCTCGGTGAAAACGGAAGCGGTAAAACCACACTTATGAATATGATTGCCGGTATCTATTTCCCTGATGAGGGTCAGATCTTTATTGACGGCAAAGAGGTTGTCATCCGTTCTCCCAGAGATGCTTTTAAATATAAAATCGGTATGATACATCAGCATTTCAAGCTCGTTGATGTTTTTTCGGCGACGGAAAATATTATTCTCGGCATCGATAAAAAAGAAAAGTTTGATCATAAAGCAGCTGCTAATAAGGTTAAGGAAATCAGCGAGCGTTACGGTTTTGACATCGATCCGATGAAAAAAATCCACGAGATGTCCGTTTCTGAAAAGCAGACAGTTGAAATTATTAAGGTGCTTTACAGAGGTGCAGATATACTGATACTTGATGAGCCTACAGCTGTTCTTACTCCTCAGGAGACACAGAAGTTATTCAGTGTTCTTCGTAAAATGAGAGATGACGGAAAGTCAATTATAATTATCACACATAAGCTTCACGAGGTGCTTTCACTTTCGGATAAGGTTGCAGTACTTCGAAAAGGTGAGTATATCAGAACGGTTCTTACTGCAACTACAGATGAGGGCCAACTTACAGAAATGATGGTAGGAAAAAAAGTCAGCCTCAATATTGAACGTAGCGACCCTGAAAACTGTGAGGAAAGACTAGTTGTCAGAAACCTTAATTGCGTTGACAGAGAGGGTGTCAAGATCCTCAACAATGTTTCCTTTACTGCACATTCGGGAGAGATTCTCGGAATTGCAGGAATTGCGGGCTCAGGTCAGCGCGAGTTGCTTGAGGCTATAGCAGGTCTTCAGAAGGTAAACGAAGGTGAGATAATTTACAATAATCCCAAAACAGGAGAAAGCGACAATCTTTGCGATAAAACTCCTATGCAGATACGTGATCTTGGTGTACGTCTTTCCTTTGTTCCTGAAGACAGACTTGGTATGGGTCTTGTAGGAAATATGGATATCATTGATAATATGATGCTCCGTTCCTACCGCAAAGGCCGTTCAGTATTTCTGGAAAGAAAGGGACCGAGAGACCTTGCAGAAAAAATTAACAAGGACCTTGAGGTTGTAACACCTGATGCGAAAACTCCCGTCAGAAGACTTTCAGGCGGAAATATACAGAAAATTCTTGTTGGTCGTGAAATTGCTGCTGCACCTACAGTTCTTATGGCGGCTTATCCTGTAAGAGGTCTTGATATCGGTGCCTCTTACACAATCTATAATCTTCTCAATGCGCAGAAGGAAAAAGGAGTAGCTGTCATTTTTGTCGGCGAGGATCTGGATGTGCTTATCGAGCTTTGCGACAGAATTATCGTAATCGGCTCAGGCAGTATTACAGGTACCGTTGACGCAAGAACGGCTACAAAGGAAGAAATAGGTTTGCTTATGACAAAGAGTGTTGAGCAGGGAGGTGAAGCATAATGAAAAAAATGAGCTTTCATATGGTTAAGCGTGAACCGATGGCGTGGTACAAGAATGTGTTTGTGCGTGCAATAGCAATCGTTGCGTCGTTGATTGTTTCGGCAGTAGTAATTACAATCCTCACCGGTAAAAATCCATTAGAGATTTATGCTTCAATGATTTCCGGTGCTTTCGGTTCGTCGCTTCGTATATGGAGTCTTGTACAGAATGTTGCAATTCTTCTCTGTATCTCCTTGGCAGTTACGCCTGCTTTTAAAATGAAGTTCTGGAACTGTGGAGCAGAGGGTCAGGTGCTTATCGGCGGATTAGCTACTACGGCAGTTATGATGTTCCTTGGCGACAGCTTGCCGTATCCCGTGCTTATTGCGGTAATGTTGCTCGCTTCAATGCTTGCGGGCATTATCTGGGCAGTTATTCCTGCCGTCTTTAAAGCACTGTGGAATACTAACGAAACTCTGTTCACTCTTATGATGAACTATGTAGCAATTCAGTCTGTTGCGTTCTTCCTTAAGTATTTTGTCAAGAGTGGTTCGGGTGTCCTCGCTCCTATGTCCGAGTACGGATTGCCGGTGCTTTTTGGACAGTCATACCTGCTTAATATTATAATTGTTGCTGTGCTTACTGTGCTTGTTTATATCTACCTTAAAAAGACAAAACACGGTTATGAAATTTCTGTTGTAGG
>JAZSID010000065.1:0-11839 GCA_045533625.1 Acutalibacteraceae bacterium | reverse complement strand
CGCCGATGAAATAATGAGCTGTTTCGCTAAGGTGTGAATAGCCGTTATCATCGGAGAATACGGGCTGACCGTCCTTAAAGAGAATCATATGAACGTGCATACCGCTGCCTGCCTCACCGTAAATAGGCTTGGGCATAAATGTTGCACTCTTGCCGTACTTGAGAGCTGTGTTGTGGATGATGTACTTGATCATCATTGTAGCGTCAGCCATATGTACAACTTCGCCGAGCTGAGGCTCGATTTCAAACTGACCTGAAGCAGCAAACTCGGGATGATGGTAATTGATTTCAATACCTGCATCCTTCATGAGCATACACATCTCACTGCGGCACTCATAAGAAATATCAAACGGCTTTGCAATGTGGTAGTTCTTCTGCTTGGGAACAACAACACCGAGACCCTCGACACCTGAATTCCAGTAGGACTGCTGAGCATCAACCTCAACAGCAATCTCTCTGCCCTCAACATTCCATGTAACGTTGTCAAACAGATAGAACTCGAACTCGGGAAGAATCTTCATCTCGTCAGCAACACCGCTGTTCTTCATATACTCAACAGCAGCCTTGATGATGTTACGGGGATACTGAGCAAGAGGACGGTTTTCGGGAGTATCGATAATCATTGCGTTACCTGTCATTGAAAGAGTGGGGATAGCGCAGAAAGGATCGATAACTGCTGTATCGGGGTCGGGAATGAATACCATATCGCTCTTCTCAACAACAGCGTAGCCGTAGTTGGAAGCATCGAAACCGATACCGCTCTTCATTGTATCCTCAGAGAAATTCTCTGCAGGAATAGTAACGTGACGGTACTGACCGTTGATGTCAACCATCTTGAAGTCAACCATCTTAATGTCATTTTCTTTGATAATTGCAAGAATATCCTGAACTGTCTTTGCCATTAATAACACCTCTTATATTGGAATATTTTTATAATATAGCAGAGTTTTTTGTTTGTCAATAATTTACTTTTATCTGCTTTAATTTTTATATTATGCGCTTTTATAACACGGTCATTCCGCTTCCCATGAGCTGATATCCTTGAGTGCGAATGTCCTTTCGGCATTTTTCTCAATATCGAGCGCTCTCATCAGCCATTGGTCTTGCGTGTGCCATTCGTTGTGACCAAAGAGAATCTCAATCGGCACAATATACCTTGTTGCCGTTACACCTTTGTAATTTGTGTACACTATTTTTACAGCTTTTTCGCAATTCATTTCTGTCGGCACTCCTTACTTTAAAAATCGTAACTTAAATCTCAGGAAATGCATCAGTCTTACTTTAAGGCTGATATTTTTTTCTTGCATAAATGCTTTGAGATGCTTTTTACCAATTTGCTTACAGGTTTTTTCCGCAAGAGCTTCAAACTCCGTACCCTTGTAAAGCCTGCGTTTGTGATTGAGCTGATAGAAAACAGCCCTCAAAGCAAACGCTCTGATATGTGCGTTAGCGGAATCGGACAGAATATCGCAAAGCCTGTCATAAGCATTAACTATGGTCAGTTTCTTTTCATTAAGCACGGATTTTGTTGCCGAGCCCTGACGCACATAGTAATAGTAAAGCGGTTTATCTGCCGTATATACACTTATGGTTTCGTTAAGAAGAAGCACAATATAGCAGCCGTCCTCACCCATTGCAACGCCGTCAAAAAAGCGGACTTTCTTCGCAACGTCAGCTTTTATGAGCTTTGCAAAGCAGCATTTGCCGAGCTTGTTTCCCTTTTTAAACAGCGTGTCAAAATCGGTCGGTGCAAAATCGTAACGGGAATAATCTTCTTCTTTTTCGCTCAAATTTTCAGTAACCTTATAATCCGAGCAGATCATTTGAGCACCTGTTTTAATAGCGCCTTCAACAAGGATTTCAATAGCCTGAGGGTGAAGATAATCGTCACCGTCAAGAAAGAAAATGTAGTCACCCGTTGCGGTTTCAAGGCCCTTGTTGCGCGCTGCCGAAACACCTGCATTCTCCTGATGAACACAAACTATTCTGCTGTCTTTTTCTGCAAAATCGCTCATCACCTGAGCAGACCCGTCTTTACTGCCGTCGTTGACACAGATTATTTCGAGCTGTGAATAGCTCTGATTAAGCACACTCTCAAGCGAGTTTGCCAGATAATTTTCAATATTATATACGGGAATGATAACACTTACCGTCGGCTGCATTCTTTCACTCTCCTTCAATACGGTTTCAAGTTTATCACAAAGAATAATGAAAATCAAGGTATGAACATACCGTTATCCACCGATCCCACACGTCATTATGTACATAATGCACACAAAGATTCATAAATAATATATAAATTTATATTATTTAGTCAATAAATATAATATTTTATGTTGATTTCCTGAAATTACCGTGCTATACTTGATAATGTGTTAATCTATCCTGCATAAAAAGGAGATATATCAAATGAGCAACGCAAACGACAAGGCAAGAGAAATCAGCTTGAAGGTTGATGAAATTATTCGCCTTCGTAAAATCAAGGCTGAAGAAATCAAACGCCAGAGAGAGGATATTCTTGAAATCAAAAGAATCGCGAATAACGAAAGAATTTTAAAAACAATATCAAGCGTTATTCAGGATGAAGAAATCAAAAGCAGATGCAACGCTGTCATTACCAAAGCTTTCATGCCCTTAGACCTCAGAAAATCGCTGGACAATGTCGTAAAGCTTTACGATGCCGCCGTTGCAAGATTTGAGAGAGACAGCATCAACATCGCAACCGTCGGCCGTGCCCGTCAGGGTAAGAGCGTGTTCCTTCAGTCTGTTTCCGACCTTAGTAATGATATAATTCCCGCTTACGATGCAGGCGACTGTACCGGTGCGGTTTCAATCATCTCCAATGACCAGAGCGTTGAAGAAGGCAAAGTACGTGTAAGGCTCACTTTCAGAACAAAAGAAGAGGCTGTTCAGATCGTTTGCAACTACATAAAGGCAATCAGTCCTTCTTATCTCGAAGGCAACTCAATAAGCTTTGACGATATCGAATACATACCTGTTGATTCCTTTGTTGTCGAGTCCGGTGACGTCAACAGCAGTGTCGCACTGAAGCATCTGACAAAAATCGTTGAAGCCTTCCGCGGCGACGGTATTGGCGCAACAGACTCAATAAAATTCCTTTACGGTCACAGCGAAATGGAGCTTACCGACCCGGATGTAATCAAAAAGTATGTCGCACAGAACAACGGTCTGAGTGAGGACAATCCGCTCAGAGAATATTATTACAATTATCTTGCAGTCAGCAAGGCTGAAATTTTCTGCAAGTTCAGAGCAGATGTCGGTAAGCTTGTACTTATCGATACAATAGGTGTCGGCGATACACAGTACGGTATTGAAGATGCTATGCTCGACACCGTTGACAACAAGTGTGATGCCGCAATTGTTATGAGAAAGCCCGATTCGGGTCTCAGAACCGAGGATATTGACCTTTATAATATGCTCCGAAAGAGATTTGAGCAGCGCGACACATCAAAGTGGCTGTTCTACATCGCTAACCTCCACAAGGGCAGAAACGACGAATCCGTCGCCTCATACTACAACGATGTAAGGAAGGAAAACTTCAGCATAGCAGGTTGCGCACAGCTCGACTGTTCTGACAAGAATATGGTTCAGAACGACTTCCTTCTCCCGACACTCGATACTCTGACCGCAAATATGGACGCTATCGACGGCGACTATCTCCGTCAGCTAAAGGCTGAAACCGATGCCTTTAAAGCAAAATTCACAGCTTTTGTCTGCAGTATGCCCCAGATAGATGCCTTCGGCCCCAGTGAAAACGTAGCAACTTACAGCATGGGTGTTGAATGCTACCAGAAGCTGACAGCAGACCTTTCGCGTAAAGTTACCGAATGGTACAGAAAGAAAGACAAAGCCAATGCCGTTCTCTGGTCTCAGATTAAGGATATTCTGGATAATCTTGAGGATGTACTTCCGGATGAAGATGAAATTCAGAATGTTATGGACCAGGCAGGTGACCTTATCGGTGACGATATCTGGAAAGTTCCGCTCAACTATGTCAGAAACAAAATCACAGACCAGTTTATTGCAATTGATAAACCCATGGAAGAGGAAACTCTCAACTTCAAGAACGACATTGTTGAATCACTTTACAACACACTTAAATCCCTTGCAGGCGATGACCCCGAAGCCTCACAGGACGAAGACCATGTCAAGTGGCTCTGGAATGTACTCGAACCCCATATCAAGGACCAGCCCGAATACAGCCAGATTTACAAGGCTCTGCAGTTCCTCAATCAGTTTGAGTTTAATGTAAGAGCGCAGATTATCCTCGATGTAAGACATCAGCTCGGAATAATCAACCCGATGACTCCCGACCTCTACATGAAACCCGACCACAACTTCTCAAAACTTGATGCAGGTAAAGCAATCAAGTTCTTTATGACATCAAGAATAGCAATCCTCGAAGACGGACTTCGCCATTCACTTTCTCAGATTAACAAAATGCCCAACCAGGCATTTTACGCTGCAGCAGAAGAGGTTTATGACAGACTTACATTCGCAAGCGACCTTGACAGCGGAAAGATTGTAAATATGTCAAACGTATGGGGTAAATTCTTTACTCAGTTCGGTCCAATTCTGTTCAGAGAGCACCTTGCCAAGTACCAGCAGATGAACGAATTCGCTCAAAAATACAAAGAGTATAAGTACGACCTCGCCGATGTTCTGAACAGAATCTAATAGAAGGGATTTGATGAAATGATTAACGTATTAATGTTAGGCGGCAAGCGCTGCGGTAAAACAACTACTCTGTCCGCTATGTTCAGCTCCCTGGGTGTTGCTCTCGCGGGCACTGATCTGGCAATAGCTTACGATTCGGAGCACACTGCAAACGAGCTCAATATAGCTAAAAGAGTAATCATAGAAAAAATGAAGGAATTCGAAATCCCTCTCACAAGCTGCGAGGTTGACGAAAACCCCAGCGGCGGTAAAAGAGAGTATTCCTTCCGTCTCACACGCGGCTCTGCTGCAAACAAAGTTCAGGGTATTCCGTTTACCATTCACGATATTCCCGGTGAATGGCTTGTTAACGAACCCGAAAAAGTCAAGGCACTTATTCAGGTTTCACAGATTATAATTATTGCAATCGACACTCCTTATCTTTTCGCAAAGATGACCGATAAGGGCTACGGCAAATATCACGAAGAGGCAAACCGTCCTGCCGAAATCACAAACTTCTTCAAAAATACACTTTCGGCAGACGATCTTCTCAACAGAATGATTCTTTTCGTTCCCATCAAGTGCGAAAGATATTATCATCTCGACAGCGATCCTCACCTCAAGGCATTCAATCGCCACTATATGTCAGAGGTTACTCAGGCAGTTATCAACGGCTATAAAGACCTTATCTACTATCTGCGTTCCGCAACAGGTCTTGTCAACCGCTGTACCATTGCCGTAACACCCATTCTTTCTGCAGGCGGTATTGACTTTATCAGCTTCCGTAAGAACGAAGAGGGCAAAATGGTTTCATACTATCAGGCTCCCGAGGGTCTGCTTCCTCATGAAAAAGGCTACAGCCCCAAGTTCTGTGAACAGCCCATGCTGTATATGCTTGCATATCTGCTTGTTCTGGCCATTACAAACCAGAACGGTCAAGGCAATCAGTCAGGCTTTTTCGCTTATGCCAAGAACATTACTCAAGGTATGAACATTCAGCAGATGCAGGCTGCTCTGCATACGATTCGCACAAAGATGAAGCGCAACAACGGTATTGCAGTACAGGAAGACGGATATATTATGATTCAGAATCCGATGAATCTTTAATTAACATCAGGTTGAATTTTATGGATATATATTTTTACTGTAACTATATCAACTCCAGAAAGGGCTTTTTTCTCACCAAGCTCAGCGACAGCGGTCTGATACCGGCCACTTTCATGTACAGCAACGACAAATACGATATGTTTCTTGACCGTTTTTTCTCCTATGACTGCTTCCGTGTTCTGTGGTACAAAATACCCAAAAACGAATCGGCATCATTTTTCCCGAAATCCAACGCCAGCTTTTTTGGATTAAGAAATTTCACCGGAGATATTTCGGACAGAAAGGGTTATCTTAACCTTGCCTTTCTTGCCAAAGATGACGAGATTGCCACACTTGACAAACTTGCTGACGGTATACTTGCCGATATCAACAGCTTTGTCGCAGCCGTTTTCAGTTGTCTTTCGGTAGGCAGCAAAAACAGTTATGAGCTTGATACACAAAGGTTTATGGCTGTAATCGGGCAGGCTATGGCAAAAGAAAACAGTCAATTTTATGTTTTGAAAAAATCCTCGCTGTTAACTGCGAAGGATTTACTCAGATTCGGAGTCTGCAAAGGCGGCTGGGACTATGCCTCAAAGCTTTTGTGTGATTCAATATCCGGCAAGAGCCGTCCCAAGCAAATGCTCGATGAAAGCGAATTTGAAAGAATGACTTTTAATTCCTGAAATATTTTGCTTGAAAGTTCGCTTTTACACTTGTGAATTTTCAAGCAAAATTTCATTAAGAAAGGAAGAAAACAATGGCATTCGGTACCATACGTTTGCGTCCCGTAAAGCAACCCGTGCAGACGGCTTTTGTGCCGCCCGTAGTTACTCCCCCACCTGTTGAGCCTAAACCAAATAACGAATATGCTCCGCAGAAGGAAACTGTTTTTGAGTACAATCAGGTACGCGGCATCGATAACCTGAGAATTGCCGTAGTTGCCGAAAACGAAACAGTTGCCAAAGACTACGTATGCTCACTCTACAGCGACCTGCTCGAGCTGGCATGCGGAACAATGCTTTCAGTTTACATAAGCAAACATGAAACATCAATGATGATTGATGAAACAAAAAGAAATATTGAAGATATAATATCGACACCTAAAAACACTAAAACAAGATGTCCCGAGGACATATTCACAAACGGTATCTATGAAATAGTTGTGGGTGAAGCTGCAAATCAGCACGTTTCCGTAAACGTATACTTCAACTGCCTTTCATACGGAAGTATTTCTGCCGCTGCAAATGCCGATGCGGTGTTTGTGATACTCAACAAATCCAATCTCGGAACAACAGCTCAAGCCGTAGAATCTATGCGTGCCGCTCTGCCGTCAAAGGCTGTTTCGTGGATAGTTACCGGCTTTGAGCGAGAGCATATCTTCTACAACTCTGATCTTGATTATCCGCCGAGCAGTCAATATATAAAGAAAGTATCCGATCTTTACGGTGTACCGTCAAACGGAGATACACTCTGCCTTGCACAGCAGTACGGCGGGCTTGTTGTTGAAGAAGCGGAAAACGGTCTTCCCGTTTATATGACAATTTCATCCTGCCGAGAATATACTCCTGTTGCATGCAGCCTTCCCCTCCTGTTTTCGATTACTGATTTACAAAAAACTTATCAGAACGAAGGCACTGCATTTTCGGTAATAAGCCGCTATATCCAAGGGATTATAAATCAAAACAATAACGCTGCCGAAAAGTGGTGCAAAAGAACTGCAACGGAGGATGCAAAGTGATTACACTGTTCAGCTTTATTTTCTCATGTCTGTTTGCTGCAGCCGGCTTTTTGTGTTGCCTGATTAACCGTACCGCTTTATCGGATACACCGACCGGCTGTATTATATGGGCAGCAGAAGCCTTTGCCGTATCCCTGATTATGGGCTACGTCGGACTTAAGGTTTCTCTGCTGTGTATGAAAAAGAAATATGCCGCTGCCAAGTGTCGCAATATCGCGGTAAGTCTTGTGCTGTGTCTTGTACTCGGTGCCGCAACAGGTGCTGTAGGTCAGGCTTTGTTTGCGCTTGAAAAGCAGGAAAAGAAGATTGAAATCGAACCCGACCCCGCTGATAAACCGGAAGAGAAAAAGCAGGAAACAAAAAGCATATCATTTATCATGGATGAATCTGCAAGTTTGTTATACATTTACGAAAACTGTGTAGAAGCAACCTGCAATCTTATTGATAAGCTTAACGAAAATCACTACTTCCAGTACATTACTTTCACCAGAAATGTAGATAAAAAAACGGATTTACTGCAGCTCACACAGAGCAATAAAGACAGTATCAAAGCAACAGTAAACACAACCCATGCAGACGGAGGTTACAACTACTTTTATCCTCCGCTCCAGTATTCGTATGACACTCTTACAACAAAAGCAGACGCTGACAGCGAAAAAATAGTAATTATGTTTACAGACTGTTTGGGTGATTACGAATCAGAAATGGAAAAACTTATAGACGATTATGCCGAGAGTGACATTACAGTTTATATAATCAAGACTTCGGTTAGCGAAAGCGACAAGATTGACCCTGACTGCCAGCTCGCCGAAATTGCAGATGAAGTTTTCCACTTGATTCCTGATGAAAACGGCGACTACAGTATGGATAATATATATAATATTTTGGCTATAACTACCGAGGTTGATGAAGAGCCTGTTGAAGACCCCGTAAAGAAGGAAACCAGAACCGAAACAAAAATCGCCCTCGGTACGGAATCCATTCTGTTTTCAAAAAAGAATACCGTATGGAAAGTTTTAATCCGCATACTCACCTTCTCTGTTTTCTCATTACTTACAAGCTTTGTCTATTACGGTGCGGAAGACAAAAAGAAGCTTCTTATCAATCTGCTCCCGGGTGCAGTTTCGGGTGTGATATTCGTTATACATCCCATAGCAGGTCTTGCAGCATCGCTTATATTTATATTAACTGCATTTACAAAATTCAAAACAGAACAAACTAATCTTTAAAGAAGGTATCGCTTGTGAAAAAAGGTCTTAAATATAAGCTCCTGTTTTCCGGTGCTTTTGCGGCAGTCGGCTTTTTGTGTTGCCTGCTCAATTATAAAATCACCGCAGACACTCCTGTAGGTTGTATTTTATGGACAGCCGAGGTTTTTGCGGTAATAGCCGTACTTGGATATCTGGGTGTTGAATTTACGCTGTGGCTCAAGCGCAAGGATTATAAGGCTGTCGGCAGAAAAAGTATTGCTCTCGGTCTGGTGCTCTCGCTGGTTTCGGGCGCAGTTATAGGTGCTTCGGGTCAACTGCTGTATTCACTCAGGCTGCATAAATATGCTGTTGATTCGGACGACGGTAAAACTCCAATTAAAAGCAATGTTGTTTTTATGGTCGACTGCTCTGCAAGTATGGCTAACCAGTACGCAAGCTGTGTTGATGCAACTTGTGAAGCACTTGACACAATGGATGAAAACAACTACTTTCGTTTCGCTGCCTTTTCATCCTATAACATAGATGAAAAGAATCACGCAACAGAGCATTTACCCGTAACCTCATCCAACAGGGATAGCCTGAAAGATAAAATCAAAGCAATAAATGCTTTTGCCAACTCAAACAATTTTGAAATCGCATTGGATTTCGCACTGGAAACAATAAAAGACAGTGATTATGATTCAAGAAAGAATATAATTATAATGATTTCTGATGCTGTCGGCAAACTTAATTCGTTCGACAAAGATGAGCTTGAAAAATATGATGCCAAGCTATACGTTTTACACATCAAAAATGCAGATGCTTCAAACGCATCCAAAAGCAAAATGCCTTTGCTCGACATTGCTGACAAAACATTTGAAATAAGCGTTGAAGATGGTAACGGTGCCGTAAACATTGACGAAATGACAAGCTCTGTTGAAAATATGTTCAAAGCTGCAAACGAAGGTGAAAATACAAAGAAAAAGCTCATTCTTACCGAGGATATGCTTCTTTTTGCTCAGGATATCAACGTCATAAGAGCAGTTGTTTCAATAATTTTCTTCGGCTTGTTTGCCGTCGCTGCAGGTTGCGTTTATTATTTTTCGTTCGACATAAAAATGATCTTGCTGAATTTCCTGACAGGCACAGTTGCAGCACTGCTTTCGTTCATTTACTATCCTCTCGGAATTGCCGTCCTCCTGTTGGTGGTTGCAGGCGGTTTTGTCAAGTATGAAATAACGGAGGAAACAGGCAATGTATGATAAAAAGCTTAAAAAATGGATTTCGGATTGCAACACTGACGAGCTCAGGCAAAAATGTCTGAACCCGGCAAATGCAAACGATAAGGAAGTACAGTTTTTAAAATCCAGCGATTTACTTTCCAAAATCAAAACCAAACAGGTGGCTGCCGAGGCCGTTGCAGGTATGGATAAGCTCGCCAAAGAAAACTATCCCCCTGCACTGTACGG
This sequence comes from Acutalibacteraceae bacterium, assembly GCA_045533625.1. Classification (GTDB taxonomy): domain Bacteria; phylum Bacillota; class Clostridia; order Oscillospirales; family Acutalibacteraceae; genus CAG-488. The sequence goes on along the minus strand of JAZSID010000065.1, from coordinate 1,677 downwards.
AATGGGTCAGATGTTTTATTACGGCTGGGGTGTACATACAGATCGAAAAAAAGCTGTAGAGCTTTACAAAAAAGCTGCCGACAAAGGCTACGAGCCTGCAAAGCAAATTCTGGCTGAAATGAAAAAAGCAAAAAAAGCAAAGATTATTTCAGCCGTTGTTTCCGTACTCGCAGTTGCAGGAATTGCCGCCGCGCTGATTTTCTTCTGGCCTGAGAAAGCTCCCCCGGTACCGCCTGCCTCAGGCATTATTAAAGTAAACGAAAAAACAAGTCTTTCAAAAGTTGAAGCAGGCAGCGAATTCGCAAACGAGATGTCAGATATCATTCTTGAATATGACGATGAAGAAGTTATCAGCGGAAACAAAAGCACCAACAGACTCATAGTCAAATACGACGGCACTTCGCTTGACCTGAGTGAATTTGAAGCTGACCTTGTCATAGCGAACTCCAAGAATACGTTGATAATTCAGTTTTCCGATAAAGAAAAGGCTGATGACTGCTACAACAAACTGCAAAACGCACCGGGCGTCATTTTTGTTGAGCGTGATGAGTATAATGTTTCATCCAACTATATAAGCGAAGAATATTGCACTCTGGAGCCTGTAGAAAGCACAGAGCCCGGTTCGGATTATTACTCCTGGGGTGTTCCCGATATGGGTTTAGACCAACTCAGCGACTATGTTTCGGAGTATTACGGTGATAAAGAGCTTGTTGTCGGCGTAATTGATTTTGGCGCTCTTGTTCACAGTGAAAACAGCCACAGGTACATTGAAGGCTACAATGTTGTTACAGGCGGTAAAGTTGTGCCTGCCCGGCACGGCACGCACGTTGTCGGAACAGTTCTTGACGGTGCAGATTGTGATAACATAAAAGTATGGAATCTGGATGTCTTCAACGGTCACGAAGGCACATCGTCCTTGTTGTGTTATTCAGCAATAGAATTATGTATAGAAAATAATGTTGATGTTATCAATATGAGCCTGGGTGGTCCTTGCGAAAGGATGCTGCACGAGGGAATCAAAGAAGCTTACGACGCAGGAATCCCCGTTGTTGTGGCTGCAGGTAATGAAACTGCAGATATTGCCGACGGTTTAGCCTGCCCTGCAGATATTCCGCAGGCAATTACTGTAGGCGCATACGATATAAATCATGAAATTGCAGATTTTTCAAATTACGGCGCAGCTGTAGATGTCTGCGCCCCCGGTGTTAAAATCTGTAGCTACAGCCATGAAAAAGACGGTAAACTCGTTTTTTTGCAGGGAACATCAATGGCAAGTCCGCACATAGCGGCTATGGCAGCTTTGCTCAGGGCAATCTACCCCGACATTACTCCGACAGATATTAAAAATTATATAAAAAACAGCTGCCGCACCTTTACAAATGAGGCAGCTTATGCTACAAATAATTATGGAGCAGGTGCTCCCGATGCAACTATTTTTATCGAAGAGAAATAATATATATAAATGATATAGAGAAAGGATATGCTATGAATAACAACGAACCTGAATTCAGCGGAAGCTATTGGCATTGTCTTTACTGCGGAAAGGATCAGGATGTTTCCAGAACAATCTGCGAAGGTTGCGGAAAAGAGCTTTTGATGGTAGGCGAAATGCATGAGAGTCCGATTGCGCCACCACCTCCGCCTCCACCACCTCCGCCTCCTATAAGGTCGGCAGCA
>JAZSID010000149.1:0-8980 GCA_045533625.1 Acutalibacteraceae bacterium | reverse complement strand
GTTTATTCAGGTGACATCGCTGCAGCTGTTGGTCTTAAGAACACAACAACAGGTGACACACTCTGTGACGAGAAGCATCCAAGTCGGAACGTAGCCATGTCGTTCTGTGAGCCAAAGAGTTGGCTAAGACATTTGTCTTCCTAAGACCGCTTGGCCTCCGACTTGTTTATTCAGGTGACATCGCTGCAGCTGTTGGTCTTAAGAACACAACAACAGGTGACACACTCTGTGACGAGAAGCATCCTATCATTCTCGAGTCAATGGAGTTCCCGGAGCCTGTTATCCGCGTAGCTATCGAGCCGAAAACAAAGGCAGGTCAGGAAAAGATGGGTATCGCCCTTCAGAAGCTTGCTGAAGAAGACCCGACATTCCGTTGCTACACTGACGAAGAAACAGGTCAGACAATCATCGCAGGTATGGGTGAGCTTCACCTTGAGATCATCGTTGACCGTATGCTTCGTGAGTTTAAGGTTGAAGCTAACATCGGTAAGCCTCAGGTTGCTTACAGAGAAACAATCACTAAGGAAGCAGACGTTGACTGCAAGTACTCACGTCAGTCAGGTGGTAAGGGTCAGTACGGTCATGTTAAAATCCGTATCGAGCCGAATCCGGAGAAGGGCTTTGAGTTCGTTAACGCTGTTGTCGGCGGTGCTATTCCGAAGGAATATATTCCTGCTGTTGAAGCAGGTGTTAAGGGTGCAATGCAGTCAGGTGTACTTGCAGGTTACCCCGTAGTTGACGTTAAGGTTACTCTTTACGACGGATCTTACCATGAAGTTGACTCATCTGAAATGGCATTTAAGATTGCCGGTTCTATGGCATTCAAGGATGCAATGAAGAAGGCAGCTGCTGTTCTTATGGAGCCCATCATGAAGGTTGCTATCATCGTTCCGACAGATTATCTCGGTGATGTTATGGGTGACGTTAACTCACGCCGCGGTATGATTCTCGGCCAGGAACAGAGAACAGGTGCTGTTCAGGTTGACTCAAACATTCCGCTTTCAAACATGTTCGGTTACGCTACAGACCTCCGTTCAAAGACACAGGGCCGTGGTCAGTACGCTATGGAGCCGAGCCACTACGCTGCAGTACCTAAGTCAGTTTCTGACGAAATCATCAGCGCAAGAAACAAGGACTAAGTTATTTTTAAAAAAGTACTTGAATTTTGTTTCTAAAATTGGTACAATGGATTTATGCAGTATGCATTGAATATTAAATTAAAAATTAATTACCAAAGGGAGGAAATTCCAAATGGCAAAGGAAAAATTTGAAAGAAGTAAGCCGCACGTTAACATTGGTACAATCGGCCACGTTGACCACGGTAAAACAACATTGACAGCTGCTATCACAAAGACACTCGCTATGAAGGGTGGCGCAGCATTCATCGACTACGCTAACATCGATAAGGCTCCTGAAGAGAGAGAGCGTGGTATCACAATCAACACAGCTCACGTTGAGTACGAGACAGATTCACGTCACTACGCTCACGTTGACTGCCCGGGCCATGCTGACTATATCAAGAACATGATCACTGGTGCTGCTCAGATGGACGGTGCTATCCTCGTTATCGCTGCAACAGACGGCCCGATGGCTCAGACTAAGGAACACCTCCTTCTTGCTCGTCAGGTTGGCGTTCCCTACATCATCGTATTCATGAACAAGTGCGACCAGGTTGACGATCCCGAACTCCTCGAGCTCGTTGAAATGGAAATCCGTGAAACACTCAGCGAGTATGAATTCCCCGGCGACGACACACCGATCATCCAGGGTTCAGCTCTTAAGGCTCTTGAGTATGCAGGTGGCGACACATCAGCTCCTGAGCTTGCACCTATCTGGGAGCTCATGGACGCAGTTGACTCTTACATCCCGACACCGGATCGTAAGGCTGACCTTCCGTTCATCATGCCTGTTGAAGACGTTTTCACAATCACAGGCCGTGGTACAGTTGCTACAGGTAGAGTTGAGCGTGGACAGCTCAAGCTTTCAGAAGAAGTTGAAATCGTTGGTCTTACAGAAGAGAAGAGAAAGACTGTTGTTACAGGTATCGAAATGTTCCGTAAGCTCCTCGATTACGCTGAGGCAGGCGACAACATCGGTGCTCTCCTTCGTGGTATCCAGAGAACAGACATCGAGCGTGGTCAGGTTCTTGCAAAGCCCGGTTCAATTCACCCGCACACAAAGTTTGCTGGTCAGGTTTACGTTCTTAATAAGGACGAAGGTGGCCGTCATACACCGTTCTTCAACAACTACCGTCCTCAGTTCTACTTCAGAACAACAGACGTTACAGGCGTTATCAACCTTCCTGAAGGTGTTGAAATGTGTATGCCTGGTGACAATGTTACAATGAACGTTGAGCTCATCACTCCGATCGCTATCGAAGAAGGTCTTCGTTTCGCTATCCGTGAAGGTGGCCGTACAGTTGGTTCAGGCGTTGTTACAGCTATCAACGAATAATTAACCTAACTTTTAAAGAGGTAAGTCGAATGGCTTACCTCTTTTTTTGTTTTGAATTAAACATTGTTATGAATATGTATAATAAACAACATTTTATATTCATTTGTTATTGATTATACAGTTTTCTTATGTTAGTATGTTTAATATCAAAAAAGGAGAAGATTGTATGAAAATTATAGCTTTATTACTCACAATTATAACACCGTTTCTTACGATGATTGTAGGAACTCCGTTTGCAAGATTTGACAAAAATGTTACTGTAGCAGAAGAAAAAGTCGACGGATTTATGAAAGGTGTCTGCCACGCTGAACCTGATTATGAGTTGTTGAATGAAGGCAACATCGAATGGTTCCGTGATGATATCCCGTTTCCTTATGATGAGAACGGCGAACTTTCTAAGAGCTATCTTAACTGGAAAGAAGAGTCTAGAGAATTCGCTGAAAACGGAGTAAGAATTTTTGGTATTACACCGTATCCTGAAGATTATATGGAGTACGGTCTTGATCCGCGTGACCCTGCTGACAGGGAAGCTATTCAGGATATCGCACGTTTCTATGTTGAAGACCTCAAGGGTATTGTAGGTGCTTTCCAGGTTACAAATGAAATGGGTATTGACAGATTTACTTTGCCGCTTACTCTCGATGAAGCTGCGGAATTTATCGGTATGCAGCTTGAGGCGATGTATCCTATAAGAGGTGATGTTATTATAGGTTACAATCTCGGCGGTCTTTCAATTATTACTTTACCGTTCAAAATGATGAAGTACCATCAGTATTGTGACTATGTCGGCGTAGATATGTATCTTGGTTGCTTTGAACCGGTGCTTAAAACTCCGAAGCAGTTCAAAACTATACTTAATTTTGTTCGCCGTATAACTAATAAGCCGATTATTCTTTGCGAATTCGGTTACATCGGACTTGGTGAGCCGAAGAGTAAAGAAGAGAAAACTGCAATTCTTCAGCAGTATGGCTACAACAGTGAAAAGGAAGCTCGTGCAGACATAAATAATTTCATAAACAAGCTTCCTGAAGATATGAAGGAAGAAATTCTTGAAAACTACAGCGACCGTTCTGACGAAGAGAAGGGCGACCTTATTTTTGACGGAGAGTACAGCAACCACCTTTACTGTGAGCTTCAGGAAGGATTCGGTCTTTACAGATACGAGCATACACCTGAAGGTCAGGGTGATTTCTTTGAGGACACAATCCCGATGGTTGCAGATCTTGACTACGTAATCGGTATGTTTGTTTACTGTTGGCAGGATAGCGGCGATTGCTATGTTTGCGGACAGGCAGAATGTCCCGTTGAAACAAAGTGGGGTCTTGTTGACTACAACGGTGATCCGAAGCCTTCGTACTATGCCGTAAAGGAAGCTTACGCAGAATTATAAAATCATAAAGCGACTTGCAAACCAGTTTTGCAAGTCGCTTTTTCATTAGAATTTTCCTCTTAACTCGACAACTTTGCCGATAATTGTAACGGGCAGAGTAACAATTTCCTCCGCAGTGAAAACAAGAGGTTCATATTCATTGTTGAACGGTATCAGGGTAAGTCCTGTACCGTTTTTTATTACCTTCTTGATTGTTGCATCAAGGTTGTTGATAAGCACAACACCGATTTCACCGTTTTCGATATAGTTCTGCTTACGGACGATTACAACATCACCCTGACAAATCCTGGGTGTCATACTGTCTCCGACAACCTTAAGTCCGAAATGTTCGCCTTTGGCTGACATCTCGGGAGAAATATCCTCATAATCGATTATGTTTTCAATTGCCTCCGTGGGAGAGCCTGCACGAACATATCCGAGTACGGGGATACTGTTAGTATTTGTCGGTGCGTTCTTTTTCATAAGAGTATCAATTGATACTCCGAAAATATCTGAAAGCTTTATAAGAGCAGCTTTATCGGGGAGAGTTCGTCCTTTTTCCCATTGGCTGACAGCAGTCTGATGAACACCACAGAGAGATGCAAGCTCACGTTGGGTTATGCCGCGTTTTAACCTCAAATCTTTGATAATTGTCATAATTATTTCACCTTATAAAAACTTTTTACACTATTATTATGAGTGATACTATTGAAAAAGTCAAGATAAAATATAAAAATAATATTAAATTTATTAAAACTCTTGACAAAACGAACAAATGTTCCTAAAATAATAGATGTGCTATTGAATAAGCCGTCGGACGAAAACAGAAAGCGAGGTTAAAATGAAAAGTATATCTGACGAAGTGATTTCAATTGAGGAAGCACGTGCTGCTCTGCGATGTATGCGGTTGTGCAGTTTTGATGAAGAAGAGGCACTTGAAAGCATAGACAGCCTCGTTCATCGGATCCGTAAACTCGGGACAGCAAAGCTTGTTGAGGAAATAATAGAAAAAAGATTGAGTGAAACGCAGAAGTGCTTTATAAAAGAGTATTGGTATCTGAATAAAAATACGGCGCAGATTGCAAGGGAGAACGGTGTTTCACAAGCTAATGTTTACAGAACGATTGCAAGAGCCAACGAAACAATCAAGGAGCTTATTACTCCACTCGTGATGTACCACAAAGACCTTGCTATGGCAGAGATTACGCCGTTATATTTTGATGAAATTATGAAAATTACTTCAGCTTTAAAAAAGAATGATAATCAGCTTTCCGGACAGCTGAAAAATATCCGTCTTTCAAAAGCGGTAACGCCTGAGCAGGCAGCGCAGGCGGTGTGCATTACCGTGAATGAGCTGGAGAAAATCGAAAACGGCAAAAAAATGCCGTCAGCGGAAATTCTTGAAAGGTACAGTAAAGCTTTCGAAGTTGAAATCAATCTTAAATTTATAAACGGAAAGGGACGATACGAATGGAAAGAAGCCTGACAGAACTCAGCGAAGATTATTTCAAGGCAGCTGAGGATATTAATTGCCTGATTGCGAAGTACAGAAAACAGCTTAATGAAGCTTATATGGCCAACAATTACCTTAAGACTTATGAAATCAAGAGAAAATTAACGATATTCTATGACCAGAAAAGAGATATACTTGCCACTGCGTATGCATTGAAAAATTACTATGAAAAAGACAGAAGGATGGTGTTGGTGTGAATAAAATTATTTTGAAAGTTACGGCAAACCGTCTTGAAATTGAGCAGGATACATATACAACGGGTGGTAGCGTGAATTTTGACAGCTGTTCGTTCGTTTTCGATAACACGTGGGACGGCTTCACAAAAACTGCAGTTTTCGGCTTTGGTAATTCGGATTACACAAGAGTTGAGCTTGATAGTGATGAATGCAAAATACCTGCAATCTGCCTTCAGGATGAAGGCTTTATTAAAATCGGAGTGTATGGCGTGGATGGTGACGGTGTAGTTATTACTACGAATGCCGTTGCACACCGCGTCAATGAAGGTATCGGCGAAGTTAACAACTGGTATGAAGAAGACAATCTCTTTGTTTACAATGCCATAAGAGAGCTCGAAGGTGCAATTGAAAAGTACAAGGGCGGACTTGAAACAAGATTTAACGACCTGCTTAAAAACCTGCGAAGAAAAGGTAGTATCAGCGATATTGATGTCTTGCCCGGTGAGCCTGACGATTGGTATACACCGTCAGAGTTTAAAAAGTCATCAAATTTCCCGACAGCAACGGGAGCTGCGAAATATACAGCATATCTGAATGCGATATTCGGCGCTCTTGCAACCGAGTTTCCGGAATACGTGAGCGTTGAAGATATCGGAACGGATGAAAGCGGAACTTTCCCGATTTATGCCTACACTTTTGAGCCGCTTAATTATGAAAAGACCGTTCTTGTAACAGGATGTATTCACAGTAACAATGATGTAACACTAAGAGCGTTGTCACATTTCTTTGATGAATTGTGTCGGAATTTCAAAAGTGACAGAACACTTGCTTATCTGCGATCAAAGGTAAAATTTGTGGTTATACCTGTTGCAAATCCGTACGGTTTTGTCAATAAGAGCAAACGTAATGTAAACGGTGTTGACCTCGGAAAGAACTTCCCGTACAGATGGGACGACTGCTATTCCGTCAATAAGGGCGACGGACCGTTGAGTGAAAGTGAATCTGTTGCGATTCTCAGCTTGCTTACCAGAATCTATGAGGACAAATTATGCGCGGCACTTGATATCAACTCTGGCTTGTTCAATTACTGCTCAAAGATGCTTTTTTATCCCCGATTCAAGGATAATTGCCTGAGTGCACTTACTGAAACTCTCGGCAGATACAACTACGAAAACAGAGATGACGATGTACTCAGCAAGGCTATTATTGCGCCGACAGTAAACCCAAACTTGCCAAATTTTCTTGCTGAAACATTGGGTATAAATGCCTGCAGTATAACCTGGTCTCCGTACAGCTATTCGGGCGATGAGGTTACAAAGTTTGCGGAATTCATCGGAAATGTTCTCTTCACTTTGTCAAAAAACAGCACCTATACTCTGAGGGAAGAAAAACTGCCGTTTGTGAAGCATTTTTCATGGAGAAGCTCAGGTGACGGTGACGTACACAAGATAATTGCTTCTGATGCGTACCGTAAAGTGCCGATAAGTGCCTTTGAATTCGATGTCGTGAAGCCTTGCTGTATGACTCTTACGGGTTATGTGATTCTTAAGGTAACAAACAACTGTGAAATTACGGTAAACCCTGTATTGTGGCAGGATAGCTCACCTGAGCAAGCATATGAAAAAAGAATTGCGATGAATGAATTTTCTCTCAATCTTCCGCTTGGTACAGGAATCCATGTCATCCCCGTCGAGTCTGTTCTGCAGGCATATGCATCGGATACAAATACTCAGATGACAACGGTTTACCCGAAAAAGGTGCGTTTTGCTTTGGCGGCAAATTCCGATACCGATTCAGCAGCTGATATAATCGGTTTTTCATTTACTCTGAATGCATTTGAAAGTAATTCGGGCAAGGCTGTTGAAATCAGCCGACCGATGGGCGCGGCAACAGATTTTTCTGACCAGCACGAGGTGCCGACACAGGAAGTTTTGTATCCGAAGGAGATTGTAACTGAAAATGATGCAAGGTACGATGATTAGTGTTGAAATGGAGCTGTCGTCGCTTTTTCTTGCTTTAAGACTTTCGAAGCAGGTTGAACTGTGCAGGTTAAACGGCGACGACGATTTTACACTTTTTCGTACCTTTGCAGAAATAATAAGGGAATATGAAAATGAAAAGGAGAAAAAGAGTAATAAATGAGTAAAGTCACCAATATAATTTTTAACGGAAAAAATCACTATATAACATCACCGTATGGCAGGCGTGCGGTAATGAGCACTTCCGCAGGTGCTACAAATCCGTTTCACTACGGTACGGATTACGGCACAAACGGAAAGAAGATTGCACAGTATGCGATTGAAAAGGGGAGTATTATAAGCTGCGGAAAGGCTTCGGACGGCGCAAAGTACATCTGGGTTAAATATCCGCGTATCAATAAAAAGATGCTCCACTATCATCTTGACAGTATAAAGGTTAAGCAGGGACAGACAGTACAGAAAGGTACACTACTCGGCTATACGGGAAAAACCGGAAAGGCAACAGGAGTTCATCTTCATCTTGGTGTCAAGGATTTAAAGACGGATAGCTACGAAGATCCCGAAAAGTTTGCACTTACATATAAGGAACCTACTGTGTATAAAACGGGAACATATGTTGTTACCGCAAGCTTACTGAGGGTAAGACGCGGTCCGTCAACAGATTATGATTACAAGAAGTTTTCGTTCCTCACTCCGAATGCTCAGTCGCAGATACGAAAGCTCAACGGCGGAAACTCTGCTCACGGACTTGTAAAGGGTTGCGTGTGTACAGTATCTGAGGTTGACGACAACTGGGGAAAGATTCCGTCAGGCTGGATTTGCCTTGATTACTGCAAGGTGAAGGAGGCAACATGACGGACATCATAACAGCGTTGATAGCTTTATGCGGTACAATGTTAGGCACTTTCGGCGGAATTCTTGCGGCAAATAAGCTTACGATATACCGTATCGAACAGCTTGAGCAAAAAGTTTCCAAGCACAACAACCTTGTTGAAAGGATGTTCTGTGTTGAAAGCTCAGTGAAATCTGCCCATCACAGAATAGACGAATTAAGGGAGGAAATTAAGTGAAAAAGATAAATCTTAAAGGCGTATCAAATCAAACGTGGGTAAGAACGATTGTGCTCGTTCTTGCGCTTGTCAATCAGGCACTCGTAATGTTCGGTGTAACTGACAACGAGGTTGAGCTTGAAACATGGACGCGGTACGCTACATACATCTTCACCGTGATTTCAGCAATCTGGTCATGGTGGAAAAATAACAGCTTCACGCAAAAGGCGCAGGAAGCTGACACAGTATTACACCAATAAGTTGAATTTTGAATAATCTCCTGAAAAAAGACAGCCCACTGAGTTAGCTCAGTGGGCTGTCGCGTTATAATATACTAATTATTTAATAAGACTCTCGCCGTTCATTTCCTTGGGCTGTTCGAGTCCGAGGATTGTAAGCATTGTGGGAGCAATATCAGCAAGTCTGCCTGTTTCCTTAAG
>JAZSID010000012.1:0-2443 GCA_045533625.1 Acutalibacteraceae bacterium | reverse complement strand
AGAACGGAGGTTATATAATGACCGAAAACAAAGGTAAGGTAGTAAGCGTTAACGGCAACCTTGTTTCCGTAAGGTTTGACGGCAATGTTTCAATGAACGAAATTTGCTATGTTAACGTTGACGATACAAAACTTAAAAGCGCTGTAAGCCGTATCATAGATGACATCGACCAAATTCAGGTTTACGAAATGACAGGTGGCATCAAGTGCGGTGACGACGTTGATTTCACGGGCGAAATGCTTTCCGCACAGCTCGGACCCGGACTTCTCGGACAGATTTATGACGGACTTCAGAATCCGTTGCCCGTATTGGCTGAGCAGGCAGGCTGGTTCCTTGAAAGAGGTAACTACGCTGACGGACTTGATGCCGAAAAGAAATGGGAGTTTACTCCGACAGCAAAGGTTGGCGACAATCTTCGCGCAGGCGAATATCTCGGTACGGTTCCCGAAGGACCGTTCAACCATAAAATTTTTGTTCCGTTTTATCTTCTCGGAAACTACACTCTTAAGTCAATCGCAGACAAGGGCGAATATACGGTAAACGAAACGGTTGCCGTTCTTGCAGACGAAAGAGGCAGAGAGGTTCCTGTTTCAATGTCTTTCAGATGGCCCGTTAAAAGAGCCGTTAAATGCTACAGCGAAAGACTTGCACCGACAGAAACAATGGAAACAAAGGTACGTCTTATCGACTCTTTCTTCCCCGTAGCAAAGGGTGGTACTTACTGTATCCCCGGACCTTTCGGCGCAGGTAAAACAGTTTTACAGCACACAACATCAAAGTACGCAGACGTTGATATCGTTATCATCGCAGCCTGCGGTGAGCGTGCAGGTGAGGTTGTTGAAACAATTACAGAGTTCCCCGAGCTTGTTGACCCGAGAACAGGTCGTTCACTTATGGAAAGAACAATTATTGTGTGTAACACTTCATCAATGCCTGTTGCTTCGCGTGAGGCATCTGTTTATACGGCAGTAACTCTTGCTGAATATTACAGACAAATGGGACTTAACGTTTTAATGCTTGCTGACTCAACATCACGTTGGGCACTGGCTATGCGAGAAATGTCAGGACGACTTGAAGAAATCCCGGGCGGAGAAGCTTTCCCGGCATATCTTGAATCATATATCGCAGCATTCTACGAAAGAGCAGGCTGTGTACGTCTTCCCGACGGAAGCAAAGGCTCCGTTACAATCGGCGGTACGGTTTCTCCCGCAGGCGGTAACTTTGAAGAGCCTGTAACCCAGGCAACTCTTAAGGTTGTCGGTGCATTCCACGGTCTTTCACGTGAACGCTCGGATGCAAGAAAATATCCCGCAATCGATCCGCTTATTTCGTGGTCAAAATACAAAACAGTTACAGATTCTGCAAAGTCAGCTTTCTGCAAAAATATTCTTCTTCACGGCGATGAAATCGGCTCAATGATGAAGGTTGTCGGCGAAGAGGGTACAAGCCTTGCAGACTATATTATTTATCTTAAGGCGGAAATGCTTGACGCGGTTTATCTTCAGCAGAACTCTTTTGATGCTGTTGAGTCAAACTGCACAACAGCACGTCAGCGTTACGTTACGGATAAGCTTATAAACATCCTTGGCAGCGACTTTGCACTTGATGATAAAGACGATGCACGAGTTTTCTTCAACCGTATGCGTCAGAAATTTATCGACTGGAATTACACTGAGTTCCAAAGCGATGAATTTAAAAAGGCTGAGGCTGAAATCGATTTGTTGTATGCTGAAGGTAAGGGCGCAATAACACGTGTAGCAGAGCTTTTGTTAAAGGATGGTGAGTGATAATGAATAAAGTTTTTAACAGAATTGAATCCATTACGGGTAACGTTATCACCGTCCGCGCAGAAGGCGTAAGATACAACGAACTTGCACAGATCAATACCCGTTTCGGCAAATCACTTGCCCAGGTCAATAAGATTGACGGCGACCTTGTTTCGCTTCAGGTTTTTGCAGGCGGTCAGGGCGTTTCAACGGGTGACGAAGTCCGTTTCCTCGGCAATGAAATGCGAGTTTCGTTCAGCGAAGACCTCCTTGGCAGAATCTTCAACGGTTCAGGTGAGCCGAGGGATAAAGGCCCTGCACTTACTGATAATATGACAACTATCGGCGGACCGTCCGTCAACCCGACAAAGCGTATTCTTGCAAACAGAATGATGAGAACGAATATCCCGATGATTGATATGTTCAACACTCTCGTTGTTTCGCAGAAGCTTCCGATTTTCTCAATTTCAGGTGAACCGTACAACCAGCTCCTTGCACGAATCGCTCTTCAGGCTGAAGCAGACGTTATCGTGCTCGGCGGTATGGGTCTTAAATATGACGACTTCCTTTATTTTAAGGAGGAACTTTCAAACGGCGGAGCACTCAGCAAAACCGTAATGTTCATCCACACAGCATCTGACCCGACGGTTGAATGTATGATGATTCCCGATATGGCA
>JAZSID010000084.1:0-2276 GCA_045533625.1 Acutalibacteraceae bacterium | reverse complement strand
CGGTGTTGTACCGTTGAGGGACTTATCTTTGATAATGTTGAATGTATAGCTTGCCTGCTCCATTCTTACACCGTCATTATAATTAACGGTAAGAACAATTGTTTCGTTTGCCTTCTCGGGATCAAGTGCTACACTTGTTGTTGTGTTGTGTCCTGCCGGGGCACCGTTAAGGGTCATTGAAGTAGCTTTTACGTTACCGCCTTCAAGCTGGTCAGCAACTGAGAAGGGTGTAAACCACATCTTTGTTCTCTCCTGAGCGATTGTCACATCATAGTAGAAAACATCTGAGTGGAATTCTTCTTCGAGATTGAAGCAGCCGTTTACACAAGCCAGCTCGAAAAGCTCCTTCGTGTTCATTTTGCTGCCTACTCTTACGTTCTTCTCTGAAAGCATCGTTTCAAGAATAAGTCTTGCAACTGCAGTTTTGTCTCCGCTTTCTGCTGCTGCGCCCAGAGCGTCAGCATCAAGTGTTACATCGTAAGCAGTGTTGAGAATTGTTGCATAATATGCGTTATCAACATAAGCCTTATCGTCGGGATGAACCATATCGTAAGCCATTTTTGAAACTTCATAATCACCGATATCGTCCTCGTTTGAGTCAGCTGAAGAAGCAACTATAACCTTTGCCCAATAGAAAACTTCAGCAGCTGTGGGATTTTTGCTTACGGGAATATCATCGAAATCGGTAACATAACTCTTTACAGTGTGAACTGCAAGACCGGGGAAAGTATCAATACCTGAGGGAAGCATAACTCCTGCAAGCGCTGAGAAAATAATAACACTTGCATTGTCAAGACTCACACCGACGGGAATTGAAACCTTAGTGCCGTAAAGGGCATAAACTGCATCGTATTTGAGTGCTGCATAAACAACAGCAACATTGATTTTATCCTGTCCGCCGGGTACATCAGGAATTGTAATACCGTGGTCACGCAGATACTCTTCCATTACTTCGTAATCGTCGGTCATACCGAGAGCAACAACGGTGTAATAAACAAGAGTCATCATTTCTTCATAGGTTGAAGAAACAGTGTTTTCGTTGAGATCTTTGAGCGCAGAATACTGTTTAACCTCTTCAAGAAACTCCTCATATGTATGACTGTAGGGATAGTCATCGGGTTTTGGAATAACAGTTGTGGGAACAAATGCAGACGCATCATCTCTGATAATAAGCTGGTCAAGCCAAGCATAGTTATACTCGGTTTCTCTTCTCGTTTCGCCGGGATCAAGTTGAGGAATAAGCGATGAAAGAGCACTGTTTGCCGCAGAAACAGGGCAAACCCCAAGAGCCAAAATCATAGTAATTGCCAGAACAAATGTCAGAGCCTTTTTCATTTCAGCAAATCTCCTTTTGTAGTTATATTATATAGGTCAGATTACATCATTATACAGATTATATGATACAACTTTTTTGAATTTCTGTCAACCGAAAAAGACCAATTATTTTATTAAAAAAGTGTTATGCAGCAAAAAAATCCCCTTGCAAAAGGCAAAGGGATTAATTTTATACTTTATGAACCGGATTATTCTTCTGTCTTGCACTCAATTCCAAGCATTGTAAGCTGCTCACTGTCAACCTTTGCAGGACATTCTGTCATAGGCTCGCTTGCATTCTGCACCTTCGGGAATGCAATACAGTCACGGAGGGTTTCAAGCTTCAGCATCTGCATAACAAGTCTGTCAAGACCGAGGCCGATACCGCCGTGAGGAGGTGCGCCGTATTTGAATGCGTCTGTAAGGAAGCCGAACTTTTCGTGAGCTTCTTCGTCGGTAAGACCGAGAAGACTGAACATTCTCTTCTGAAGGTCAGGATTTGTGATTCTGATTGAACCGCTTGCAAGCTCAATGCCGTTGAGAACAAGGTCGTAAGCGTTTGCTCTTACGCCTGCCTTATCACTTTCAAGCGAGTCAAGGCACTCTTCAAGAGGCGAAGTGAAGGGATGGTGCATAGCAACAAACTGACCTGCTTCTTCGTCCCAATCAAAGACCGGGAATTCAACAACCCAGAGCAGGTTGTACTTGTCTTCGGGAACAATACCAAGCTTCTTTGCAACAATCTGTCTGAGTGAGCCGAGAACTGAAAGAGTAAGGTCTTTCTTGTCTGCAACAATAAGGATAACGTCACCGTTTTCAGCACCGCATTTTTCCTTGATTGCGTTCATTTCATCCTCTGTCATAAACTTGGCGAAGGATGAAGCAACTGTGCCGTCTTCTGCAATTCTTGCCCATGCAAGACCCTTTGCACCAATACCTCTTGCTTCTTCTGTAAGCTTGTC
>JAZSID010000083.1:0-4258 GCA_045533625.1 Acutalibacteraceae bacterium | reverse complement strand
TGTGAAGCAGATTGTACCTGAAGCGTGAGCACCGCAACGGATTGTTTCTTTAACTGCAACCTCGATGTTACGTACGTCGTTGAGTGCGTCGAAGATACGGATGATGTCAATACCGTTTTCAACACTCTTTTCAACAAACTTTCTTACAACGTCATCGGGATAGTGCTTGTAGCCGAGGAGGTTCTGTCCTCTGAGAAGCATCTGGAGCTTTGTGTTCGGACAAGCCTTACGGATTTTGCGGAGTCTCTCCCACGGATCTTCGTTAAGGTAACGAAGGCAAGAGTCGAATGTTGCACCGCCCCAGCACTCGAGTGAGTAGTAACCAGCTTTGTCAAGCTCTGCAAGAACGGGTTCAAAATCGTCAAATGACATTCTTGTTGCGATGAGTGACTGCTGAGCGTCACGCAACACGGTTTCGGTAAATTTAATCTGTTTCATAACATCTGCCTTTCCGTATATTAAATATTTATTATACTAATTAAAATGTGATTTTTTCCTGAATATATTCACAAAGCTTGTCGATAGCGATTCGCTCCTGAGCCATTGTGTCACGGTCACGGATTGTTACGCAACCGTCTTCAACTGAATCAAAGTCATATGTGATGCAGAACGGTGTACCGATTTCGTCCTGACGGCGGTAACGCTTACCGATTGAACCTGCATCGTCAAACTCAACCATAAATCTCTTTGCAAGCATTGCATAAACTTCCTCAGCCTGCTCGTTAAGCTTCTTTGAAAGAGGAAGAACTGCAGCCTTGATGGGTGCAAGAGCAGGGTGGAAGCGAAGAACAACTCTTGTGTCGCCCTTTTCTTCGTCTACAACTTCCTCGTCGTAAGCGTCGCAGAGGAATGCAAGAGTTACACGGTCAGCACCGAGTGAGGGCTCGATAACGTACGGAAGATACTTCTCGTTAGTTGTCTGGTCAAAATACTCAAGGCTCTTGCTTGATGTGTTCTGGTGCTGTGTAAGGTCGAAGTGTGTTCTTGAAGCAACGCCCCAGAGTTCGCCCCAACCGAAGGGGAAGAGGAACTCAAAGTCTGTTGTTGCGTTTGAATAGTGTGAAAGCTCTTCCTGCTCGTGGTCACGAAGGCGAAGGTTTTCGTCCTTGATACCGAGTGAAAGAAGCCATTTGTGGCAGTAGTCTATCAAATATGCAACCCAATCAAGCTCTGTACCGGGTTTGCAGAAAAATTCAAGCTCCATCTGCTCAAATTCACGTGTGCGGAAAATGAAGTTGCCGGGAGTGATTTCGTTACGGAATGATTTACCGATCTGGCAAACACCGAAAGGAACCTTGCGGCGTGTTGTACGCTGAACGTTCTGGAAGTTTACGAAAATACCCTGAGCTGTTTCGGGACGGAGATAAATCTCGTTCTTTGCGTCCTCAGTAACACCCTGGAATGTCTTGAACATAAGGTTGAATTTACGGATGTCTGTGAAGTTTGCTGAACCGCAATCGGGGCAGACAATGCCGTTATCAGCGATGTACTTGCTCATCTCCTCAAAGCTCCATCCTGCAGGATTTACGCCTGTATCCTCGATGAGCTTGTCAGCTCTGTGACGTGTCTTACAGTCCTTACAGTCCATAAGCGGGTCAGAGAAGCCGCCGACATGGCCTGAAGCAACCCAGATCTGCGGATTCATAAGGATAGCTGAATCAAGACCTACGTTGTACGGATTTTCCTGAACGAATTTCTGCCACCATGCTCTTTTTACGTTGTTCTTGAATTCAACGCCGAGAGGGCCGAAATCCCAGGAGTTTGAAAGTCCGCCGTAGATTTCACTGCCGGGGAAAACGAAACCGATACTTTTGCAAAGGGCAACGATTTTTTCCATTGTTTTTTCTGTGTTGGAAAGCATAAAACCAATTCTCCCTCATTATATATTAATTCAATATTAAGCTATTATGAATTATAATAAAATTTGCGAAAACTGTCAATAAACAAAGTATATGAATAACAGATTATTCCAATAGGAAAATGTGGTGAATTTGTTATTGTTTTGTCAAATCACAGCAAAAAATACCGCCTTCCGAAGAAGGCGGTATGAACTTATTGAAGTAAGCACAAAAATTCGACAAAGAAAAGGTATTTGTGATTGTTGTAGTCGTCTTTGATTGAGTCAACAATGTCATTGTTTTCAAGACAGACGAGTCCCAAAAATAAAGCCGTTGAAATCATGAAAAGTGATACAAAAGACCAACCATAATTTATCAAATAAAGAGGGATTGCTGTAATGTGCAGAATGATACCGATTATAACAGCAACTTTTGCCTTAACGTTACTTCTCATCAGCTTGATTATAAAATAAATGATAAGAATTGAAAACCCGAGCGTGTTTTTAAAATACCTGAGCAGATAATCAAGCGTTTCTGTTGTACGATCTTTATTTTGAAAAACGGTATATAGGCAGAAAGCAAGACAACCCAAGCTGACTATAATTGAAACGATTGTGGCTGTAAATGGATCGATATCTGACTGTTTGCTGGTGTTTTTCTTGTTTTTGCTGTTTTTCTTTTTGTCAGACTTGTTTTGTTCAGGTGAAAGTTTGATTTTTACAATTGAAAGTGTCAACAGCAAAATACAGTAGGCTCCGGCTATTCTTATGTCAAGAAGACATATTAAAGGTGCTGCAAAAATACAGTAAGGAAGGTTTTTTATGTCCGTTGCGGCGAAAACAGCTGCAAGAAAGAAAGAGATAGCTGCGGCTGTCATAAGCTGTTTGTTGTTGTCGTGAACTCTGTTGAAAATTTGATAAAATGTTTGGAAGCAGGAGGCTGAGACAAAGAAAGCAAAAGCAGTACGCTCTTTGATTTTTTTGTTGTTAAGAAGTTTGTCTGCAAAGAAAATAACAATACCTAAACATACGAATAATACTAATGTAAAATATAAGGCAGAGAGAACAGAAAGAAACAAAGCAGAAACAGTAAACGCAACAAGAGCTAATATTCTGTTTTTTAAACTTAAATCTGTCAAAAATTCACCCCCGAAAGAATTATTCTTGAAAACGAGATTGCTATAATTGCGAACAGAATTTTGTGTTCTCTAAGTTTCAATATAATTTCATCGTAACTGTCACTGAATGTTGAGCTGTTTTCTTTAACAAAGAACAGCAGGGTCAGGAGAGAAGAAAACATAAAATGGAAAGAGAATCTATCTGTATCCGTAGAAAGCAGAAGGTTTATAAACATTAGAGGCAGTGTAGATAAACAACACAAAAAAACAAATTTTTCCAATGGCTTTTTAGCTTTTTTAAAGGTGTTTGCCATTAGATAGAGATATGGAAAAGAATAAAGTACATTGCTAACATAGAAATATATGGTCGATTTAAAAGATGACGTATTATTTGCTGTGGCAATAGCAAAGCTGTTTTTGATATATTCCATCAAGCTGTTGGTGTTTTTGACATATTCCATAACACCGTTAGAATCGTCAGGAACCTCTAAAAAAAATACTGTACGAAGATAGAAGTCAGCAAATGAACTTCCCTGAGCGTCCAGTCTGCTGCGCGCAAATTCAACCATTTGCTCTGAAGTCATTTTTATAGTGCTGTCACCGATAATGAGAAAATAAATTGTAGCAGCACCAACGAAAATAGCACAAACTGTAATATAAATTAAATTTGGAACATTTGGTTTCTTGACGAATTGATAAAAAACAGCTATTGCCATAACGGGAAGATAGGTAGTAACAAACAGTTCGTAGATGCAAAGGGATAACGCGCAGAAAATGGGGACAAGCCAACGCCAACCTTTTTTATCAACAAGCCAAAGTGAGCCTAATACAAAAACTATCCAAAAAATGTCAAGCGTACCGAGATAGCGCAAAAACGCTACCATCATAGGAGTAATTATTAGGAAAAATGAGTAGATTCTGATAGCTTCATATTTTGTTTTTTTCAGATAATTATTGAGGAAGAGACTGATGAGAATGCAGTTAAACGCATAAACACACAACAGTAGTTTTAATATAAATGTAGGACTCATCAGCTTGCCGTCGAAAAACAGCGATAAAACAGAGCCGACCAGAAGTCTTGAAGAATAACCACAATCGTAATTGATGACATAGAGGGGGAAATAGTAGTTGTCGATATAATGTATAGCTTCTTTTTTTACAAGGTACTCAAAAGATACAATCATCAACATACCAAAAGTGAGAAAGAATATTTTATTTTCTTTAATCCATTTTAGGCGTTTCGTAATTCTCCAACCGAAAAAATATTAAAAATATTATACTACAAATTTTTTAAAAAGTAAAC
>JAZSID010000101.1:0-25016 GCA_045533625.1 Acutalibacteraceae bacterium | reverse complement strand
TTTAACGAAACAAAGAGTCAGCAGTTAAAATATGAGTTGGTAATGATAGAAAATTTAGTACCTGAAAATCATTTACTCAGAAAAATAGATAAAGTAATTGATTTCAGCTTTATCAATGAAATATGCAAGCCGTATTACTGTTTAGACAACGGAAGACCTGCAATAGAACCTGAAGTGCTTTTCAGAATGCTTTTCATCGGATATCTTTACGGAATAAGAAGCGAAAGAAGATTAATAGAGGAAGTAAAGGTTAATGTAGCATATCGTT
Organism: Acutalibacteraceae bacterium; assembly: GCA_045533625.1. Lineage (GTDB taxonomy): Bacteria > Bacillota > Clostridia > Oscillospirales > Acutalibacteraceae > CAG-488. The sequence goes on along the minus strand of JAZSID010000101.1, from coordinate 24,748 downwards.
GGTTCTTAGGATACACACTTGAAGACAAAATACCTGATGTAAGTGTAATCTGGCAGAACAGAATAAGAAGATTCAACGGAACAGATATACCGCAACAAATATTTGACAACATAGTAAGACAAGCAATGAGTTACGGTTTAGTCGGCGGAAAGGTTTTGTATTCAGACAGCACCCATCTGAAAGCAAATGCCAACAAAAAGAAATTCACAGAACAGGAAGTAAGAAAAGAAACACAGAACTACATAGGAGCATTGAATGAAGCAATAAATGAAGACAGAGCATTGCACGGAAAAAAGCCTTTGAAATTTGAAGAAAACGAAATCAAAGAAACAAGTGAAGAAGAAACAGAAGAATACTTTGATGACAGAGATGACGGTGCCGGAACAGGCAGTACAGGAGAAACAAAAACAATCAAATCAAGTACAACAGATCCGGACAGCGGATTTATGCACAGAGACGGAAAACCAAAAGGATTCTTTTATCTTGACCACAGAACAGTAGATGCAAAAGCAAATATCATAACAGATGTATTTGTAACACCGGGTAACACCAATGATGTAAAACCGTATATAGACAGATTAGATACGCAAATAGAGAAATTCTGCTTTGAAGTAGAAGCAGTAGGATTAGATGCAGGATACAATGTTTCAGCAATTTGCAAGCAACTCTTCGATAGAGGGATAAAAGCAGCAATGGGAAACAGACGAGGAGTGCATCAGAAAGGAAAATACGGAAAGTATAAATTCAGATATATCAAAGAATGGGATGTATATATTTGCCCTGAAAGAAACTATCTTGAATACATAACAACCAACAGGCAAGGTTACAAAGAATACAAATGTAAAAACGATAAATGTATGAATTGCCCGAGCAGAGAGCAATGTCTGAGTGCAAAAGCAAAAACAAAATCACTGAGACGACATGTTTGGGAGGATTACAAGGATGAGTTTTACATATTTACACATACCGAAGAAGGTAAGAAAATTTATTCAAAAAGAAAAGAAACGGTTGAACGAAGCTTTGCCGATTCAAAAGAACTATTCGGACTACGCTATTGCAGAATGCGTGGTCTTTCAAAGGTTGCCGAACAATGTCTGCTCACGGCAGCTGCACAGAATATGAAAAAGATAGCAATGTGTTGCGGATGATACATTGCTATCTTTTTTCTTTTAACAAAAAACAAACCCTCGAATCGAATTGAAACGAGAGTTTGTCAGCAGTCTGCAAAACTCACCGACAGGTGAGTTTTTGTTTTTGTTAGTTAGAAGGTTACGAAACAATAAGTTTTTGTTTATAAATATATTGAAATGACTATAAAAAAATGTTAAAATTAATTCGATTATAAATATATGCTGGATGTTTGTTGGATAATAAGAAAGGCATATGGCTTGTTACATTTTATATATTGGAGAGAAAAGTTAGAAAGGTGAATATGAGTAGCGCTAAAATAAAGTGCAGTAAAATTTCTGCTCATATAACTCAAGAAAAATTTAAAAACTATAGGCGGAAATTGACACAGTGAATTAGAACTACACAAGATTGACTTTTAGTTAGGTAATTAAGACAAAGCTCTAATGGTTTGACTCAAAAAACAAGAACGAAACAAGCATACCTGTTTTTATGTACTCGTCCCGGTAAATTATAGTAATATAGGTGGTGAAAGAATGAAAAAAAATGTATATCTAATACAGCCGACATTTATGAACGCTTCATCTGTTTATTTTCCTTATGCAATAGGTTCAATAGCATCTTATGTCTGGAATGATAAAGAAATAGCTGATGAATATAATTTAGATAAGGTTTTTTTTCTTAGGGACGATGTTTCAGTAGTAGTTGATTCTTTAGAAGAACCATTTTTAATAGGTTTTTCTAACTATATTTGGAATTTTGAATACAACAAAAAATTGGCAAAAACAATTAAACAAAAATATCCTAAAACGATTGTAGTTTTTGGAGGACCTCAAATTTCGGAAAATGCGAACCTTCTTAATGAGTATTCATTTATAGATATATTGATATTGTATGAAGGTGAAGTTGCTTTTAAAAAATTATTGAAGTCATATCTTGAAGACGGTGACTTGTCAAGGATAAATAATATTTCTTTCAGAAATAGCGATGATAAAATTATAACTACAAATTTCGAAGTTTATTCAGTAGATGATTTTCCCTCACCGTATGAAAGTGGCTTTTTTGACAGACTTTGCAGAGAAAATCCAAACATTAATTTTACTCCTTTGATAGAAACCAATAGAGGATGCCCGAATAAGTGTGCTTATTGTAGTTGGGGAAACATTAAATCGCGTGTTAGACAGTTTCCGTTAAGCAGAGTGCTCTATGATATAGACTGGGTCAGCAGACATGAAATGGATTTTCTGGGATTTGCAGATGCTAATTTTGGTTTGTTTCCAAGGGATGAATTGATAGTTGATAAAATAATTGAGTGTTATAATAAACGTGGATATCCTAAAAAGTTTCAGGTGTCTTATTCTAAAGATAGTGGAGAACGAGTTTTCAAAATTACAAAAAAATTAAATGAGTTCGGTATGGATAAAGGGGTAACTTTATCTTTTCAGTCTATGTCAAAAGTTGTTCAGGAAAATATTGGCAGATCAAATATGGATATTGAATACTACAAAGAGTTACTTGAAAAGTATTCAAAAGCCAACATTCCTACTTATACTGATCTGATTTTAGGTCTTCCCGGTGAAACGCTGACAAGCTTTAAAAATGGAATTGATGAGTTGCTTGAATCGGGTCAGCATACCTCTCTTTTTGTTCATTTGTGTGAGTGGTTACCGTTATCCGAAATGGGTGATAAAACTTATATGGAGAAATATAAAATCGGATTTACCCAAATTCCTCTTAACCAACCACATATGAGTATTCCTTCAGAGAAAGATGTTCAGGAGTTTTCACGAATAGTTACCTCTACGTATTCTATGACAGAAAAGGATTGGATAGAAACATTACTTTTTTCTGCTTGTATATTATCACTTCATCATTTTGGATTGCTTCAGTGCGTTGCCTTGTTTTTATATTACGATAAAGGTATAAAATACAGTGATTTTTATAGTGACGTGTTGAAATATATGTTGAAAAAGGAATTTAAAAATGATGTTTTCCGATTTATAAAAGAAAAAGCTCAAAAAGTAATATATAAAAATGAAGCAGTAGTTATATTTGATGAGAATTTTGGAGATATAGCGTGGCCTTTTGAGGAATACGCGTTTTTAAAAATCGCATCCCAAAAAAATAGTTTCTATGATGAAATTAAATGTTTTTTAAAGAAATATATATTTGAAGATGAGTTGCTGGATGATCTTATTTTATATCAGAAATTTGTTGTCAAGGATATAAATATTGAAACTGGTTGTGTAAATTTAAGATATGATTTTAAAGGATATTTTGAGTCCATATTATATAAGAATAAGTATTGTACTTTGAAAAGAAAAAATGTGAACTATAGCGTATTTGATGAGAATCCTACACAATCCTGGCCGGAATATGCCCAAAAGGTGTTATGGTTCGGAAGACGTGGCGGAAGCAATCTTTATACTGTTAGAAACTCAGAGGGCGACATTGCAAAATGAAAAATGAATATAATCTGACTGTTGCTTTTTGTGCAACAAATGAATCTGAATCCCTAAGAACTACATATGATAAGATCAGCTCTTTTGATTGTGCTTGTGAATATATTTTTGTGTTATCACAAAATGCTTCAAAAGGATGTATTGAAACAGTAAAATGTATATGTGAACGTTCTGATAGCCGATATATTTTTCAAACAGATTTTGGATTGGGAAACGCTATAAAAAATGCAATCGAAGAGGCGAATGGTAGTCATATTATCATTTGGCCGGCAGATGATGGGATGGATGCTAATTCTTTCCCGGAAATGGTTCGTCTGTCAAAAGAACACCCTGAAAAAATTATTTCAGTAAGTCGTTGGTTAATGAAGAACAGTTTTGTAAATTATGGAAGAATCAGAAAAATAATAAATTATGTTTCTCAAAACATATTTGCTTGGTTATATAAATCAGATTTGACAGATTTTACAAATCCAACTCAGATAGCGCCTTTGGAAATATATAGAAATATCAATTGGCAAGGTCAGAGTTGGGATTTCATTCCGGAAATGATATTTAAACCATTGAAGTTAGGGTATGATTTTATCGAAGTTCCCTGTAAAAATATAAGCAGAAAAGAAGGAAAGAGTAATTCAAGCTTTTTAAGATTATGTAAATATTATTTTATAATATTAAAAATATATTTTATGTCTGAAGATGAGCTGACCAAAAGGAGCAATAAATGAAAAAGGTTTATTTTGTTCAAGCAAGTCTGTCATACGGTAAGGCCTATTATTATCCGTATGCAACGGGCTGTTTAGCGGCGTATGCGTGGCAGTTTGAAACGATAAAAAGTGAATATGAGATTTCTGAATTCATTTTCAAAAGGGAACCTATAGATATTGTAATGAAAAGAATAAAGGATCCTGCTGTTGTAGCGTTTTCTTGTTATAATTGGACTTTTGAATATAATAAGGCTCTTGCCCAGGCCATAAAAGATAAGTATCCGGAATGTCTTATTGTTTTTGGCGGACATCAGATTTCAAAAAATGTTGATGTTTTTCCAGAGCTTCCTTTTGTAGATGTATTAATTTATGGTGAGGGAGAAAGACCGTTTAAAGAAGTGTTGGAAGCGTACGCTCATAGTAAATCTTTCGAAAATATTGTTAATATTGCATACAGAGATTCCGAAAAGTATGTATATACAACAGAAGAATATTATAAGGATTTGGATGGGTATCTTTCTCCGTATCTTGGTGGATATTTTGAGGATATTTGTCGTAACAATCCGGGTGTTGAATTCTGTGCAGTAATAGAGACTAACAGAGGTTGTCCTTACAATTGTTCGTACTGTGATTGGTGTTATACTTCTTATATAAGAGAGTTCCCTTTAGAAAAAGTAAAGGAAGAAATTTTGTGGTGCAGTCAACATAAAGTAGAATATATCTTTTGTGCTGATAGTAATTTTGGAATATTAAAGCGTGATCTTGATATTGCAAAATTTGTGCTTGAAGTAAAGAGAAAAAATGGTTATCCGCATATTTTTAATAACTGTTTTGCAAAAAACAGTAATGATACTGTTTTTGAAATATCAAAGTTGTTTTATGATAGTAAACTTAATAAAGCGGCTACTCTTGCATACCAGACTGTATGTGATACAGCGTTGAAAAATGTAAATCGTAAAAATTTTACAATGGATGCTTTTGCAGATCTTGTCACAAAATACAATGCAAATAACATGCCCACATATACCGAAATGATACTAGGCTTGCCTGGAGAAACGTATGAGAGTTTTTGTCGGGGCCTTTGTGAATTAATAGAGGCAGGTCAACAGACTGCTTTGACGGTTTATTATTGTCAGGTTTATCCCAATTCACTTATGGGAAAAAAAGAATATCGTGACAAATTTGGTATAAAAACAGCTAAAGTGCCACTCAATTACCTCCATTCAAGTATTCCTGAACATGAGGATATAACTGAGTATACGGATTTGGTTGTGGGCACAAACGACATGTCTTTCGAAGATATGATTAAGTCTATTATGTTCTGTACTTGTTTGCAGTGCTTTCACCATATTGGTTTGCTAAAGTATTTTGCGTTATATTTAAACAAGGAAAAAAATATAAAATATCTGGATTTTTACATGTCTCTGCTTGATTATATTTTTAAAACGAGAGGAACTTTGTTGAACAAACTTTTTGGTGAACTGAAGACACAATGCTCAGATTTTTCAAATGGTGAATGGTCTTACTATAATGAAAAATTCGGAAACATAGGTTGGTTTTTAGAGGAAGGCGCTTTTATGGAAATTGTTTCAGAGTTTGATGTGTTCTGGAAAGAAATAATTCCGTTCCTTAAAAGTTTTGATATTGAGGAAGAAATTTTTGTTGAGCTTGTAAAATATCAGAAAAGTGTAATTCGTTTGCCGTTTCAGGAACGCGTGACAATTAAACTCAAATACGATTTTTATAATTATTTTGATTTGATTGTTTCGGGTGGATATAAACCTTTGGCAAAAAAGGCCAATACCATTGAGGTGATTATACCGAATCCGGTTTATAATTGGAGCGATTATGCAAGAAAAGTTGTCTTGTTTGCAAAACGGCGCGGAGATACAATTATAACGAGTGACAAAAAATATTTGAAAATTTTTTCAGATTGAGGTGTTTTGTTTGAAAAATATATACATGGTTCAGGCTAATAATGTATATGGCGATGATAAAAAAAACACTTACATTCCGTATGCTATAGGCTGTATAAGATCTTATTGCGAACAAAATACAATTATAACGGAGAATTATAGTTTTAAAAAATTTATTTATACCAGAGAAGATCCTGATAAGGTTGTTTCTAAATTAGAGTCCCCTTATATGGTTATGTTTTCGTGTTCTGTGTGGAATATGGAGTATAATAAAGTTTTAGCAAAAAAAATTAAGACTTTTTATCCTGAGTGTTTAATTGTTTTTGGCGGACATAGTATTTCGTCAAATGGTGAAATGCTTGAAAAATACGATTATTTAGATTTCCTCACACACCGTTTTGGCGAAGAACCCACGGAAGGAATTTTGGTTGCACTTGTTACAGGAGCATCTTTTTATGAAATTAAGAATATATCTTTTAGAGACCCTAACGGAAAAATAATCACAACTGAATATGAATTACAGACGGGTGTTGATTACCCGTCACCATATCTTAACGGCACTTTTGATGAAATTCTTAAAGATGATGTCAAGTTTTCGGTGCTTTTTGAAACTAACAGAGGTTGCCCAAACTCCTGCTCATTTTGTGATTGGGGTTCTTTGAAATCAAAAGTCAGACTTTTTTCCATGGAACGCATAAAGGCTGAAATCGACTGGTTTGTCGAAAATAAAATGGAATATATATTTTGCGCTGATGGTAATTTCTGCCTTTTTGATCGTGATGCTGAAATTGCTGATTATATTGTTGAATGCAAAAAGCAGTTTGGTTATCCTCGCTTTTTTCGAGTATGCTTTACTAAAAATAAATTTGACTTTGTGTATGAAATTGGTACAAAGTTTTTTGAAAACGGTTTAGATAAGGCACAGACACTATCTTTCCAAAGCCTTAATGAAGAGGCTCTGGAAAATGTAGGTAGAAAAAATATATCTATAGAAAAGTTTCGTGAGTTGATGAACAGATATAATAGAATTAAGATTTCAACTTTTTCGGAATTGATTTTAGGTCTTCCCGGTGAAACTTACGAATCGTTTTGCGAAGGTATCAGTGTTTTGATAGAAAATGGGCAACATTACGCTTTGATTGTTTACCCTTGTGAACTTCTTCCAAACTCTGAGATGGGTCAAAGAGAATATAGGGAAAAGTTCGGAATAAAAAGCACTCGTGTTCCTTTTAAACTTATCCATTCTGTATGTGATGAATGTGACGAAATTACAGAATACTCCGAATACATTACGTCTACAAATACAATGAATAACGAAGATTGGGTAAAATCTCTTACTTTTGCAAACTACGTACAAGGTTTACACAACTTGGGGTTGCTGCGTGCAGTTGCTGTATATTGTTGTACGGAATATGGTATAAGATATCATGAGTTTTACGATAGGTTGCTTGAGTATTCTTCAAAAGCAAAAGGCTCATTGCTGAATAAGGTTTATAAAAAAATAGTTCACTTGTGTCAGGGCGTAGTAGATGGTGAAAATGAATTAGTTAGTACTTGTACAGACACCGGGAAAATATTCTGGGGATTCGATGAATTGATTTATTTAGAGTTTTTTAAAGAGTTAGAAAAATTCTATTCTGAGGTGAAATCTTTTGTAGAATCTTTATCAATAACGGGTGAGGTGGCAGATTCGCTTTTTGAATATCAGTACAGTATAATCAAAAAAATTGATCAGGAACATATTACAATTAAATCGGACTATGATTTTTATACGTATTTTAACAGTATTTTTTCCAATAATTATTGCCCTCTTGAAAAGAAAAAAATGTTTCTGAAAATAACTGATGATGCTAAAGTAGAGAACCTGTCTGATTATGCACGAGAGGTTGTTTGGTATGGACGTAATCAAAGAGCAACAGATTATACCAGCAATAACTATAAGGTGGTTGTTTTGTGATTTATAAAAAATGAGCCATTTTATTTCAAAGAAATTTTCAGCCATTGCATTATCATACGGATTTCAGCGTCTTGACATTGAAGGTGTTATGCCGTAAAACTGCGTTAGTTTAAAATATGCTTGGGATGTATATTGAAACCCTTGGTCACTGTGGAGCTGCAACTCTGCGGTGACCAAGGGTTTCTCTTATCTTCAATTCTGTTCTTTGGTTTATTGTAGTATACGAACAGATGTAAATCAAAAAAATGAGATTGGTTTTATGTTATGTTGCCTTTTAAAATCTCACAACAAACCGTGCCAATTAATACCGAATTGTGTTTTTCGAAAACTTCAATCTGTTTTCAATTATTGAAAAAATTTTCCTTTTCTGCTATACTTCAATATAGAAAAATCCGAAAGGGGATTTACGATGCAGACGAACGATTTGCTTCGCAGCAAAAAGCTTTATTTATTCGATATGGACGGCACTTTATATCTGGGTAGTCAGCTTTATGATTTCACTTTGGAACTGCTCAATACATTGAAAAATACAGGACGCAGATACCTCTTTATGACCAACAATTCATCCAAGAGCGTGGATGATTACGTCAAAAAGCTGGACTCGCTGGGTATCAAAGCAGTCAGAGAAGATTTTATGACATCATCTCAGGCAACAGCCTATTATCTACATAAGAACCACGAGGGTCAGAAGCTCTATGTCTGCGGAACTCAGTCTTTGAAGGATGAGCTCAGCCGTGAAGGCTTTACCGTAACAACAGATGTAAATGAAACTGAATGCATCGTTATGGGATTCGATACAGAGCTGACTTTCCAAAAGCTTCACGATGTAAGCTATATGCTCCTTACACGTCCCGAATTGCCGTATATTGCTACAAATCCCGATTATGTCTGCCCGACGGAGTTCGGTTCTGTGCCTGACTGCGGAAGCGTTTGCGATATGATTTATAATGCCACGAAAAAACGTCCCGTTGTAATCGGAAAGCCGTCACCTCTGATGCCTCAGCTTGCAATGGAAGCGTTAGGTGTATCCGTTGATGAAACCTGCGTGGTGGGTGACCGCATTTACACCGATGTTAAATCAGGTCTTAATGCAGGTGTTACGTCTATCCTCGTTCTCAGCGGAGAAACTACCGAGGAAATATTAAATGAAAGTGCGGACAAACCTCACATCGTATTGCAGGATGCAGGAGAAATCCTGGCGGCACTTAAAGAGTAAGGGGATGAAAAAATGTTTTCACGAATAATTGCGGTGATAATGTGCATTGTTTCTTTTTTCACGGCTCCGTTTTCACAGACATTTTCAAAGTGGGAGCTGAAAATCGAGCTTAAAAAGGGTAGTTATGAAAGCCCGTACATTGTAAGACCTCTTGAAGATATAACAGTTAACGGTGTTTCGGTTGATGAGTACTCGATTGTTGCCTCTGACGGCGCACTGTATTCAAACGCCGCAGAGACCCTCAGTAACGAACTTTATAAGGCTTGCGGCAAAGAGATTGACACAGACAAAAAAGCCGATAAAAAAGCGTTTGTAATTGAAGAAGCGCTGAATGATACAGACAGCTTCAGCCTTAAGGTTGAAAACGGAAATGTTTATATCAAGGGCAGCTCAGGTACAGGAATCTCAAGGGGAATAGCTGCTTTTGCAGATGAAGTTCTCCTCAATGCAAAGGGTAGCTTCGACTTTAAAGACGGTTATGAGTTTAATAAAACTTTCTCCGATTTTGTAACATATGAGGATTTTGGTGCTGTGGGTGACGGTAAAGCCGATGATTTTGAAGCTATCATAAAAACTCACGAATACGCAAACGCAAACGGTTTAAGCGTTTTTGCAGATGAAACCGCAACATATTATATCGGTGGTGCAAACAAAACCGCTTACATTATGACAGACACAAGCTGGTCAACCGCACGCTTTATAATCGACGACACAGCTGTCGAAAACAGAAGTGCGTGGGTATTCAATATTGCTCCGTCAAAGGGTGCATACAGCATAACAGATAAGGTTTCTCCGCTTAAAATCGATGCAGATAACATCGGAACAACGCTTGAAGAAAAGAGCCTTGTCGTGCTCACTGATTCTAATGTAAAACGCTACATCCGCAAGGGTGCAAATCAGAACTCGGGCAGCAATCAGACAGATGTTATCCTTGTCGACGAAAACGGAAATATTTCACCCGATACTCCGCTTATCTGGGATTTTGATGCAATTACAGGTGCAACGGCTTATCCCGTTGATGCGGAAACGCTGACAATCAAAGGCGGTAAATTTACAACTATTGCAAACAACGCCGCATCCGAGTATAACTATTATTCAAGAGGTATTGTGGTAAGACGCTCAAACACCGTTATTGACGGTATTTATCACGATATTAAAAACGAGGGAAAAACGGGCGCACCGTACTCTGCTTTTGTAAGCCTTTCGTGCTGTGCTGATGTAAATGTTAAAAACAGCACGTTCACAGGACATAAGAAATATTCGACAATCGGCTCCGCAGGAACGTCAGTTACAATGGGCACTTACGATATCGGCGCCGCGACGGTAGTCAATGCAAGCTTTATCAATTGCAACCAGACTAATGACATAACCGATAACGATTACTGGGGAATTGCTGGCACGAACTACTGCAAAAATCTTGTATATGACGGATGTGCACTTTCAAGGTTTGATGCACATCAGGGTGTCCTTAACGCAACTGTTATCAACTCCATTCTCGGTCATCACGGCATAAAGCTCATAGGAAGCGGAACAGCACTGATTGAGAATACAATTGTCTTATCAGACAGCTTTGTTGATTTGCGTGCAGATTACGGTTCAACCTGGAACGGTGATATGATTATCCGCAACTGCAAGTTCTATCCCACAGGAGTTTCAAGCCATATTATCAACGCGGAAAATTCCGAGGATCATGATTTCGGCTATACCTGCTATATGCCTCAGAAAATAGAAATTGACGGTTTCTATGTTCACAGGGGAGGTATAAATTACCTTTTCACAAAGGTTAATCCGAATCATAAAAAAGATTCATACAATGCCGAATATCCTGTTGTTCCTCCGCAGGAAATAACCGTTAAGAATTTCGATTGCTTAGTTTTCGGAAATCTTAAGGTTTCAAAAAATAAGGCGATATTCAAGGTTGAAATTGCATCATAAATTTAAAAATCCGAGGTGTGAAAACCTCGGATTTTTGTCTTAATAGCTTTTAAGTTTTTCCACATCTCTGTAAAAAGCAAGCTCACTGTTAAAGTCAACAAATTCAACCATAACAATACCGTCAAAACCCTTGATTTTCAGTTGTTTCAAAAGTTTATCAAGGTAATTCTTGTCCTTTTTTCTGTGTCTCTGCTCCTTCTTCAAATCACGGTAGGATACGTGTACGTCCCGAATAAATTCAAAGGTTCTGTCAATTCGGTCAAGGTCATATTCCATACGGAAATATCTTGACTGAAAGTAGGTTTTGAAATTTTTCTTCTTCAAATCATTTTTTAAACGTAAAAACGAATCGGTGTTATTGTTGAATGTGTTGTCGTGACATTCAGGGCAGACGTCAAGTCCGTAACCGGCAGCAATATCACACATTTTTTTGGTGTTTTCAAGCAACGTGCGGTATTCCTTGTCGCTTGTTTCCTCGCTGTTCTTTTTGCCGAGCCAGATTCTTACAGAAGGAGCACCCATTTTCTTTGCAATCTCGCAGACCTGTACCCATTTATCTTTATCAAATTCAATGCTGTTGAAATAGCTTCCGTAAGAGCTGATTTTTATACCTTCATTATCACAGACGGACTTGACCAGACGTGCATCCTCAACTGTTGTCACGTGAATATCTCCGCCCCATTCGATGTAGTCGATGCCTGCTTTTTTTGCTATCATAATCACTTGTGCGGCACTCTTTTTTCTGAAAGTGACACTGCAAAGACCAAGTTTAAAACTGTTCATAATACTTATCCTTCATTTATTTTACACTGTTTCCCTAAGATAATATTCAAAGCTTTTTTGCTCGCAGGGAACAGGTGAAACCTTAAGAAATTCAACCTCACCGTCTTTTGCAACAGTAAGATAATCCCTGTAATACGTGTTTTCTTTTAAAGCTTCACCGTCTTTTATAAAAATTGCGCCTCCGCGGCTGCCTGTTTCAGGACCTTCTGAAACTATTGCTTCAAGCAGAGCCTTCATACTTACGAGCATATCCTTGTCACGGTAGCATTCTGCGAGGCTTATGTGCTTCATCGGGTATGACGCAAGTATATCTGTGATTTCATCAAGAAGAGAAACACAACCCTCATAATCCCTCTTGAACGAAGCCACCTGACTCATTTTTGATTTGAAATGTGAATAGTCGATGTCAGAGCTTTTTTCAAAACAAATCTCTTTCATTTCAAAGCTCGAAAAATCGTTTTTAACTGACGGTTTGCTCTTTATGTGTCTTGCCGCAACAAGACCGCCGACCTGAGTGTCGTTAAGTGCAGAGCCGCCCGGTCGTGAAAGACCGAATGTGCCTGCCGCTTCACCGATAACATAAAGTCCTTTGATATCTGTTTCAAAGTTAGTATCGGTATAAACACCGCCGTTGTTATGCTGAGCGCATACAGCTATGCGAAGCATATCTTTGTGAATATCTATGCCTTGTCTGAGGTAAACGTCAATCGCTTTGCTGTTAAGCTTCTCAAGTCTTTCTATCGGCGTATCGGCATAACAGTCTGCATTGGAAATATAATCCTTTGCTTCATCACAGAGTTTTTCAAAAGAAAAATCATGCGGGTTACGGGTGTAGTCGAGGAAAACCTTTCTTCCTTTTAACATCTCGTTATGTACCGCAAGGTCGATTTTTGAACTTTCTTCTGCTCTGCCTGAAGAAAAAGGCCACTGATAACCCTTAAGAAAAACGTAGCTATATGCCTCGTGTATATCGTCAAAATAGTCGCCGAGAAATTCGTTTTCGTTACCGTGGCTGTCAATGCTTACAAATCTCGGAACAACCTGCATGAAGCTTCCTGAAACATTCCAACGGAAATCCACGGAAGCCATACCGTATTGCCATTGTGTGAAGTTGCACATCCTGACACCTGCATCGATAAGCACACCTGTCATGCCGTGCTGTGATTCGGGATAAACGCTGTCTTCATAAATACAGGCAGGAGCACCCGTGGCACAGATTATGTTTTCGGCATAAATGTTTTCTTCTTTCTCGTTTTCAAGATTCAATGCTCTTATGCCGTAAGCGACGCTGTTATCCGTCAGTATTTTCGTTACAAGCAGATTGTCAAGCAGGGGAGTCTTGTTTTTTTCAATAACAACCTTTTCGAGCTTCTCGGTCATAACCTTTGATGTCAACGGGCCGACTGAAGTAGCGCGAAGCGTATTGTCGTGGTCGGTTTTGTAGCCGGGGTAGCAACCGTAGCTGTCAGTAGGAAAGCCTACGTTGTAATCACAAAGACGCAGGAAGCATTTACTGCTGTTGACGGCCTCAATGTACATTTTTTCTCCGTCGCACGAACCGCCCGAAAACATATCCGAAGCCATTTTATACGGGCTGTCGGGGGTGATACCGTCCATTGAAAGCTTATAATAGGTCTGCTTGTCACTGCCCGTATTTCTCGATGTTCCCGAAAGACGGTTTTCTGTAACTATAGCAATGTCCGTTATACCCTCACGGTACAGCCAGTCAGCAGCACTGTAAGCTGCGGCACCGCTGCCTATTATAAGACATTTATATATTTTTCTCATAAGCGCCTCACATTAAATCCGCCGTCACAGTCAATAACCGTACCCGTGCAGAAGTCGAAATTACCCTGTGCAACAGAAACAACACATTTTGCAACATCCTCGGGCTGTCCCATTCTGTTTATCGGCGTAATTCCCTCGGCGATAAGCTTTTCGTATTTTTCTTTGACTTTTGTGGTCATATCCGTTTCGATTATACCCGGTCGGATTTCGATAACGCTTACTCCGTATTCTGCAAGTCTTGCCGCAAAGAGTTTTGTTATCATCGATATTCCTGCCTTGGAAATGCAGTATTCGCCTCTGTTTACCGAGGCTGTGTAGGCGGACATGGAAGAAATATTGACAATTCTGGATTTTTCACTTTTGATAAGCAGGGGGGTCAGCTCCTGCGTAACAAAGAAAGTACCTTTAAGATTTATGTCCGTAAGAAAATCAAAGTCCTCGGGCGTGATGTCAAGGATATCCTTTCTTTCACGCGGTGCAACACCTGCGTTGTTCACAAGCAGATTGATTTTCCCGAAAGTAGTTTCTGCAAAGCTGAAAAGTCTTTTTCTGTCCTCTTCAACAGAAATATCACAGGGGACGAAAAACACCTTTCCTGCAAAATTTTCCTTCAATTTTCTGATATCGTCGTTTTCGTTTCTTGCCGTAACAATAACGCTGTAATTGATTTTAAGCAGTTCTTCAACAATCGCTTTGCCGATGCCTCTGCTGCCTCCCGTTACAATTGCAACCATGAAATTCTCACCTTACTTTTTCAGAACAAATTTGTTGTAATATGGCATATATACTTCGCTGTCTCTGATAACACAGCCGGAAACAGTGCCTGCGCGCATAAGCTCAGAGCATTTACTGCACTTTATGCAGACTTTGTTTTTGTCAAGAGTTCCCGATTCAAGATAATCTTTGTAGAATGTGGGGTAGGCGAACGTCATTCTGCCGAAGCCTGCAAAATCGCCTATGCCCGATGAAAGCAACCCTTCAGCATATTTCACGGCATTTTCACCCTCATAAGAGAGTGCAGAAACGGCAAATTTTATATCGGGAAATGAATCTGTAATTTCTTTAGTGACGTCATATACACGCTTCATTCCGATTCTTCCGTCTTCGGGAGATTTAACCGAATAAGGTCGGTTGATATGAGGTATAAGATAGGGGTTGCCTATAGTAAGATTTATAAATTCAATACCTTTTTCGTTAAGCTTTTTTATAATTTCTTTTGTTTCCGTAAGGTCGATTTCTTCTTTCTCATTTACACCGAATCCGTAGCCGTAGGGGAAACAGTCGCAGGCGTTAAGCCTTGTGGTAACAAATGCTTTGTCACCCACAACCTTTTTGACCGCATCAACGCAGTCAAAATAAAGCCTTGTGCGGTTTTCAAGACTACCGCCGTAGTTGCCGGGACGGTCATATGCGCTGAGTAATTCGTTAAAAAGATACCCGTGACAGCACTTGACGTCCATCCCGTCGAAGCCTGCTTCAAGAGCTAATTCTGCCGCTTTTTCGTACATTGCGGGAATAGTTGAAAGATACTCGTCCGTTGCCACTGTGAACGGCTGATCTTCCTTGCCTTTTTCCCAGAGGGAGTTCCTGTATGCAACAATCGGCTCGGGAGTACCGTGTGGCTTGCTGTAACGTCCGCTGTGCGTGAGCTGAACAATCATAACAGGCTCAAAACCGTGAAGCTCCTTGGATTTTGCCTTGACAGCACTTACAAGTTTCTTGAAACTGTCAACCGTGTTTTCGTTTATGTAAAGCTGACGCGGATTGGCTCTGCCTTCGTTACATACTGCAGTTGCCTCGAACCAGATAATTCCGGGAGCACCTTCACCAAAGCGCATATATCTGCGGAATGTCAGTTCATCGACGGCGCCGTCAGTTGTTCCGTCACAGCCCTCCATAGGCTGAAAAAGTATCCTGTTGTGAACTTTTCTGCCGTAAATATCTGCAGGCATACAGAGCAGGCTTTTCATTATCTCACCTCATAAAATGTTATACTTTAATTTACCATTTTATCAATATAAATGCAAGTGAATTTAATGAATACAGGTTATATGCCGATTTGGTTCTTATTGAATTCTTATTGCAACTGTGTTATACTATCTATGTAAAATATAAAGGAGAGAAGCTTATGAGCAATAAACAACCCAAGCTCCAGAATCCTCTGTGGCAGACAACAAAGCCCGAAAGAAAAAGCTATTATACGTATTTCTTCGGACAGAATATGATTTACAATATGATAGCCGGCTATCTTACAACCTTCCTTCTTCTTATAGGTATTGACCCCGTAAAATCCGCGGCGGTTATGCTTGCGGTAAAGGTATGGGATGCTGTTAATGATGCTGTCTTCGGCGTGATTTTTGATAAGTTCAAATTCAAGGGTGATAAGAAATATATCCCGTGGCTGAAAATTGCCTGTGCAACCACTCCGTTGGCAACGGTTGCAATTTTCATCATCCCGAATGCGGCAAGCGAAACAGTAAAGCTCATCTGGTTCGCGTTGGCATATATTATCTGGGATACCGCATACACGATCTGTGACGTGCCTGCCTTCGGTATCATTACTGCAATGACAAGCAATATTGAAGAAAGAAACACAATTCTTTCTCTCAAAGGTGTCACCGGCGGTATCGGTTCTGCTATTACAACCGTCCTTGTGTCTGTTCTTATCAGTGAGTTTGTCGGTCTTGATTACGGTCCGGTTTCAATTATCGTTGCAGTTGTTGCTATGGCAACAATGTTCCCTGTATGTAAGTACTGTCAGGAAAGAAACAAAACTGTAGACGAGGAACAGTTCACGGTAAGAAGAATGCTTAAGTATGTCATCAGCAATAAATATCTTCTTATCTATTATGTGGGCTATATTTTCTATTCAGGTGCACAGACGTATAACTCTCTGCATATGATTATGGCTTACTATATCTACAACAATTCTCTTGCTTCCCTTATTACGGGTACCGTTGCGGCATTGCCACAGCTCTTTATGGCACTTCTTGTACCGAAAATTATCAGAAAAATGGATAAGGCAACGCTCTTCAAAATCAGTGCGATTGCAACAATTCTTCTGTCCTTCCTTATCCTCCCGACAAGAAACAGCTTCATTTTGTTTATTATCACATACATGCTTCGCGCAATTCCTCTCGGTATAATCGGCGTGCTTTCGTTCACATTCACACCCGACTGTGCGGAATACGGTCAGTATACTACGGGCACGGAGGCGAAGGGTATAACGTTTGCAATCCAGACCTTTGCAGTTAAGCTTGCAGCCGCTATTTCAGGCTCAATGGGTCTTGCACTTCTCGGTTGGTTCGGCTTCAAGACAAAGTTTGAGATAAACGGTGTGTTGAAGGAAGTCGGCAATTTTGAAGACCTTGATGCTATCAACGCAATCTCTCTGCAGACAAGCGAAGCTCTCGACGGACTCTGGTTCACATATAACATCGTTCCCATCATTGGTCTCGTTATCGCCTTGGTTATCTGGGCATTTTATAAGCTCAACGATAAGGATGTTCAGGTTATGGCAGATTACAACGTTGGTAAAATTTCTAAATCCAAGGCGGAAAGTCTTCTTTCCAAAAAATATTAATATTTCAATAAAAATCCAAGGCTTATTAACCTTGGATTTTTGCTTTGTATTATAGTTTTGTTGAAATTTTAATATATTTATGATATGATAACTATATCAAGTTTAAAGTATGAAAGGGTGTTATATATGGGACTTATTAAAGCAGGAATCGGAGCATTGGGCGGTACTTTGGCTGACCAGTGGAAAGAATTTTTCTATTGTGATTCACTCGAAAACGATGTGTTGATGGTCAAGGGTCAGAAACGCGTAGGCGGCCGTTCATCAAACACAAAGGGTCACGATAACGTAATTTCAAACGGTTCGGGAATCGCAGTTGCCGACGGTCAGTGTATGATTATCGTTGAGCAGGGCAAGGTCGTTGAATTCTGTGCAGAGCCGGGCGAATTTACCTATGACACATCAACAGAGCCTTCAATTTTTACGGGTAAGCTCGGTGACACAATCAAAGAAACATTCAAAACAGTAGGTAAAAGATTTACCTACGGCGGTGATACGGGTAAGGACCAGAGAGTTTATTATTTCAACACAAAGGAAATAATGGACAATAAGTTCGGCACACCGAATCCGTTTATGTTTGAGGTTGTCAATAAACGTATCGGTATGGCACGTTCCGTTCAGGTAAGATGTAACGGCGTTTACTCTTACAGAATCACAGATCCTCTTCTTTTCTACACAAAGATTGCAGGTAATGTAACAGATGAGTACACAAGAGAAGAAATCGATATGCAGTTAAAAACCGAGTTCATCTCAGCTCTTCAGCCTGCGTTCGCAATGCTTTCAGAGCTTGAGCTCAGACCTGCACAGATCCCTGCACATACAGTTGAGCTCAAGGATGCACTCAATACAGCTCTTAAGGTTGAGTGGACAGACCGCAGAGGTATAAGCGTTGAATCTATTGCTCTTAATCCGATTACCCTCACAGAAGAGGATATGAAGAAAATCAATCAGATGGAAGATGCCGCAACAATGGGCTCAAATCCGTTTATGATGGCAGGACGAATGACAGATGCTCAGGCAAATGCTATGGAGGCTGCAGCCGCAAATGAAGGCGGAGCAATGAACGGTTTTATGGGCTTTAATATGGCTATGGGTGCAAACGGCGGCTTCAACGCACAGCAGATGTATAATGCAGGTGTTCAACAGCAACAACAGTTTACACAGCAGCAGACAGCTCCTGCAAACGGTTGGAAATGTTCTTGCGGTACAGTAGCAACAGGCAATTTCTGCCCCGAATGCGGTTCACCGAAGCCTGCGGAAGGCTGGACTTGTTCCTGCGGTGCAGTGAATAAAGGTAAATTCTGCCCGAACTGCGGACAGAAGAAACCCGAGGGTGCACCTCTTTATCAGTGTGATAAGTGCGGTTGGAAACCCGAAGATCCCCACAATCCTCCGAAGTTCTGTCCTGAATGCGGCGACATTTTCAACGATGCGGATAAGCAATAGTATCAAACTTTTTGGAAATATATTTGCAAGGAGTTGATTAACCTTGTCAACGATTTTAGAACAAAAATGTCCTTGCTGTGGCGGTGCGGTAGAATTTGACGTAGGTACGCAGAAGCTTAAATGTCCTTACTGTGACACCGAATTCGAAATCAACGATATTCCACAGGTCGAGGATAACTCCGCCGAACCTGTCAGCTGGAACTCGCAGTCTGCGCAGTGGGCTGACGGCGAAACAGACGGTATGAAGGTTTATTCCTGTAAATCCTGCGGCGGTGAAATTGTAGCCGATGCGGCAACGGGAGCAACAAGCTGTCCCTACTGCGGAAATCAGGTTGTTATGCAGGGTCAGTTCACGGGTGCATACCGTCCGGATATGATAATTCCTTTCAAGCTCGATAAAAAAGCGGCAAAGGAAGCTTTCAAAAAGCATCTTTCGGGCAAAAAGTTTCTTCCGAAAGGCTTTCTTGATGACAATAAGCTCGAAGAACTTAAGGGCGTTTATGTGCCTCATTGGGTTTTCACCTGTGATGCTTATTCTCAGATGGTCTTCCGCGGAAAGAGGATCTCAACATGGTCGGACAGTAAATACATTTACACAAAAACAGATACTTATGATATTTACCGCGAAGGAAAAATTGCGTTTGATAATATTCCCGTTGATGCATCACAAAAAATTGACGATACCCTTATGGAATCAATCGAGCCGTTTGACCTTTCACAGGCGGTTGATTTTAATGCGGCATATCTTGCTGGTTATGTTGCGGATAAATTTGACGTAAATGTAGACGAAAGCTCAGTCAGAATAAATGAGAGAATGCGTCAGACAGCCTTTGAATCTTTCAAGAGGGATACGGTACAGGGTTATAATGACATTGTCGATGGATCAATCAATATGAACGTGACTGACGGGTCTTATAAATATGCACTTTTTCCTGTATGGCTTGTCAATGCAACGTGGAACGGCAAGTCTTACACATACGCGATGAACGGACAGACGGGTAAGTTTGTAGGTAACATTCCGACAGATGAGAAAAAAGCCAGACTTACGGGCAGTCTTATCGGTCTTGCAGCAGGTCTTCTTGCATACGGAATCGCCTGGCTCATCGAGTTGCTGTAAGGAGGTGCGGGAAATGACTAAAAAGATAATTACTTTTTTAACCGTAATGTTACTTTGTCTTTCAATGTTTGTTTCTGCATCGGCATTTACAAGGGTAGAAAGAACACTTCCGTTGGTTGTTGATAATGCTGATCTTCTTTTTGAGGATGAAGAGAAAGCTCTTCTGGAAAGATGCGAAGCTTTCACGGCAGAATACGAAATGGAAATTGCAGTTGTTACGATTAACGACCTTCAGGGAATGACGGCTGAATCGTATGCCGACGATTTTTACGATTACAACGGTTACGGCTACGGCGAAAACGATGACGGTATCCTTGTTCTTTTCCTTACGGGCGGTGAAGGTGAACGCGAGCTTCACATCACGACACACGGAGAAGGCAGTTCGGAGTTCCATGACACGGTTAGAGAAGAAATGTACGTCATAATGAGAGATCTTCTCATCGTGGAGGATTACAACGGTGCGTTCAATGCTTTCCTTGATAAAGCAGAATCATCGATGAAACCGTATGTAAGTCCGACATTGTTGATTACTTTTGTTCTTTTCGGTGTAGTCGGAGGTTTGATTGTTACAACTCACATGACATCTAAGAACTATACCGTATACCAGCGTGATGCAACACGTTATGAGCGTTCAGGCAGTCTTGAACTTGTGAAACACCGTGATTTGTTGATTAATACGCATACTCAAAGAATTCCGAAGGCAAATTCAAACAACGGTGGCTCGCGCAGCACAACTCACAGAAGCTCGTCCGGCAGAAGTCACGGCGGAACAGGCGGAAGATTTTAATAAAAGCAAAAAGCTGACCAATGGTCAGCTTTTTTGTTTATATCTTATTACCTACAGTATATCCTTCATAAACAGCGTTCGGAATAATTCCACCACCGTTTGAATCACCGATGTTATAAATTTCCTTGATCTCATCTTTAAGAGCATCGTAAAGACTTGTTTCGGGTCTGCCACCGACAGCAAATACAACTGTATCGCCATCAACTGTTTTTTTGTTTCCGCTCTTTGTTTTGTAAACAACACCGTTTTGCGTGATTTTCTCAACCTTGCATTCTGTCAGAAGCTGAACTTTATAACCCTTAAGATGGCCGAGGAGAATTGTCTGGTCAGTTTTGCCTGTGTTACCTGCAAGTGTATCTGTCATTTCAATGATGCTGACCTTCTTGCCCTGCTTTGCAAGGTATTCTGCAGTCTCGCAACCGATTGAACCTCCGCCGATTACAACAACATTTTTACCGCACGGCTTTCCTTTAAGGACATCTGTTGCGGTAACAGCCCTGTCTGCACCTTCAATATTCAATGTGATCGGATTAACACCTGTTGCACAGACAACAACATCGGGATTCATGTTCAGTACATCTTCTTTTGTTATTTTCTTACCGAGATGAACATTTACCTTGTGAAGCTCAAGCTGTCTTTCAAGATACGGTTTCATAAGCCCGAGATGCTGCTTGAAGGGCGGCTTGCAGGCAAGATTCATCTGTCCGCCTACTTCGCTACTCATATCGTAAATATCGACTGTATGGCCTCTCATTGCCGCAATTCTCGCAGCTTCAACGCCGGCCACACCTGCGCCGATAACAACAACCTTCTTTTTCACTTCAGCAGGTTTGATGCTGTAATCGTTATCGCCACGTGCAAGGACTGCGTTACCTGAACAGATTGCTCTTTCGCCGTGCTGAAGCTGATGGTCAACACAGTGACCGCAACCGATGCAGGGACGGATTTCGTCTTCTCTGTCCTCATTGATGAGGTTGACAAGATCGGGCTGAGCAAGCAAGCCGTGACCGATAAAAATAAGATCACACTGACCTGATTTAAGCGCTTTTTCCGAAGCAACCGGATTCTGCGCGCGTCCGCCGCCGATGAGCGTTACTTTCTTTTTTCCTGCGGTGAGCATCAGTCCTATTTTCATAACAAGGCAAAGCGCAACAGCCATACAATCTGCATATGCAGACTCAGGCTTCTGATTTTTACCTGCTTCTCCTGACCAGATACCTGCAAGCACTTCAATTGCATCAACGCCTGCTTCCTGAAGCTTTTTGCAGTAATACAAACCGTCGGGCATTGATATACCGCCGTCTTTGCCCATTTCAATAACGGAAAGCTTTACGATAATTGCAAAATCATCTCCGCAAAGCTCGCGAATTCTTTTGACTATGTTAAGGTGGAAACGAATTCGGTTTTCTTTGCTTCCGCCGTATTCATCAGTTCGTATGTTAGCTGTTTTGGAAAGGAACTGCTGACCGAGATAATATCCGACAGCGTGAATTTCAATTCCGTCAAATCCCGCTTTTTTTGCACGCAGGGCAGCCTGTGCATATTTTTCTTCAATAGCTTTAATCTCATCGATTGTCAGCGCACGGGGTGTTTCGTTTGCAAGTACCATCATATATGAATAAGGCATAGCAACTGCGCTCGGTCCGACGGGCTGATCGCCGATGATCTTTCTTCGTGCACCTCTGCCTGTATGAGAAATCTGCAAAAATGCCTTTGCACCGCCTTCGTGAATAACGTCGGCAAGCTGTGTCATTCCGGGGATGTACTTGTCATCGTCGATAACGAGCATACCTTTTGTGTTAAGTCCGAGAGGGGAGTCAACACACGTAACTTCAACTATGATTGCACCAACTCCGCCTTTTGCTCTTTCGGAATAGTGGTTAAGAACGGCTTTGTTAACAAAACCGTTTTCAGCCTGGCTCATACCCATAGCCGCCATAACGGTTTTGTTTCGAAGCTCAACCTTTCCGATTTTTCCGGGTGAGAAAAGGTTCGGATATTTATTATTCATAAAAACACCTCGTTTTTTGCTTTTTAGAAATTATATTACATAAACAGTCTTTTTGCAATAACTAATAATCTGTTTTTGTCTTATCTCGCAGATACAGATTTATTGAAATCTCAACACCGTTATGTTATAATTCATATCAATAAAAATTTTTACTGTGGGGGATGTATTATGAAAAAATACGATATTGCCGCTTTTATCTGGCCTTCATATACGGGTGATGAACCGCGCACACGTATTTTCTGGCCGGAGGGTTACGGTGAATGGCAGACTGTCAAGGCTATGACAGATAAGGGCTACAAAGGCTGCCGTTGGCCCCGTATTCCTACATGGGGATACGTCAACGAAGCTGACAGCAGGGTTATGGAAATGCAGATTGACTGTGCTGTTTCTCACGGTGTAAATGTTTTTATCTATGACTGGTATTGGTACGATAACCGCCCGTTTCTTGAAAACTGTCTTAACGACGGTTTCCTTAAAGCGCGAAATAATAAAGAGATGAAATTCTGCCTTATGTGGGCAAACCACAACGCAAATCACCTCTGGGACAAGCGTAATTCCGACCGTGACCTTTCAACTGTTATATGGAGTGGCGTTGTTACGCCGAAGATTTTTTCAGAAATATGTGACAGAACTATTGAAAAATACTTTTCAAAAGAAAACTATTATTGTATCGACGGCTGTCCTGTGTATATGATTTTTGATATCGATAATTTTATCCGTTCGTTCGGTACAAGCGACGAGTGCAGAAAAGCTATTGATGAATTCCGCAGTAAGACTGTAGAGGCAGGTTTCAACGGTCTTCACTTCCAGGTTGTTCATTGGCGCAACCGCGTTTTCAATTGGCTTAATGATGATGACCCGCAGAAGGGTGTTTCTTCTGCAGAAATGTATGATTTTCTCGGAGTTGACTCCGTAACGAGTTACAATTGGGGATGCTCAACGGATTTTGACGGAGATTTCAATGATGTTACAAAAAATTATCTTGAAGCAATCACCGAAGAATCCGAAAAGCTGAATGTCCCATTCTATCCTAATGTTTCGGTAGGCTGGGATAATAACGTCCGATTCCATAATTTTATTCCCGGGGTTGTCACGAACAACACACCCGAAAACTTTAAAACAGCTTGCGAAAAAATCAAAGATTTCGCAGATGCTTCGCTTGAAAACGGCATTATGAAAGCTCCGTTTATAACCGTCAACAGCTGGAACGAGTGGACGGAAACGAGCTACCTTCAGCCCGATGACCTCTACGGCTACGGATATCTTGAGGCAATCAAGTCTGTTTTTGACGGTGAATGATTCAGGTTTTTAAGATTCTCCGCATTAAAATCGGATAAAAAGGAAAGGCAGATATACGGGAGAGACCATATATCTGCCTTGATTTTTGTATTATATTGCTTTGCTTATGGTTTCCATAGGTACTTATTTAAATCAATATGACCGTCGTTTTCAAAAACTATGCCTTCTTTTTCAAGTAACTGTCGCTGAACGTCACCGCCGCCGAAGGCGAAGCTTTCTGCTGTTCTGCCCTCGCGGTTAATAACACGGTGGCAGGGGATAACACCCGGAGCAGGATTCACGTGTAAAGCGTATCCGACAACTCTTGCCCAGCGCGGATTACCTGCAAGCATCGCAACCAAGCCGTATGTCGCAACCTTACCCTCGGGTATGTTGCAAACCACTTCATAAATTCTTTCGAAGGTTGTCATAGTATCAGCCTTGTTTATCGCCATCAGCTTTCCCCTTCATTATTACAAAACGAATGACAGCACCTGGTGCAATCTGCCCCAGACTTATTCCTATCGGGATAAAAACAAGCCTCCATAAATCGAAAACTGTCAGATCGGGAGAAAATGCAGAAATGATACCTATGATGAAAATTAAAGCCAGAATTATACATTCAATTGCCACTAAAAATTTC
>JAZSID010000081.1:0-3802 GCA_045533625.1 Acutalibacteraceae bacterium | reverse complement strand
ACAGAACGACATGGCTACGATCCGACTTCGAACAAACAAAAATATTTTTCTCAATTGATATTTCTTACAAAAAAGTGCTTCGTTTTTTGGAGCACTTTTTTGCGTTTATATGTAATTAATGCTTTATTTCCGATATCAGCTGTGCTATAATTACTATGTGTTTAGAATGGACACTAATTGACAATAAAGGGGCAATTAATATGGCACATTTTATTTTTTCGGCATTCTGTGATGAATCAGGCGAAGCTACAATAGGCGGTCAGATGGCTGCTTGTAAAGCTAACGGAATCACACATATGGAACTCAGAGGTTTCGGACCTGAGCTAAGCATAAACAATCTTTCGGTTGAACAGGCTAAAGAGATGAAGGCTGAGATTGATAAGGAAGGAATGATTGTTTCTTCAATCGGTTCAGGTTACGGAAAAATTAATATCAAAGACGATTTTGAACCTCATTTTGAGGCTTTTAAAAATACAGTTGAGGTTGCTAAAATCCTCGAAGCAAAGTATATCCGTATGTTCAGCTTCTATTTTGATGAAGGTGACGATTTTGATGCTTACAGAGATGAGGTTATCCGTCGCGTAAAGGCTCTTGTTGACTACGCTGATGAAAACGGTCTTATCTGCTGTCATGAAAACGAAAAAGGCATTTACGGTGATACGGCTGAGCGCTGCCTTGATGTGCTTCAGGCTTGTGAAGGAAAACTCAGAGCAGTATTTGATCCTGCTAACTTCATTCAGTGCGGCGTTGATACTCTCAAGGCATATGATTTGCTTGAAGAATACATTGAATATTTCCATGTTAAGGATGCTCTTTATAACAGCGCCGAGGTTGTTCCGGCAGGCAAGGGCGAAGGTCAGCTTGTTGAAATTCTCAAGAAGTTTGATAAGCGTGAGCAGGTTGCTGTTCTTTCACTTGAGCCGCATCTCAAGGTCTTTGACGGACTTTCAAATCTTGAGGTTACTGATGATGTTGAAAATGCAATGAAAGTTCATACATACGCTTCTCACGCAGAGTCTTTCAAGGCTGCCGCAGATGCTATGCATAAGGTTGCAGAAGAGGTTCAGCCGATTCGCTTCGGTATCATCGGTATGGGTAATATGGGTACAGCTCACGCCAAAAATTTCCTTAACGGCGATGTAAGAGAAATGCGTATTACTGCTGTTGCAGATATTGTTCCCGAAAAGCTTGAGTGGTCTGCAAAGAATCTTCCCTGGGCAAAGAGATATAACACTGCAACCGAACTTCTCGAAAGCGGTGAGGTTGATGCAGTTATCATCTGCGTTCCGCACTATTTCCATCCGCCGCTTGTAATTGAAGCTCTTAAAAACGGACTTCACGTTGTTTCAGAGAAGCCTGCAGGTGTTTATACAAAGCAGGTACGCGAAATGAACGAGTTTGCGGCAAAGCAGGACAAGACATTTGCGATGATGTTCAATCAGCGTACCAATTGTGTATACAGAAAAATCAAAGAGATAGTTGACAGCAAGGAGTACGGCGATATCCGCAGAGTTAACTGGATTATTACCGACTGGTACCGTACTCAGGCTTATTATAATTCAGGCGGATGGCGTGCAACATGGGTTGGTGAAGGCGGCGGCGTTCTTCTCAACCAGTCACCGCATCAGCTTGACTTGTGGCAGTGGCTTTGCGGTATGCCGTCAAAAATCCGTGCATTCTGCCACGAAGGTAAATGGCACGATATAGAGGTTGAGGATGACGTAACAATTTATGCCGAGTATCCCAACGGAGCAACCGGCGTATTCATTACAACAACAGGTGATTACCCGGGTTCAAACAGACTTGAAATCACTATGGATAAGGCTAAGCTTGTCTGTGAAAACGGCAGTAAGATTACGCTCTATGAACTCGCTGAATCACTTCAGGATAATATTGCTAACTGTGAAAGCGGTTTTACAAGTATTGATATTAAAGCAATTGATGTTGAAACAGACGGTATCAATGACCAGCACACGGGCGTTCTCAATGCGTTTGCTGACCATATCCTTTTCGGCACTCCGCTTATTGCAAACGGTGACGAAGGTATCAGAGGACTTATGATTTCAAACGCAGCTCATTATTCAAGCTGGACAGGTGAAACGGTTGAACTTCCGATTGATGAAGATAAGTATTATGAGCTTCTTATGAAGAAGGTTGCTTCTTCAAAAGCAAAGGAAGATGTTGTATCCGTTGTCAATGAGGATATGAGCAGCACATATTGATTTTGCCGGAGGGGTATTATGAGAGTTTCAGTTGTAGGTTGCGGTGGAGTTTCAAAATCGCACCTTAAGGCACTCAGTGAGATGGAATCTGTTACGATTTCGTCGGTTGTGGATATTGTGAGGGAAAAGGCTGACTCTGCGGCGCTTAAATACGCTTGTAAGCCATACTACGATTATGACACGATGCTCAGTGAAGATAAGCCTGACTGTGTTCATATCTGTACACCGCATTATCTTCATGTGCCTATGTCCGTAAAAGCTCTTACTCAGGGTGTCCACGTCCTTTGCGAAAAGCCGTGTGCTATTTCGGCTGAAGGTTTATCACAGCTCAAGATGGCTCAGCTTCTCAGTGATGCAAAGTTCGGAGTCTGCTTCCAAAACAGATATAATGAATCTGCTCTTCTTGTGAAAGATCTTGTTGAAAAAGGCACATACGGAAATGTTGAAGCTGTAAGATCGACAGTTCATTGGTTCCGTGATGAAGCATATTACAGTGATGATTGGCACGGCACTCTCCAAAAAGAAGGTGGCGGTGTTGCAGTAAACCAGGCAATACATACGCAGGACCTTATGAGATATGTTTCCGGTAAAAAGACAAAAAGCGTTATAGGTCATGTTTTTACCGATCACCTCAAGGACATAATTGAAGTAGAGGATACCGTTCACGCAATTTTTGAATACGAGGACGGTACACTCGGCCTTTACAATGCAACAACGGCATTTTCTAAAAATCTTCCCGTGATTATTGACGTTGTGTGTGAAAAAGCAACTCTTCGTCTTGAAGGCGATAATGCTTATGTGATCACCGATGGCGGTATTGAACAGCTTCATCTTGCAGATAATACGGGTTTTGTAGGTAAGAATTATTGGGGTAAGGGACACAGTTCACTTATCAATGATTTCTACGATTGCATTAAGGAAGACAGAAAATTCCCAATTGATGCAATTGAAGGCGGAAAAGCCGTAGAAGAATTTTTAGCGATTTTTGAATCTTCCGCAAAGGGAGATAAAATATATTTGAAGAAGGATTGATCTTATGCAAATGACAATGAGATGGTTCGGCAAGGAAAAGGATACTGTTTCTCTTGAAGAGATAAGACAGGTGCCGGGCGTCGTTGGTGTTGTTCCTGCTCTTCATGCTCTGCCGGCAGGCGAAGCGTGGCCTCTTGATATGATTATGGATATGAAAAAAGAGATCGAGGCAGCAGGTCTTACGATGGAGTGTATCGAAAGTGTTAATGTCCACGAGGACATCAAGCTTGGTGCACCCACAGCCGATATGTACATTGAAAATTATAAAACGAGCATCCGTAACCTTGCTAAAGCAGGGGTTAAGGTGATTTGTTATAATTTTATGCCCGTGTTTGACTGGACAAGGACCGATCTTGCAATGGATATGGGAAACGGTGCAACCTGCCTTAGTTACAATGGTGTTCAGGTTGAAGGCAAAAGTCCCGAGGATATGTTCAGGGAAATTGACGATAACTCGAACGGCTTCGCTATGCCGGGCTAGGAAACTGAGCGTATGGGTGAAATCAAGGAGCTTTTTGAAAAATATAAGAATGTAACTGCAGAGGATA
>JAZSID010000055.1:0-3540 GCA_045533625.1 Acutalibacteraceae bacterium | reverse complement strand
AGAACTTTCAAAGGTTGTTGCGAATACAGTTGAACCTCTTACAGGAGCAGCAAAACTTGCAGCGAACGTAGAAGGAACAAGAACACAGATCAACAACAAGGACGTTCAGGTACTTTCTGCAGTATCCGCAGGCTCAATGACGATTGACCAGTCAACCGGTAAGGGAGTCAGTATTTAATTAATGGCTTTAATCCATGCCAATGGATAAAGATATAAAATTTAGGAGGAAATATTATGGCAAAGAAACTTTTGTGCATCGTTCTTTCAGTAGCAATGCTTCTCAGTGCTTTCGCAGTTGCATCTTTCGCTGGTAATTATTATGATTACACACGTGAAGAAGCAGAGGCAGAGATTGCAGAGAAACTCTGGTACGTAGATTATGATGCAGATGTTGATTGGAAAGATGAAATCGACAGAAGATGGCTTACTGGTACAAAGATGTACGACGGTAGCGCAGAAACTGCAGCTCCTCAGGAAATCCTTGAGTACAACCTTTTCTTCTGGGCTGATGAAATTATCAACGAGTACAATGCAGCATCATCAAACGAAGATTATTGGAATCTTTACAACAAGATGGCTACTCCGGAAATCCTCGATTACACTTACGAGGATGGTGGCGAAATGGTAACAGAATGTGACATTCTTTACGATTACGCTTATGAGTACCGTGAAGAGTCAAAGGCTGAATTTGTACTTGATATTCGTGCAGACAAAGAATATGCAAAGCCGGGCGACATCATCACAGTTGAAGTTTATGCAACTTCAAACTTCCGTACAAGCGCTGTTCAGGGCGGTATTTTCTATGATAAGTCTGTTCTCAAGCCGCTTGCAATTGAATTCGCTTTGACAGATCCGACATGGAAACAGCAGTCAGATGCTCAGCTTGATTACGTAGTAGAATATGATGCAGACGGAAACATCACATTCGATCGTAGAGATGACTGTTGGCCTGATTATTTCCAGACACCGGAAAATCTCGAAAAGTATGGTTGCTCTTGGGTTTATGTTGTAGGTGACGCGAGCAAGCCTTGCGGTAGCTACACACATGGTAGACAGTTCAACAACGAACTTTTCTTCACAGCTACATATGAAGTAAAGGCAGACGTTGCTGACGGTACAGCTGTTGAATTCTTCGTACCTTCTAATGTTACTCCGACAGTTGACGACCTCGGTGCATCTGAGTGGGGCAACGGTGAGGATGCTACAATATGGGCACTTTATCGTGTTGACTATCCTGGTCTTACAGAGGAAACTAATGACTTGATGGCTGACTACAACTCATTCTGTGATCATACTGTTAAAGCTAACGTAGAAACAGTTACAATCGGCGAAGAGCCCGCACCCGCAGTTAAGGGTGAAATAGTTGATGTTGTTACAAGCGAAACATACATCGGTGACACAGCAGTTGTTAACGTTGAAGTAACAGGTACACCTGAATCTCTTCGCGTTGTTACAGCTGACGGTTATCAGGTATTCACACGCGATGACGCTACAATCGAAGCAACAGAAGCAGGCGAGACATGGACAATCGAAATCTTTGTAAACGCTGCTGAAGTTGAGTGCGAAGTATTTGCTGACTACGGCGATCTCGGCGTAACAGACGGTACAGTATTCGTTCTTACAGGTCTTGTTAAGAAGGATCTTTCAATCCACTCAATTGTAATTCCTGATATGTATCCGAACGCACAGAACGGTGGCGTTATCACAGCAGGTAAGCATGACATCATCATCAAGACAAGCACAGACGTAACTAAGGTTCAGTTCTATGCAGAAGATGGTACATCTTACACATACACATCATGGGAGAATTATCCCGGCTATATGCCTTATGAGGATATCGACGGTGAGCGCGTATGGACAATCAGCCACTCATTTGGCCCGTTCGGTTACCGTTCACTTGTAATCAGAACTCGTTCAGCTGAAACATTCTTCGCTGCAACAGATTCTACTCTTGATGCAACTGTTGTTTACTAATATCAATTACTAAGCATTAGAATTGCATAATATTTTTTCTTGGCCCCGTGGTAAAACACGGGGCTTTGATTCTTTTTAATATTATATTGACTTTTTTGTGTTACTGTGGTAAACTCTAGCAAGATATAGTGATAATAGTGTCATTAGGAAATTGATTGTTAACAAAAGATATCTTGCTCAATTTCTTATGTATTGTCACTTATCAAGTTTAAAATAATTGAGGTGAAAAGAATGACTTACATGAGACCTGAGATGGAGATCGAAAAGTTCGACATCATCGAAGAGATTACTGCTGACGGCGCATCAGCAGCAATCGGCGGTGACGTAGCTGAAAACGCAGCAGCTGCTCAGTCAGAGAGCATCGGTAGCGATCTTATCATCGGCTAATCAATCCCAAAACGGATTCGGCAGGCAATCCCAAAGGTTGTCTGCCGAATTTAAGTTTTAACGGTATTTATATTTTGTAAATACGGTTAAAGCTTAAATTCGTAGGTGAAAGGAGCTGACTTTATGCCAGTTTATAAAATAGCCGGTCTTAACGTCGGCTTTGAGCCTCAATATGATATGCTTTTAAAAAGAAGCGAAAAGTACCGTTGCGATGAAACCGCAGATTTCAATATCGGCTTGGGTGATACTCTTCTTGATAATCAATTGAACCTTTACGAAGGTGTCGGTAAGCCGGAGCTTGAATACCTGTGGATGGGAACGGCATTTAACGTAAAACTCCTTGAATATAACGGAATGTTTCTTCATTCTTCAACGGTTGTGGTTGACGGCAAAGCTTATTCTTTTTCAGCGCCCTGTGGTACGGGAAAGTCAACTCACACAGCACTCTGGCTGAAGCTTTTTGGTGAAAAGGCATTTATTCTTAATGACGACAAAGCGGCTTACAGGTTGATTGACGGAAAGTACTATGCGTTCGGAACTCCGTTTTCAGGAAAGCATGATATCAATGTAAATACCTCTGCTGAGCTTGCGGGAATCTGTTTTATTGAACAGGCGAAGGAAAATTCGATTGAAAGAATGGATATTGACGAAGCGGTACCTCTTCTTATCTCGCAGACTCTTCGCCCGTCAAATATGCAAAGAACAATGATGCTTTGCGATTTCATCGACGAGTTTATAAAAAATATCCCGATTTATAAATTAAAGTGCAATATGGATGTTGAAGCGGCTGAGGTCGCATTCGATGCAATGAGTAGGGAAGCAGTATAAATCCGAACTCGCCCAAAAGCCGTTCTTTTTAAGGCTTTCCGGCGTTTCGAGTTTGAAAGGCGTCAACCTTCCTGCACTCTCAACCACCGAAAATCCAATAAAAATCTTCGACTTTTGGGTCGCAGATTTTTTACGAGGGAGATTTTCGGTAAACCAAGGCACAAAACGCAGCAAATCCTCGTGGATTTGCGAGTATTTTTAACGAAGGGATGACGGAAATCCACCCGTAAAAAACGGGTTGGGATTTGTACTGTTTCCCTAATGCATATCCGTATTGCTCCTCCACCCACAAGCAACAAGAATCTATCCCTGTGTGAGAAATTCCTATAGCCTGTGTCTTCAGATATAATA
>JAZSID010000033.1:0-17204 GCA_045533625.1 Acutalibacteraceae bacterium | reverse complement strand
TACGAATTCGGGGTTCTTGTCGTAGCCTTCCTTGCCGTTTTCCTTTGTCCACTTGAGGGCCTTCTGTAACTCTTCCTCGTTGTAGATGCCCTCTGTCATTCTTCTGATGATTTCTACCTCGTCAACTGACTCAACGCGAAGTCCGAGATACTCCTCAAGGAAATTCGGGTCGATTGATGAGCCGGCAATACCCATACAGATTGAACCAATCTGGAGATATGACTTGCCCTTCATTGTAGCAACTGCAACTGCAGCGCGAGCGAAGCGAAGAAGCTTTTCTTCAACGTCTGCAGGAATGTTTTCTGACTCGTCAGCTTCCTGAACATCGTGACCATAGATGCCGAATGCAGGAAGACCCTTCTGTGCGTGAGCAGCAAGAACTGATGCAAGGTAAACAGCACCCGGACGCTCTGTAGCGTTGAAGCCCCATACGCCCTTGATTGTCATAGGATCCATATCCATTGTTTCTGAACCGTAGCACCAGCAAGGTGTAACAGAAAGAGTGATCATAACGCCCTCTTTCTTAAACTTTTCAGCACAAGCTGCAGCCTCTGCAACGCGGCCGATTGTTGTATCAGCGATAACAACCTTAACGGGTTCGCCGTTTGAGTAACGGAGATTTTCTTCAAAGAGCTTCTTAGCAGCCTTTGCCATACCCATTGTCTGATCTTCAAGACCTTCTCTTACCTTAAGAGGTCCTCTTCTGCCGTCAATTACCGGACGAATACCGATTACGGGATAATCGCCGATGAATCTGTTTTCTGCCATATGATATCATCCTTTCAGATTAATTTACTTTATTTCCAACCTTTCGGTTTGGTTCTGATGTTTTTCAATCCACAGCCGAGGATTGCGTTCAACATATTCCCAAGTTTCTGCATAATCGTTCTCGTTGCGGATTATGTGATCGAAATATGATTTTTGCCAAAATGAAATTCCTGCTTCTTTTGAAACCCATCTCTTCATCTGTCCGATTACCCTTGACATCGTAGGGGCGGATATCATCCGCCCGTTTGTTGAGGATATCAACAAATGAACATGATCCGGCATAATGCAGAACTTATCAACTGAAATTTCTTCATAATGCTCGGGAATATTCTTTATTGCGTTTTCAACTAACTTACCGTATTCTGATAGCCGTATCTGATTCGGGCGGATGATATCCGCCCCTACGAAATCCCATAAGATTCTTCGTCTGTCCTTGACACATACCGTTATAAAATATGAGCCTGATGTTGAATAATCGTATTCCTGAAGCCGGATTTTCTTGCGTTCGGGGAAATCATTTTTGTCCATATCGTTTAACATTTAGGCAAGGGAGGCTTATTATCACCAACCGGTGTTTGCATTTATACCGGTAATATAAATATTTCCAATATTAAAGTACCATATAAACGCAATTTTATCAACTATCCAGCCGTTTTCACCGTAGTCTCCGTTACCTGCAGACCAATTGTCGTAGAATATACCTGTTTTTGGTTGAACTGCATAGGAAATTTGCACATACTCTTCGTCAAGTTCGGCTTCATTTATCTCATAATCCTTCAAAGAATATGCGTGTTTTGACATAAAGTTTTCAGCAAGCACTTGGGCGGTATCGCTACCTTCTTTAACATAAACAGGACGTGCTATTACTAAAGTCAACACCACTACAAGCACACAAACTATTGAGAATACAATTCGCTTTACTTTAGTCATAAGCAACAACCTTTTTGTTTTATTTCACAATTTTCAGGAAAGTCTGATACGCCTCTTCCCATTTGTCAACGTCTGCGGGCTCATAAACCTTAAGCTCGGAAGAATTTGCAACAATCTTTCTTGCTTCGCTGATGTCCGCAACCGAATTATCGGACATCAACTGAACTGCGACGTTACCCATAACCGTTGCTTCAATCGGACCTGCCTTTACTGTGCGATTGCAGGAATTTGCCGTAAGCTGACAAAGAAGAGTATCCTTCGTTCCGCCGCCGATAACATGGATTACGGGGTAGTCACGCTCTGTGCATTCGCAGAGTTTTTCGAAAGTGAGCTTATATTTCATTGCAAGACTTTCGTAGATGCAACGCATAATCTCGCCGACAGTCTGCGGAACATACTGTCCTGTCTTTTCACAGAATTCCTGAACTCGCTTCGGGATGTTTCCGTGAGGCACAAACTCGGGAGCATCAGGGTCGATGAAGCACTTGAACGGTTCAGCTGCAAGAGCAAGCTTTTCAAGGTCAGCGTAGGAATAATCCTCGCCCTGTCGCTGCCACTGACGTCTGCTTTCCTGAATCAGCCACAAACCAATGATGTTTTTGAGGAATCCGACTGTATCGTCAAATCCGCCCTCGTTTGTGATGTTGATATTAAGTGAAGTTTCGTTAACAATCGGCTTTTCAAGCTCTGTGCCGAAAAGTGACCACGTACCGCTTGAAAGGAAAGCGAACTTGCCGTCCTCACAAGGCACGGATGTGATTGCCGACTGTGTGTCGTGACCGCAGACAGAGATTACGGGAACGGGGTCAACTCCGCACTCCTCGCAGATTTCGGGAGTGAGCATTCCGAGAACTGTACCCGGCTTTACAAGCGGAGCAAAGATATCTTCCTTGATTCCGAAGGCTTCAAGAAGCTCCTTTGACCAGCTCTTTGTCTTGAGGTCAATTATCTGTGAAGTGGATGCAATTGAATATTCCGCACACATCTTGCCTGTAAGCATATAAGCAAAAAGGTCGGGCATAAAGAGCATTTTGTCTGCTCTTTCAAGCATCCACGGTCTGTTCTTTTTAAGTGAAATCAACTGGAACAAGGTGTTGAGCTCCATAAACTGGATACCTGTTATTCCGTAGATTTTTTCTCTCGGCATTGTTTTGAAAGCCTCGTCCACCATACCGACGGTACGTGCATCGCGGTAGTGAATCGGGTTTTCCATAAGCTTGCCTTCAGCGTCGATAAGACCGAAGTCAACACCCCAGGTGTCGATACCGATGCTGTCAAATCCGCCTGCCATACGTGCCTTGATGATGCCCTGCTTGATTTCATAGAAAAGTCTGAGGACGTCCCAATAAACCGTACCGCCGACGCTTACGGGGTCGTTTGAAAAACGGTGAACCTCTTCAAGTGTGATTTTCTCGCCGTCAAAGCAACCGATGATTGCTCGTCCGCTTGAAGCACCGAAGTCAAAAGCAAGAACTCTCTTAGTCATTGATTACAACACCCTTTTGAAGAATAATGTTTGCATAAATTGCAGTTTCACCTGTTGCGATAATTGCAAAAGCACCTTTTGCCTTGTCATAGAAATCAAAGCGTTCAACAAGCTCGATGCCCTTGTCGCCTTCGTTCTTTTCAATGATATCCTTGTAAACTGCCCAGATTTCGGGACGGTTCTCGGGGTCGCCGTTATCCATAAGACCAACGGGATTTTCAACGTATGTATCAAGCGGCATAAGCTTGAGAATAGCGTCAAGAATTTCAGGCACACCGTGACCGTCGCAACGGATGAGGCGCTTTGCATTTGTTGCTGCAGGGAAATTGCCGTCACCGATTACAAGATAATCGCCGTGACCCATTTCCATAAGAGTTTTAAGAAGCTCAGGCGAAAGCACTGAGGGAATGTTTTTAAGCATAATAATTTCTCCTTTTTAAATACTAAACGGCTGAATTATACCTATTCTATGATATTATACAATAATCAAATATAAAAATAAAGTAAATTACTTGAAAAACTTGCATAAATTTGGTTTAATGTTTTTATTAAAAAGTCAGAGGTGAGAGCATTGTTTGCAAGGGTTAACAGTTTGGGCACATTCGGAATGGATGTTTTCCCCGTTACGGTCGAAGCTGATATTTCTTCGGGATTGCCGAGATTCGACGTTGTCGGTCTGCCCGACTCTGCTGTCAGCGAATCGCGCGACAGAGTTCATTCCGCAATCAAGAATTGCGGTTTCACCTTCCCCGTAAGCAGAATCACGGTCAACCTCGCTCCTGCCGACAGACGTAAGGAAGGTCCGATTTACGACCTTGCGATATTTATAACTCTCCTTCTCGCCTCAGGTCAGCTCGGTGCAAACACGGACGGTTACGCTTTCCTCGGTGAGCTTTCGCTTGACGGTAAAATCCGCCACATCAACGGTGTTCTCCCGATGGTAATCAGCGCACAGCAGAACGGATTTCACAGCGTTTTTGTTCCCGAAGTGAATGCAAACGAAGCGGCTGTTGTTGAGGGAATCAACGTTCTTCCCGTTAACAGCGTTATGCAGGTTATTGACCATTTCAGGGATCTTTATAAAATTCAACCTGCCGTACCTTCCGTTGACAACAACGAAGATGAATTTTTGTATATGCCCGATTTTGCAGATGTAAAAGGACAATACGAGGCAAAACGTGCGCTCGAGGTTGCGGCGGCAGGCGGACACAACACACTTATGATCGGCAGTCCGGGCACAGGCAAAAGTATGCTTGCAAAAAGAATACCGTCAATCCTGCCGTCAATGACTTTCGAAGAAAGCCTTGAAACAACCAAGATTTATTCCGTTGCAGGTGCTCTTAAAGGCAGGTCACAGCTTATAACAACACGTCCTTTCCGTTCGCCACATCACACGGTTTCCACAATGGGACTTTCGGGCGGCGGTGCTGTACCGAAGCCGGGTGAGCTTTCGCTTGCACATAACGGTGTACTTTTCCTCGATGAGCTTCCCGAATTCTCAAGGCAGTCAATGGAAATTATGCGTCAGCCGCTTGAGGACGGCAAAATCACAATTTCACGCGCATCGGGTACATCAAGCTATCCTTGCTCTGTTATGCTTGTGTGTGCGATGAATCCGTGTCCGTGCGGATATTTCGGCCATCCCGTAAGAGAATGTACCTGCCGTGAGGGTGCAGCTTCAAGATATCTTTCAAAGGTCAGCGGTCCGCTTCTTGACCGAATTGATATTCATATTGAGGTACCTCCCGTTGATTTTGAAAAGCTTTCGGATACGCACAAGGGTGAACCTTCCGCAAAAATCCGCGAGAGAGTTGAAAAGGCTCGAAAGATTCAGCAAGACAGGCTTAAAGGCACAAATGCCAACTGCAACGCGCAGATGAATGCGGCAATGACAAGGGAATTCTGCGTCGCTTCGGAAGCCGCGATGAAGATGCTTCAGATGTCCTTTGACAAGCTCG
Source organism: Acutalibacteraceae bacterium (assembly GCA_045533625.1). Lineage (GTDB taxonomy): Bacteria > Bacillota > Clostridia > Oscillospirales > Acutalibacteraceae > CAG-488. The sequence goes on along the minus strand of JAZSID010000033.1, from coordinate 12,062 downwards.
GCCTTTCAGCAAGAGCTTACGATAAAATCCTCCGTGTTGCAAGGACGATTGCAGACCTTGAGGCTTCAGAAATTATCGAAGTCAACCACATCGCAGAAGCAATCCAGTACCGTTCGCTCGACAGAAAATTCTGGAACAAATAAAAATTTTTGTTGACAAACCCGCTTTTCGGGTGTATCATTAGACAAAATCAAATACAGGGGTGCTGACTTCGGTCGGCTGAGATTATACCCTCTAACCTGATGCGGATAATGCCGACGTAGGAAGATATTGTTATACAAAAACTTTACGCTCGGTCTTGCAAACCGAGCGTTTTCCGTTTTTATAGCTCACCCGGGGAGCAGTAAAAGCGTTTTGAATTATTGTTTCAGGTATCGGGTTAATTCTGCCTGAAACGGCACTTCTGTTGATTGATAAAAATCAGTAAAGGAGTTTTAAAAATTTATGAACAATCGAAAATCAAATAAAATGAGCGAAAACACAATGAAGCTCACGGTCAGCGGAATTATGGTTGCGATGTCAACCGTGCTTTCGTTCATTAAGTTCAGCGAGCTTCCCTACGGCGGTTCGGTCACGCTTTTCAGCTTCGTGCCGATTATTTTTGTCGGCTACGCTTACGGAACAAAATGGGGACTTTCCGCAGGACTTGTGTACGGTATTCTTCAGGCACTTTTCGGTGTTTCGGGTGCAACGGCAGGCTTCGCCTGGTATCAGGTTATCCTCTGTGCGATGCTCGACTATATCGTCGCGGGTGCTATGCTCGGACTTGGCGGAATTTTCAAAAAAATCATCAAAAATCCTCAGCTTTCCTTCGGTCTCGGTTCATTCTTCGCCTGTGTGCTGAAATATATTTCACATTTTCTTTCGGGATATATTCTCTTCGGTACATATGCAGAGTGGTTTTTTGAAGAAGGCGGCGGTGCAAGCTACGGTGCGGAAATTCTTGCAACCTATTCGGGTAATACACTCAGCATTATTTATTCACTCATTTATAATGCAACATTCATGCTTCCCGAAACTGTTATTACAATTGTTATGGCTTGTATACTGATTTCGGTAAAACCGCTTCGCAAGACTTGCGGAATTAAATAAAATCCAAGATCTGTCTCAGTTGTAAATACCGAGACAGATCTTTTTTTATAAATTATTTTCACTTTCTTCCTTGAGGTTTTCCAATGCAATTCTCACCGCTTCAACTACGAACGCCGTGAAAGTACACTGCTTTCCCTCTATCGCTTTTTCGACATCTTCTATAATATTATTAGGAAAGCGTATACATTTATTAGTTGTCGGTGGAACGGCAGGAATCTGAAATTTTTTCATAGCAATACCTCGCAATACAAACATATATATTATCGTATCGAAAATTTATATATAAATATGCATTGCAAATGTATTGCATTATTAAAAAAGATATGATATAATTCCCCCAAAGGAGGAGTTATATATTATGTTTTGCACAAAATGCGGTAAAGAGCTTTTCGATGAAGCCTTGATGTGTCCGCAATGCGGCACACCAACAATCAACGCTCAATTTCCTGCACAGGAAATTGAACAACAAAACGAACCATCCGCCCCTACCCGAACACCTGACGTTAAGATATTATATCACATTGGTGAAATCGGAGAAAAATTCCCGACGAAGCTTAACATTGAATTCGGTGATTTTTACTTTGAAAATAACTGTCTTATTTTAGAGAGTTTTTCTTCTGCCGCACGAGTCAAGACAGGTGAAATCAGAGTTAACTATTCTGATATTCAGATAAAAAAGCTCACATCAAAATATATGTTCAACAAATTTAAGGTCATCGTTTTCAATACCGGCGGATTTGTTTTTTCTGTTTATGCTCCGGACGGATTTATGGGCAAACAGGTTGACTCTCTTCTTTCGTCCTCAAAAGAAGGTTCTCCATCTGAATTCAATGCAACAATTTCCAAACTTGAAAAACTTGAAAATTTGTTAAATTTAAAAATCGGAGGTATGTAAATATGTTCTGTTCAAAATGCGGTAAAGAAATCGACGATTCAGCCGTTGTTTGTGTTGGTTGCGGTTGCCCGACAATTAACTACGGTTCTAATCAGGCACAGCAAAATTCCCCCTCATCTGCTCCCACAGTAACGCGGACAACCTACGGCAACATTTCCGCTCCGCAAACACCGTCTTACACAAGTACCTATTCAGAGGATGATAAGATTATCATCCCAAAAGTCCGCCAGTACATCAGCGAAGTTAATACGATCTTTACTTTGTCAATCATCAGTATTCTCCTTTCTATGGGTATCGGATTTATTTTCGCGATAATCGGATTTGCAAAAATCAAAAAGCTTCCTGCAATCAACAAAAGTATCGAAGACCCGAATCTGATTGCCGATTTACAAAAGGCACAGAAGAAACTTAGTACTGCAACCATTTTAATGATGCTGACTTTTTTAGTTTTAGTTTTAGCATTTTTTATCGGATTCGTCGCAGGAATATCATGATTGATATTCAAGAAATTCAAATGAATGTGTGTTTCGTAAGAGCAGAGTTACTAAAGACAAAATAAATAATTGTACAGTTGTGGGACGCTTTTTGTAAGGCGTCTCACATTTTTTATTTTCATCCGTTGCCAAACAAAAAGCTACTCCAGGATGTTTTTCGCATCCTGGAGTTTTTTCATTATTTATACTGATAAACCCTTACGTAATCCACAATAAACTCTGCCCCCTCGGCAGGAACATTTTCTCTTTCTGACGGCATACCGTCTTCACCCTTCATTTCAACAGAAAGGATAAGATATTCTTCATTCTGGCTTACGCCGCCGAAGTCTGTGCGGAAAGTTTCAACACCGTTGATATAGAAGATATATTCATTCTCATTCCACTCAAGACCGTATGTGTTGAACTCCTCGTACGGGTTGTTCTTGAGAAGGAATTTCGTTGCGCCGTGCTTCTGATGTGCGTCGCCGTAGCCGTCGAAATGGAGGTTTGAAGTTATCGCGTTTTCCATAAAATCGCCGTAGCAGTCGCTTTCAAAAATATCGATTTCAGTGCCGTCCATACCGTCGTTGCCGACTTCATAAACGCCGTCATTCATAAGCCAGAATGCGCTCCAGATGTCAGCACCCTTCGGGAGAATGCATCTGCACTCAAAGTAACCGTATTTCTGGCTGAAGCCGTTGGGTGAATCGGAGTCTGTGTCGATACCTGCGGTGTACCAGCCTGCACCTTTGCCACCCATACCGTCCTCAAGATAGACAACGGGAATTACAAGATTACCGTCCTTTGTTTCGGCAAGATACTGATTCCAGTAGTTGCCCTTTCTTGCCTCTGTTGTGTTGCCGTACTGATAGTGTCCCGACCACACACTGCGGTCAAGCTCGGTGTCAAAATTATCCTCAAAAGTGAGGTCAAATTTATCGAGATCAAGCTTTTCTCCCATTGGATAGCACGGAATATCAAGTGCCACACAAAGAGAAATTATGAGGGACATAAAGAACGAAAAAATTGATTTAAGCATAGTCATTCTCCTTATTTAACAACCTTGATTCTGTCCTCAAACCGAGGCTTCATTTCGGGTTTTTCATCGGGATATCCGACAGCAATTGCGATAAGGAATTTGTACTCTTCGGGAATATCCCACGCACGTTTCCACTTGTTGCCCTGCTCGTTACCGTCGGCAAAAAGTGCACCTACACTTGCGATTATGCAAGTTCCGAGACCCATACCCTCAGCGGCAATACAGATGTTTTCACACATAATTCCGCCGTCCATATAGCTTTCACTCTCGGCAAAAAGCACGATAAAAGTCGGAGCATTGTGGTAAACGGGATTCGTATCCCAACGGGTGTATGCAGGAGTATCGTAGCCGACAAGCTCTTTAAAATCAACATTCATTTCCTTTAGCATTTCTGCATTCTGAACAAAACGCACATGGCAAGGCTGACCGTTTCTGCCACTCGGTGCTCGGAGTGCTGCCTGCATAAGCGCATCAAGCTGTTCATCCGTAATCTGTTCAGGTTTGTATTCACGGATTGTCTGTCTTTTGAGAATTGTTTTCATTACTTCGTTCATAGTACACACCTCATTTGTTTATTATTTTGTTTCGTAAAATCTTGTTGTAAATAAGTCCTGCAGGGATATAGATTGCTGTTGCGACCGCAAGAGTGATAAGAAGTCCCGTTACAAACGGTGCGCTGACAAATTTATAAAGCAAAACAAGAGCAACAATCACGGGGATAAGCACCGAAAGAATTTTTGCCGCAAACGGACCTGCCGCGGACGGATTGCACGGTGACCAATATGAAAATCCGTTTTTGAACGGAGCTGTTTTGATTTTGTTGCAACAATCCTTGTAATTGAGCGAATATGTTTTGTAATTTTTCACGTCATTCTCGTCAAACTCAAAAACACGGAAAGCTCTGTGCTTTGTGCCGTAGCTGTTGTAACCCATACCGGGGCAATAGCCGAGGTCAATACCGTCAACCTTGCCTGCGAATGAATTGTAGTGGTCGTGACCGAAATACATCGCAAAAACGTCGCCCTGAGCCTTCATCGCTTCAAACTGCTTTGTGCCGAGAGTCATTGACGGAGTTTCACCGTATGTATAGTTATGGAAAAGCTTTTCCTCATCAAGAATCCAATATTTCGGGTTTCCTTTTATAAAGTCGCACTGTGCGCCTTTTGTCCCCTTAGGAACTTCCTTGAAAAGCTCCATAATGTTGCTTACAGGGATATGTTGGAATACCATTGACGGAACGGTTTCTCCTCCGTTTTCAGCCTTTAATTCCTCACCTGTTTTTCTGTACCAATCAAGCTGTGCATCGTTCACGCCCTCAAAGCCGACACCCTTTGTTTTTGAATGGGTATCCATTACAAAAAAGTTTAGAGGGATTCTCTTTCCATCCGACGAAAGCACAGGAACATTGAATGTACCGACATCGGGTCTGCCGTCGTTAACGTCATCAAAGCAGATACAATTTTTAAGCGTTGCGTAAATTTCCGCCTGCTTCTCGTTCGGAACACCTGTTTCGCGGTCGTGGTTTCCGAAAGTAAGAACATACGGAATGTTGTGCTTTTCGATTGCGCTGAAAAGTCTTCGGATTGCAGTTTCAACGTTTTTCTCTGCCTTTTCGCCTTTGCCCCACAGCCCGACAACATCAAGCTGGTCGCCTGTTATAATTATAAAATCAGGTTTTACCTTTGCGATTGCATCGTCAACAAAGTTAAGTGTATCGACACTTGTATTTTTAGTATCCTGCAGGTCAGAAATCTGCATAACCTTCAACTTGCCGTTTTTAAATCTGATTTTATTCTTCAAAATCATCTATATCACCTGAGAAAAGAATATCATAATTCTTTTTTAAAAGCAATAAAAATAACACTCTCCCCAAAGGAAAGTGTTATTAACGATTTATTGTTTCAGAATAGCTTTCGGGATAAAACCAATCTGCTCATAAATTGCATCAAATTCCCTTAATAGCTTTTCTCCGAAAATCCAGACTTCTTCTCTCCACGGATGTGACAAATATCCGAACCGTCCATATTTTTCAATGTGAAAATAGTAGTCACCGTCAGGGTAAAAATCTGCAAAATGTGCTATACCCTCTTCGTTAAACCGGACCCACCACTCGTGCCAGCCTGAACAGTTTTCAGGATTGCGCGGATCATATAAAAACAGATTGTGGTTCCAATCATGCGAAAAAATCTTGTGTCCTTTCTCTAAACAGTTAACTATAGCTGTAGGTACAAGTTCATAAAGCAAGTCTATCTGTTCATCAGACATCCCTGAAATATCATATACTGCAAACGGTCGATTCAAAGAAAACGGCAGATACGGTGCATCCTCGTATGAGCTTGGATAAAACCGCAATTCTTTATAGAGTAAATTATCAAAAAGTTCTTCATCTTCCTTCGACAGCGGCGGCGGATTTTCCCATGCCGGTACGGTTTTACAGCGAACATAATAATCGCCGTATTCAGTCCCGTCGTGACCGATAAGCTTTTCGTCAGACTTCTCAAAACCGAAGCTTTTCAAAGCGTTAATCCTCTCAGCCGCCTTAGGAATTGCCTTCGTGGCAACTTTATCACAATCGAACCAGGAAAAAACCACATTCAACAACGGACGGAGAATCTTTATGATGTCGGTTGAATTTTCATAGTCGCTCCTCAAATCAAAGCGAAGCAATCCGCAATTTGTAAATGCATCGTCTGCATCACGGTGAAACATTTCTATCGTACCGACAACCTCTTTTTTTGTGTTGTCAACAACAGACCATCTTACGAACTCCTTACGACTGTACTTTTCAAGCCAGAAATCGATTGCATTCATAACCTCTTCTTTTGTAGTATAGTGAAAATCATCGCCGTAACAATTATCGCTGTTAAAAAGCGGAACTGATTTGATATCCGAATACACCTGCAACAAATTATCACAGTCACTTCTTTCGACTATTCTGAGTGAATATCGCAGTCCGTTATATTTCGGATAGGATTCATAAACATCCATCGCCAAAACCTGCCCATTCTCGAACATTTGTTCTTTGGGGATAGTATAATTCAAATCTCTCCGCTTGTCAAGCACTAAAAAAATTCAACAAATTCGGGTTTGCCGAGTTCTTTGATTTTGCTCAATCTTATTCTGTGTGCGTAGGGGACGGGTCGCCCGTCCCGAAAGTGCGTGTGTTTAAACGGGACGTCGAGGACGTCGTCCCCTACGTACGCGATTTTAATCGTGCGTTATAATCAGTGTCGCAGACCCACAATTATTCAATATTCATCATTCATTATTCATTGCAAAGGTGCAACCTTTGCTCGACAAACCCGAATTTGTCGATATGTTTCACTCATAAATGCTCCAGGTGTTTTCCACAATTGGCGAGTTCGAGTTTTATGCGCGGTTGACCGTTGTCGATAATAAAACGGACAATCGTCACGCCTGTGTTTTCCTGACAGAAATTGAAGTCATCTCCGCTTGTGATTCCACACGCAGCTTTGATGAAATGATTGTTGAACGTGCCGTGAGCAAACGCTATGACGTTTTCTTTGTCACCGTATTTTTCGCGGATTTGTGCAACGACATTCTTCGCTCTCTCCTGTACGTCTTCAGGGTTTTCGTCGCCGAATGTACCGACCTCGTAAAGATTTTTCATAATTGTTACAGGTGTATTCTGAAGCTCTGATAAAGGTGTTGCGGTCTGTATCGCTCTTTCGAGAGGACTTGAAAGAATCGCATCAAATTTTATGTTTTTCAATCTTAACGAGAGTAACTCTGCCTGTTTGTGTCCCAAATCCGTAAGCTTGGGGTTTTCGACGTCGTGACCGATATTGCCCTGAGATTCGCCGTGTCTGATGATGTATAAGTCCATTTATTATCCCACCAATACCATTATCATAATTCCGATAAACGAAAGTGCAATTGAAATCCATTCTTTCAACTTCGGCTTGTTTGGAGTAAAATAGCTCAGAAGTGATGATACAATCATTACGCCGCCCGTTATCATCGGATACTGCACAGATGCAGGGAGATATGCTAACGAAAGGAGCAAAAGGAAATTTGCAACGCGGTTGAGTATGCCGTTACCTGACATCCACAACACAGCTTTTGCGTTGAGCTTCATCGGGGATTTTCTGAAGCTGAAAATCAGGAATATTCCCGAAAGTAAAGCGGTTACAACTGCTGTCCAGACGGAATATGCAGCTTCGCTTGTCTTTGTAAATTCACTTGCCTGAAAGAATTTTGAAATAACTCCCGAAAGACCGTTGAAGACGAAAACACCTATGTAATAAATCGTACCGCCCTTGCTTTTTCCTTTTTCCACGCTGAGAGTGAGTGCGATTATCACAAGTGCAAGGCAGATTGCCTTGCCGAGTGTGAATGCTTCGTCAAAGAAGAAAACGCCAAGGCAGAAAGGAAGCACCATTCCGCCGAGCATTGAAAACAGCGAATATAGCGAAAGATTTATCTTGCCGAGAGCCTTCATACTGCAGAAACTGAAAGCCATTCCGTCAAGTGCCGCAAGGGTTGCCATTATCAAAGTGAACGGTGTGAATTCCCATTTGAATCCGTTGACGATAAAAAGAACAACAAGACCTGCCACCGCGCCACCGAAAATGAACATCATTGAAGACGTGAAGCTGCTTTTACATTCGCGTTCGTATTGTTGATTGCAGAAAAACTGCAACCCAAACATCACAACCGCCGCAATTACCATTGTGTAGTACAAAATATATCCTCCTAATGTAAATTAACTCTTATAAAAATACGGACCGCAATATCCTTCGTGAGTTTTTACATAAGTCCACGAAAAATCTGCTGACGTTATAACCACATCTGTAAACTGTTCAATAAAATCTGCATCCAAAGCATTGGCATTTTCCAGTTTAAAAACAAGGTTTTCATAGCTACTGAAAAGAAATACAGTTTCTCTCGACTGTTCATTATACAGTTCCCTTGCTCTATCCTCTTCGGGCTTTACGTATTCAAAACTGAAAAGATGCCACAAAAACGGAGTACATTTATAAACTTTAATACCTTTTGTAAATCTACCCTTAATGCATTTATTAACAATATCTTTCCTGTCTGCATTCGCAGGAGAAAAACTGTCAACCCAATTTTTCTTAAACTCAGCTGTTTGTTTTTCGGTAAGCAATTCCGCTTTAACAGCGTTTTCTGCAAATATTTTCATTAGCTCTTCGGCTTGTTCTTTCACAAGCCGTTCTTTTTCTTGCTTTTCCTCTGCTTTTTCTTTTATTTTTCTATGTATTTCCCAGAAGCGTGGAGGTTCCCATTCTTTTGTTTCACACTTCTCTTTCAGAAGCCACGGGAGTTCATCATATTCAAAACAAAATTTTATAAAACCTTCGGGGGTTTTTATATAACTCTCGTCAGGATCTTCGGATTCCCAATCTTCTTCCTTGTCCTTAAAATTAAACATAAATCCGCCTACATATTCATTTGGTGCAGGCGTATCAAACTCAAGACCGTTTTCAACAAACTCGTCAAGAGTCATTGGCTTAGTTTGCGGATATTCAATATATCTTCCACATATCACGTACTCGCCATCACAGCACACGGTCTTTTTTCTTGTAATTCCGAAATGAACAACATTACAATAAGCAGGATCAAGACCAAAGGTTTCAAAAAACTCTTTTTCTTCCCGACACATAGTTTCACAGTACTTCTGATAGTTTCTGTTCGCCTGTGTGTCCTCTACCTTGAAGTTGCGGTAGAATTCTTTTGTTTTTTCAATATCAATTTCAATAATACAATTTGCACAATTAGCGATTTTCATTTACGTTCACCACCTGTCTGAGAAAACTCTTATTCTCTGCTGTCTGTATTGTTTTTCATCAGCCATCTTAACGGGTTTTCTTCAATATATTTCATGTCTTCATAGTAATCTTCCTGACCGCGTACAACGTGATCATAGAAAGATGCTTGAAAAACCTTATCGATAGGCTTTATCCTTTTACATTCTTTTGTAGTTAAAGATTTGTATGCACAAACAACATCATTTAACGTAGGGCGGGGGCTTGCTCCCGCCGTTTTTTCTTCAAAAACTATCATCATATGAATGTGATCAGGCATAATAACATACGCATCTATTCTCAAAAAAGGGTATCTTTTCTCCAGTAACAGCAATTGGCTTTCCGCAACTTCACCGTAATCTGTATACTCAATTTTGGCGGGAGCAAGCCCCCGCCCTACGATGCGTGATAAAATTTGCTGCCTGTTATGGGTGCAGATAGTAACAAAATATGCTCCTGCTGAACTATAATCATAATTCTTAAGTCGAGGAATTTTTCTTTCAGGTTTATTGTTTTCCATATCACTCTAATACAGGCGCATCACAGAACTCGACTTCGGGTGCGCCTTTGATTCCGTCGGATTCGAAAATCACGATTTCGTTTTTGCCCTCATTAAGAAGAGATGCAGGGATATAAAGAGTTTTCTGCGGTCCGATTTCCCAATATCTGCCGATATTGAAGCCGTTGATTGTCACGAAACCTTTTGTAAAATTATCGGTTTTAAGGAATGTGTCTTTTGCTTCGTCAACGGTGAAATATCCTTTGTAGAAAACACTTTTCTCCGCAGGAGTTTCATTTGAAAATTCAAGCTTTTCAAGGTTATCCATCGGCAAAGGATAAACACTCCAGTTGAAATGGATTCTGTCGTCAAGCAAGCATCTGCCTGCGATACCCTTCTTGCGCATCATCTTTGCGCCGAAGTTTGCTCTGCCCATATTCTCGCAAAGAATCGTCATAATATCGCCTTTCTTTGCAGAGAATTTGAGCTTCAATTCATCGTCATTGACATAAACAATGCCGACAAGTTCTTTGTTTATATAAACCTGCGCTCTGTCACCGATTTCGGCAAACTCCAGCTCTGTGTCATTGTAATTTCTGTTAAGTACTGTCTGATAAGCTATGTAACCGTAGCCTGTGCCGTACATTTCCATACACTTGGGCACATCGGAATGAATCGGTGCAGAAAGCTTCGGAAGGCTCTCGAAAAATCCTGCACATTCCGTAAGTGCTACCTTACCGTAAGCCTTTTTCTCTCTGTTCGCAGGTACTTCGGGCAACGGCTCGTCAACATACTTTTTAATAACATCGCGGACTGCATAATACTTTGCAGTAACGTCACCGCACTCTGTAAGCATCGCATCGTAATCATAGCTTGTTACGTCGGGAAGAAATTTTTCATAATGGTTTGCACCCGATGTGAAGCCGAAGTTTGTACCGCCGATGAACATATACATATTAAGACTTCCGCGATTAAGCATATCGTCAACAACCTGTGCATAATCCTCTGCGGAAGTTGTATGATGCTTGTCATCGCCCCACGCATCGCACCAGGCGTTCCACATCTCCATACACATTTTCCGCATATCGGGGAAAAGCTTGTCGTGTGCAACAAAGTTTTCTTCAACACGACTGCCGAAGTTAAGCGTTGCAAGGCAACCGTCAACCGTACCGTCGAGCAAGTCGTCCTCACTTGTTCCGTCTGATGTGAAAAGAGGCACATCAATTCCGCGACGGATGAAGCCGTCGCGAAGGTATGCAAGGTATTCCTTATCGTCGCCGTAGTAGCCGTACTCATTTTCGCACTGCACCATAATAACGTTGCCACCGTTTGTGCAAAGAAGCGGTCTGATTTCGTCACACATACGGTCAAGATAACGGTCAAAATGCTTTATGTAAGCTTTGTTCATACAGCGGATTTCAAGGCTTTCGTCCGTCTGCAACCACCAAGGAAGTCCGCCGAATTCCCATTCAGAGCAGATGTACGGACCCGGACGCACAATCGCCATAAGTCCTTCTTCGCCTGCGATTTTAAGGAATGTTGCGATGTCAAGATTGTCTTTGAAATCATAAACCTCAGGCTGTTTCTCGTGCATATTCCACGCGCAGTAGGTTTCAACACAGTTGCAACCCATAGCACGCATTTTTTTGAAAATATCTCTCCACGTGTCGGGCATATTACGGAAGTAATGCACCGCACCCGAAATGAGTTTGATTTCCTTTCCGTCTTTTACAAAATTACCGTTTTTTATTTCAAATGTCATAGCAAACTCCTCCTGCTCTTCCAATACACCGTAATTATATCACATCCGTACTGAAAATTAAAGTATACTTTAATTGCCAACAACACATAAGTCTGAAATGTAATAATATCACGCACATTCGTGCAGTTTTCTCTTTGACATACGCCCGTATGCCTGCATCGAAAAGCTGCCCGACTGTACGCAATCTATTGCATTTCAGATGCGAAGCAGTTTTGAAAGAGTAGATTTTTGTCTCAGCAAGGCAAAAATCTGCAGTAATACGAGGCTATTTCAAAGATTTTTAACGAAGCCGAGGCGGAAAGATACCTTTCAAAACCTTATGGATTGTTGGAAACTAAAGTATGAAGATACATCCGTTTATATATGCACAAAGCGGTGCAATTTACTTTGAATAAAAAATCGGCGTACAGGTTTGTGAAGTGAACCCAAAAGTTTAGACAAAATAAAATGTTAGATTGTTAGTGAATGAGTTCGGTATTGCACCGGGCTCATTCCTTTTAATTTCATAGAGAT
>JAZSID010000063.1:0-12296 GCA_045533625.1 Acutalibacteraceae bacterium | reverse complement strand
GGCTTCATCGGGCAACATTGCGAAGGATCTCGGTGAATATGAATGTAATTTTTTAGTTGCAACACTTTCACTATATCATAAAGAAAAAATCAAGGGATGCCAAAATGGCATCCCTTGATATGTTTATACGTGCTTATCCGTAATTGAGATTAATCAGAATTTCATTGCAACGTCCCATGCTTGCCAGATAACAGTTCTCAGGTTACCGACCTTTGAAGCGTCACCAACGATGTGAACATGTTTTGCTTTTTCTGCAACGGGAGCGGGTTTGTAACCGACTGAAAGGATAACATTGTCAGCAGGTACGTCAATTGTTTTGCCGTCCTTAGTAGCGATTGTAACACTGTCTTTACGGATTTCAGTTGTCTTTGTTTCAAGGTGTACAGAAACCTTGTTTGTCTTGAGCTAGTCACGACGTGAGCTTGTGTTTGCAAGAGCAACACCCGGAGTTGTGATAAGGTCGTCCTGCATCTCAACGATAACAGGCTTCTTACCCTGGAGGTAAAGCTCATATGCGATTTCGCAGCCTGTAAGACCGCCACCGACAACAACAACATTGTCACCAACTGTCTTTGTGCCGAGAAGGAAGTCAACAGCTTCAATAGCCTTGTCAGCGCCGGGAACAGGAATCTTGTTTGCAACTGAACCTGTAGCGATAATAACTTCGTCAGCACCGAGTGATGCGATATCCTTAACTTCTGTGTTCATATGAATCTTGATTGCATCGTAACGCTTAACCTCACGGTTGTACCATGCGATAAGGTCACGGTCTTTTTCCTTGTATGACGGAGCAGCAGCTGCGATGAATACACCGCCGAGCTTGTCACTCTTTTCGTAAAGGTCAACCTTATGACCGCGCTGTGCACAGACGATAGCAGCTTCCATACCGCCGATACCGCCGCCGATGATGGCAATCTTCTTCTGCTTCTTAGCGGGAACGATCTTGTACTTCTTGGACTGCATTGTCTTCGGGTTGATAGCACAACGTGAAAGACCCATTGTATCGAGGAGGTCCTGAGTATTAGCGTGACTCTTTGAAGAAGAGAAGTTGAAGCAGCCTGCGTGACAGCAGATACAAGGCTTGATGTCTTCTACTCTGTCTTCGATGAGCTTTGTGATCCATTCGGGGTCAGCAAGGAACTGACGGGCAACGCCGACACCGTCGATCTTGCCTTCTGCAACAGCCTGAGCACCTACATCGGGTTCCATACGACCTGCACAAACAACAGGAATGTCAACAAACTTCTTGATGTGAGCAACGTCGTCAAGGTTACAGTTCTGAGGCATATACATCGGCGGATGTGCCCAGTACCATGAGTCATATGTACCGTTGTCAGCGTTGAGCATATCGTAACCTGCATCCTGAAGATACTTTGCAGCCTTCTCTGATTCAGGCATTGCACGGCCGACTTCTGTGTAGTCTTCGCCGGGCATTGCACCTTCGCAGAAGCCCTTCATCTTTGACTCAACAGAGTAACGCAGAGAAACAGGATAATCGTCACCGCAGGAAGCCTTGATTGCCTTAACAACCTCAACTGCAAAACGGTATCTGTTTTCAAAGCTTCCGCCGTATTCGTCAGTACGCTTGTTGAAGAATTCGATTGCGAACTGGTCAAGAAGGTAACCCTCGTGAACAGCGTGAACTTCAACACCGTCAACGCCTGCATCGCGGCAAAGCTTAGCTGTCTTTGCGAAAGCTTCGATGATTTCGTGAATCTGATGCTTTGTCATCTCCGGACAGATAATGTCGTGAGCCCAACGTGAAGGCTGCGGGCTGGGAGATGCCAACTCGTGTGATGTATCAAGAATAGGCTTAACGAGAGCACGAGTAAACTTGTTTTTGTGAAGAGGAGCAACAAGCTCTGTGATAGCCCAGCTTCTGCCCATACCTGCAGTAAGCTGAACGAAAAGCTTTGCACCTGTCTTATGGATTTCGTCCATAAACTCTTTGAGTTCTTCAAACATCTTCGGATTCTGCCAGAGCCATTTGCCCCAGAAAGTATCGCGAAGCGGTGCAATACCGGGGATGATAAGACCAACGTTGTTGTTAGCTCTTTCAAGGAAAAGCTTTGCAGCTTCCTTGTCAAAGTGACAACCGCCGAGCTCGAACCAGCCGAACAAAGATGTACCGCCCATCGGACACATAACGATTCTGTTCTTGATTTCAACGTTACCTATCTTCCAGGGGGTAAATAAAGCTTCGTACTGTTTGTCCATTAAAACACTTCCTTTTATTTAGTATAAATTTTCATACATATTTATAATAAAATAAATTGTTAACAATGTCAATGAATATTAAAAAGATTGTTATAAAAATAACTAAAAACTACTCGATAACAGTATAACCGTGTGACGAATCAGGACGTATTGAAAGTTAAATAAAACTGCCGAGAATTCTCATTGAATACACGGCAGTTGATACGATTGATAGGATTTTTAATATGTTTTGCATACATCCTTGGAAATATCGGAAATAATCATTCTGATATGTGCTGCTTGTTCAGAGGTAAGCTTGCTGATGTCAAGGGAATTATCGTTACTTCTTCCTAAAAGGTAATCGGTTGTGACACCGAAATAATCGGCAATTTTAATCAGCATATCAATGGAAGGCTGGATATTGTTGTTTTCCCAATTTGAAACAGTCTGCTTGGCAACAGAAAGCTTATTTGCAAATTCAACTTGTGTAAGATTGTGTGCGATTCTTAATTCCTTGATTCTTACATTTAGCATATTACCCTCCAAAAAGTAAAAGATTACAATACTAATGTAACAATTTGAATTGACAAAATACAAATACTATAGTATATTAATAATGGATTTTGGCATTAGTTTTCTTATTAAGAACTAAACCAACAATTAATTATACTTAACAGGAGGAATATCAATGAAAAAAGTAGTTTCGTTACTGCTGGTGTTGATGATGTTGTTGTCGACGTTGGTAGTGACGGCAAGTGCTGCATACGAAAACACCTACACTAATACTGGTAATCAAAGGGTAGATATTGTGGAGGTAGCAAAAACACAGATCGGGTGCACAGATAAGTATAAATATAACAATCCTAACGGCTATGCTTGGTGTGCTTTCTTTGTTGTTTGGTGCGCCAGACAGGCTAATATAGATTCATCTATTATTAGGACTTCAGGTGTCGCCTGTGCGGATTCAGGTTATTTGAATGTTCCATATTACTCAAGAACATCTCACTCTCCGCAATCAGGAGATTTAGTTTTCTTTAATTGGCCGAGCACATCTGACAGTTGGGATCATGTTGGAATCGTTGAATATGTTGAGAGCAATGGAACTGTACATACGATAGAAGGTAATAGCAGTAATAGAGTTAAGAGGTGTTCATATTCAGCAAATGGTACGAGTGAAAGTAACCGTTTGAGTAGTATAAGAGGTTACGGTGTGCCTAATTATCTTGGACCCGTCAGCCATACAATCGATTCTAATTACAGCAAGAATTTTACTGCGTATCCGAAAGCAAAAATAACTGCCGCAAATATTTTTGATGCTAATCACAATCAGATAGATTCAACTTCCTGGATTGGCACATCAGATAAGTGTACTATTCACGAAGTTTACACAGACGGTTGCTGTAAAGTTACATATCCTCTTGATGCAGGTGGAACAAAAACTGTCTATAGCAAAATTTCTTTGTTCAATGTTACCGTCAATGAATGTACGGGTTATAATATAGCTTATTCGTACAATACTGAAAACGGTAAGTTTTACGATTCCAATACAGTAGAATTTACAATAACTCCTCACGTCAACAACAGAGATGCTTATGATAACGAAATATCTAATATATCTCTATATTTTAAAAATCCCTACGGAGGAGTGAAATGTATTCCTCTCGGTAAAAACAAAAGTGTCGAGTTTTATATGGGTGATTATTCCGCCGGAAAATATATTTTTTGGGCAAAGGTAGAAACCGTTTACGGTTCGAGTGAAGGTGCCGAGGATAACGGTTCGTTGTCTTTAGATTTATCAAGGCTTACCTGGTCTAACTTTAGATTTGAGTCAGATGTAATATATGCAAGAATTAGATTTGAAGGAATTGACCGATATCTTACCGTAAATTCAGATGAAAATGTTGTTTCTTGTGAAAGAAAAAACAGCACTTCAAGCGATCAATCACAGATATGGAAGATTATCAGAAACCCGGACGCAACCTTCACTATTCAATCTGTACAAAACAACAAGGTTCTCGATATAAGTAAAGGCTCATATTGCCGCGGAACAAATGTATTAACCTATACATCGCAAGATTCTGAGAACCAGAAATGGTATTTAAGCAAAGACAGCAATAATAACCGTTTTATCAGAGCAGCTGAGTCAAACTCAGCTGTATTGGATGTAGAAGGCGGCAGCTCTGAAAACGGAACCAACGTGGAACTTTGGACTTACCATGGTGGTGATTCTCAAAAGGTTGTTTTTCAATCCCCCTATCTTATTCAATATAACGCAAACGGTGGTTCAAATCCTCCTTCAGGTCAAAATAAAGATTATGGAAAGAATTTGACTCTGAGCAGTACCGTTCCGACTCGTACAGGTTACACTTTCCTTGGTTGGTCAACGAGCAGTAGTGCAACCTCTGCCTCATATTCAGCAGGCGGTAGTTACACAGCTAATGCTGATGCAACTTTGTATGCGGTATGGAAAGCAAACACATATACCGTTAAGTACAATGCAAACGGTGGCAGCGGCACAATGTCAAGCTCAAGCCATACATATGATGTGTCAAAGTCACTTTCATCAAACGCATTTACACGAAGCGGTTACACTTTCCTCGGCTGGTCAACAAGCAGTTCGTCAACATCCGCAACATACACAAACGGCCAGTCAGTAAAAAACCTGACATCAACAAATGGCGGAACAGTTAATCTTTATGCTGTGTGGAAAAATAACAGCACGGGTCTGACTGTAAATTCTTCTAACAATGCTGTAATATCAACATCCGGCGAAAAGAAATATTACACATTCACACCGAGCGAAAGCGGAAAATATGTAATTTATTCAACCGGTTCTTCGGACACTAAAGCGTATCTCTATAATGCTTCGGGTACTGAACTTTTAAGTGATGATGACGGCGGAACAGATCGTAATTTCAGACTTCAGTACAATCTTACAGCAGGAACAACATATCGTTTTGCGGTTGGATATTATAACTCATCGTCTACAGGAACAATTCCGTTCAATTTCGGTAAAATATATACAGTAATTTATAATGCAAATGGCGGCAACGGTGCACCGTCTTCGCAGACCAAAGATTACGGATCATCCTTAACACTCAGTTCAACAGTTCCGACCCGTACAGGTTACAACTTCCTCGGCTGGTCAACGAGCAGCAGCGCAACCTCAGCCTCATATTCAGCAGGTGGCAGTTATACCGCAAATGCCGACGCAACTTTATATGCTGTATGGAAGGCCGTTCCCAAGGCAACGTACACAGTTACTTACAACGCAAATGGCGGTAACGTTACACCTTCAAGTACAAGTGTAACAGAAGGTAATTCAGTAATACTTCCTACTCCGACTAAATCTTATACACTCAGCTTCAATGCAAACGGTGGTTCAGGAGCTCCCTCGGCACAAACCGTAAGCGTAGGATGTAATGGATGGTCAACAAGTAGTGTTGCATTAAGCGGAACGTTTTCCTGCAATGCAACCGTATATCCCACAGCAAACACCACTTTTTATGCCGTGTGGAATTCTTCTGCAAGCAAGGTTATTCCGTCAACCGTTCCCACGCGAAGCGGATATAATTTCATCGGTTGGTCGAGAAGCAGTTTGGCTACAACTGCGACATGGAAGGCAGGCGATGCTATAACACTTACAGACAACACCACTCTTTACGCTGTTTGGCAGAAGATTGAAACACCAACACCACCTCCTGCACCTAAGGTAGAATATAAATCAGTATACCTTGATTACAAATCCACCTATACAATAGATGTAGAAGGATTTGAAGCAACAGAATATATCGCAGAAGATGATTCAATTGTTTCTGTGGATTCAAATGGTAGAGTTACAGCTAAACGTCCGGGAACAGCCGATGTTTATGTTTATGATGCTAATTCAGATGTAAGGGTAGTGTATACCTTTAGCGTGGATTACGCATGGTGGCAGTGGATAATTATTATCGTTCTCTTCGGTTGGATTTGGTATTAATTGATCAACAAGAAAAAACTAATATGAAGGCCTCTCACCTGTGATAGGTGAGAGGCTAAAGTTTTTAATGTTCTGTGTTTGTGATTTTTATTGCTTGTGCCGTTTTTCTTTGAAAAGGCAAACTGCAAAGTTCCAAAGGGGAATAAGGTAAAGATAACACGCTGTAAGTATGCAGACAGACGGTGCGCCGATTGAAGTAAGGGGCACGCTGACGGCAATCGACCACGGAACAAGCGGCGCCATAACAACGGCCGTGTTTTCAAGGTAATATGCCATTTTGCTGTTATCTTTTTCGATATCATTGCAAAGCTGATGTGCAAGCATTATTGCAAGTGTCTGATTGCACGAAATCAGGCTTGAGAGGATGGAAGTGACAAACACACATCCGAAGGGTGTCAGCTTATTGCTGACTTTTATAAGCACATCGTGAACGGAGTGAAGCAATCCTGTACCTTCAAACATACCCGAATAACAAGCAGAGATACATACAATCAGAAAAGCGTTTGCCATTGAAACCATACCGCCGCCGGAAAGAAGAGTTGCAACGTCAGGCTCAACGGGGGAATAACCGAAAACGGACATACGGAGAATTTCCGCAAAAGGAATGTCCTGAACAAAAGCACACACGAGCATACCGCAGATTATGCTTACACTCATCGTGATTTTTACGTTTATTTTAAAAAGAGAGAACACAATAATGACGACAGCCGGAATAATCACTGTCGGATGGAGGCTGAAGTTATCAACAAAAAGTCTTTGTGTTGAGCTTATGTCAAAATCGGATTCGAAGCCGAGGCCTATAACAAGATAAAACACAGCGGTGATAATAAACGGAACAACAGATGTTCTGAACATCATTGCGATATTTTTAAAAAGATTGGTTTTTGTAAGTGAGCTTATAAGCAAAGCGCTGGTGCTCATCGGCGAACATCTGTCGCCCCAGAAAGCTCCCGAAAGAACGGCACCACCCGAAAAAAGAATGGGTATTCCCATACTGTTGGCAATGGTGATGCATATAACACCCATTGTTGCCGATGTGCCGAATGCCGTACCCGTCAGAAAAGAGATAAGGGCGCATAACAAAAAGCATAGAAGCACCATTGCAGAAGGGTCGCAGACCTTTGTTGCGTGGTAAACTATATATGGAATTGTTCCGCCTGCGCGCCACACGGCAGTAATTATACCTATCAGAACAAAGTTTATAAGAATATTGCGGACTGTTTTAATTCCTGAGAAAGCAAGAGACAGCATTTCACTTGCACTGTGCTTTTTGTAAATTCCGTAGAAGAACAGCAGAAAGAATCCGAAAACCAGTGCAATCAGGATTGAGATATCAAGACCGACACAAAGCAATAACGAAGCCGTAAAGACAGAAAGAATACCTATTTCAAGCAAAAAATCACCTCCTGAAACAAACACACATACTATATCACACTCAGAGGGCGATTTCCACAATTTGCAAAAAATAAAACTATGATTTTTTTCCGCTTAATATTATTATTCTTGGAACTGCCGTGATCCTACAGTCGTTTCTGTATTTTTGTATATTACATTTTTATTGACACTGAAAACCCACGGCGGTATAATTGTTGCGCACACAACTAATTCGGGAGTTGCAACAAAGAATGAAACGAATTTTATCTTATCTCAAGCCTTTCCGCTTGCGTATGCTCGTCGGCTTCACAATCAAGGTCACGGGCACAATGGCGGAGCTTGTTTTACCGTACATTTTAACATATATACTCGAGGATGTAATCACTGAGCTGAATGTCGGCAAGGTTGTCGGCTACGGCGGAGTTATGGTCTTTTTCGCCATTGTAGCGTGTCTCGGTAACATCACCGCAAACCGTATGGCGGCAAGGGTTACGACTAACTTCTCAAAGGCGATGCGAAAGGAGCTTTTTGAAAAAACGCTCTATCTTTCATCTGCAGATACGGATGCATTCACGATTCCGTCGCTTGAGTCGCGAATAACAACCGATACATACAACGTTCATAACTTTATCGGTATGATGCAAAGAATGGGTGTCAGAGCGCCGATTCTTCTTCTCGGCGGAATTTCGCTCACTCTGATAATGGACCGTGCATTGGCTCTTGTTATGATTGCAACTCTGCCGATAATCTTCGTAACGGTTTACGGTATTTCCCGCAAGGGTGTGCCGCTTTATACCCGTGTGCAGAAGTCGGTCGACAGTATGGTGCGTGTTGCAAGAGAGGACACCCAGGGCATTCGCGTTATCAAAGCCCTTTCAAAGAATGAACACGAAAACCGCAGATATGACAAGGTCAATTCCGAGCTTTCCAGGCAGGAAAGACACGCAGGAACGATTATGGGTATAGTGAATCCCGCAATGACACTTCTTATGAATCTCGGTATTGCTGCCGTTGTTGCGGTTGCGGCTCTCCGGGTGGATAAGGGCTTGTCCTCGCCTGCAACGGTTATTGCATTTATGCAGTATTTTACCCTTATTTCTATGGCAATGATGTCGCTTTCAAGAATGTTTGTTATGTACACAAAGTGTGCGGCTTCCGCTAACCGAATTGCCGAAGTGCTGGACACTCCCGACAAGTTCGACGTGGTCGAAGATAACGGCAAAAACGACGGTATACACGTTGCTTTCGATAACGTGTCGTTCTCGTATTTAGGCAAAAAGAACAACATTCAGAATATTTCTCTCTCACTCAGAAAAGGCGAAAGGCTCGGCATTATCGGCGCAACAGGCAGCGGTAAATCGACCTTTATAAAGCTGTTGCTTCGCTTCTATGAACCTGATTCGGGCGAAATCCGAATAAACGGCAAAAACATCAAGTCCTACAGCCGTGAACAGCTGACATCAATGTTCGGCGTTGCATTACAGAATGATTTCATTTATGCCGACACAATCGAGGAAAATATCCGTTTCGGCAGAGATATCTCAAAGGAAGATATAATCAAAGCTGCAAAAACTGCACAGGCACATGATTTTATTACTGCCACAGCAGACGGCTATTCCCATATGCTTTCATCAAAGGGAACAAACCTTTCGGGCGGACAGAGGCAGAGAGTGCTTATCGCGCGTGCTATTGCATCGGCTCCCGAAATACTAATTCTTGACGACTCATCCTCAGCACTCGACTACAAAACCGATGCAAATCTTCGAAAAGCACTTGACGAGGATATGTCAGATTCAACGGTTATCACCGTCGCACAGCGTGTAAGCTCGGTCAAAAATTGCGACCACATCATCGTGATTGAAGACGGTGAGGTTATCGGTCAGGGCAAGCACGAGCACCTGCTTGAAAACTGTGCCGAATACCGTGAAATCAGCGAATCCCAGATGGGAGGTGCCTTCGTTGAGTAAGACAAAAGAAAACAACACAGTCCACAAAAGAGACAACAAAGGCATAATGCTCAGGCTCGGCAGATACGTAATCAGCCAGTGGCATCTGTTTATCCCTGCGGTAATCTTCACCCTGCTGTCGAATCAGCTTTCGCTCCTTGGCCCGCGTTATTCGGGTGCGGCTATTGATGCAATCGAAGCCGTGTCGGGTGTGGATTATCCCGTCGTGTGGGAAAACGTTATCAAAATGATAATCTGCTACGCGGCATCCGCTGTGCTTGCATATATCCTTGCGGTGGTTATGATTCACCTTAGTCAGAAGATCACCTATAAAATGCGAAAAGAGCTTTTCGAAAAGCTCAACACTCTGCCCGTCGGTTACTTCGATACCCACTCAACGGGCGATATAATCAGCCACCTTTCATACGATATTGACACAATTAACAGCACACTTTCGCACGACCTGGTGCAGGTAATGACGAGCGTTTATACGGTTGTGGGCTCGTTGATTTTTATGTGGCAGATTTCAAAGGTAATGATTCTGATTTTCGTGTTCACGGTTCCTGTTTCCGTTCTGTTCACACGTTACCGTTCAAAAAAGGTGAGACCCTTGTTCCGTGCAAGGTCAAAAAAATACGGCGAGCTCAACGGCTACGCCGAGGAAATGCTTTCAGGTGCCCGAACAATCGAAGCCTACGGCAGGCAGGATGTAATTTCAGGACGCTTCAACGACCGCAACGAGGATGCTATGAATGCCTACTACAACGCGGAATATAATGCAGCCTTGCTGTTCCCGACGATAAATCTTATCAACAATATCTCAATAGCTCTTGTGGCAATCTTCGGCGGAATACTTTATATGTATTCACAAAGCGGAACGGTTGCGGCGGGTACAATGTTCTTTATCTCCCTCGGCGGTGTCGCACAGTTCGTTCAGTATTCACGTAAGTTTGCAGGGCCTATCAATGAATTTTCAAATATTCTGCACGAGTTTCAGTCCGCATTTTCTGCCGCTGAACGTGTTTTCAGAATCCTGGACGAAGAGCCCGAACCACTCGACTTGCCCGATGCAAAGGAGCTCAAGGAAGTTGAAGGAGATGCAGAACTCGACGATATCACATTCGGCTACACTCCCGAAAAAACGATTCTTAAAAATGTTTCGGTCACCGCGTCAAAGGGTCAGACCGTTGCAATAGTAGGGCCGACGGGTGCAGGAAAGACAACGATTATCAATCTGCTTATGAGGTTTTACGACCCGCAGTCGGGCGAAATACGAATCGACTCAAACCCTGCACTTAAAATAAAACGCTCGGATTTACGACTTGCGTTTACGATGGTTTTGCAGGATACGTGGCTTTTCTACGGCACGGTTTATGATAATATCGTCTACGGAAAAGAGACCGCAACAATGGAACAGGTCAAAGCGGCAGCCAAGGCAGCAAAGATTGATTCTTATATCGAAAGCCTGCCCGACGGCTACGATACTGTGCTTTCCGATGACGGTGTAAACATATCAAAAGGACAGCGACAGCTCATTACGATTGCCCGTGCGTTTCTCTCGGATGCGCCGATGCTTATTCTTGACGAAGCAACCTCAAATGTCGATTCAAGAACCGAAATTCAGATTCAGAGTGCGATGAACGACCTTATGAAAGGACGCACCTGTTTTGTAATCGCGCACCGTCTTTCGACTATACAGAATGCCGATACGATTCTTGTCGTCAGGGACGGCGAAATCACCGAGCAGGGCACTCACGATGAACTCATAAAGCTCGGCGGATTTTACAGTACACTATACAACTCACAGTTTTCATAATTGAAAAGTCCCGAAAAGCCTTCAAAGCTCTTCGGGACTGTGTTTTTATATCAATCTTATATTTTTTAATAATGCAGTCATCTCTTCATCAGTCAAATCTGTTTCAAGATAACATCTGTCACCGACCTGAACCATTTGACGGTAGAGTTGTATCATTTAAGGTTTAAGGTAATCAATTTCATCCACAGGGTTTTTGAATAATCATAGTTGAATTTTGCTTTATCTATAATTTTTTCTCCTTAAACAAGCTCAGATTCATGATGCGTTTTTGAAATTCTCGGTGCTGCACCCGTGAGGTGTGAAATATCACGGTATTCACCTTCATAATCCGAAAACAGACCTTCGGGAATTTGCGATGTCCAGCCGTTTTCATCAAATTCGGGAGACTCTATTCCCATAGCATAAAGCACGATAGCGGCAAGGTCACGGATATTCATTTCTTCTATTTCGGTTTTGTTTATTCCTTTGCCTGTTGCGGCAAAGGTTACATATTTTTCTTCATCTGTCCATCCGCCGTGACTACCCTTGTAGTTTTCATCATTGGTGCCGCCGTGGTCGGCAATAACAATAAAAAGTGTATCTTCAAGCATTCCGGCATTTTTAACTGCAGAGTAAACATCTCCGATAAGCTTATCAACCTCGTGAATACGCTCGATAAAAGCAGGAAGTCCGTAACCCGTTGAATGTCCTGCACCGTCAATGCTGTCAAAATGAACAAACAGAAATTCGGGCTTGTTTTCAATGATATATTCGCAGACAACAGGTGTCAGTTCATCATCGTGTGCCGTTGCGTGAGAAACGCCGATGTTATTTTCAACTATACCGTAAGTGATGGGATTCCAGTCACAGTATGAACCGAGAACTGCATCGGGATATGCTTCTCTGATTCTTCTGAAAAGTGAAGGGAACGGAGAATTCACATCATAGGGCACAGAAGAAACTATGCCGTTTGTAAGCCCATGAATTTCGGGACCGACTCCGATAA
>JAZSID010000062.1:0-3250 GCA_045533625.1 Acutalibacteraceae bacterium | reverse complement strand
GCTGTGCTCGCAATTATCAATCCGCTTGCGATGATTTATCTGTAATATGTTTTAAAAGAGAGGCGCACTCCATAAAGAAGTGCGCCTCAACTAAGTTTGCGTTAGCAAAAACTTCACTCTACAATTCAAAAAAGAAATTGCTTTTCGGCAAGTATTTACCTTTCTCAAAGTATGTAACCCACTATGACACTTTCGCAATCTTTGCGTAAAGTGTCATTTATTTTATGGGGATAAAAAACGAGATAGACAACTTCTTTATTCTTTTTATGCAGTTTTGCTTGTCGATTTTTGTCTATTTTGTCTAACCATATTGCTTTCCCCGCATTTTATATTGTGATATTTTATAAAAAGTTTATAATTAAACCCTTTACAAAATTATTTTTTTGTTTTAGAATAATAACACAAGGCGAATTATGTCGCAGTGCATAATCTGCATTTTCGCCTCGTATTCTATATTATTGGGCACTTCGTATATCTTTCCGTAAGATGTACGTTTATGGGGTTTCCCGAAGTTGTCACGTTTTGCCGCAGCCCCTCCGAATGGCTGCGGCAGCGTTTTTTTTATACCCAACACATACAGCCGTTTATTATTCCATATCGTCATATTATTTAGCAAATATAAATATAATTAATCAAAAGTTAATAAAATTTATACAATTAAATTCTACAAAAAATTGACAAATTATTTTTTTGGTGATATTATATGCTTAACCTTAATAATCGAAAGGAGATTATATAATATGAATTGTCCTAAATGTCAAGCACTTGTCCCCACAGGCGCTACAGTCTGCCCGACATGTGGCGAAGCTATCCCGGCTGCTCAACCCGCTAAGAAGAAGCTCCCGATTCCGCTCATCGCAGGCGGCGCAGGCGCACTCGTTGTAATCATCATCCTTATCATTGCTCTTGCAGGTTCCGGTGCAAAGGGTGTTCTTTCCAACCAGATGAAAGCATACGACAAAGAAGACGGTAAGTACCTCTTCAAGAACGTTCCTCAGCTTTACATAGACGCTGTGAACGAAAAGTTAGACGATGACGACAAGAAAGATGATGACGATTTTATCAAAGAGTACGACAAGACTGTTGACAACGCTGTTGACAACCGTGAAGACGACTTCAAAGATAAGTATAAGGTAATCAGAACAAGAAAAGTTAAGAAGGATATCGTTGAGCAGTTCAACGAGTACCTTGACAAAGACTCTTCATACAGCGATGTATACGACGAGAAAGAGCACAAGATAACAGCTGCTTACATCATCGAGTACAGATATGAAGCTACTGAAGATGGCGATTATCACTACGCTTACGGCGAGATGGTTGCTATCAAAGAAGACGGCAAGTGGAAGAACGCTTCTCTCATCGACGGCGGCTTCGATTGGGAAAACGGCATCGACGAAGAAGACGAAGACTAATATTATCTAACAAAAACTGCGGACTCAACAGAGCCCGCAGTTTTTTTCTTTTATTCACCTTTCGTTAAACCGTTTTTCTACACATTCTTTCCAGCGTCTCACGATAAGCTGATGGCCGCCTGTTGTGGGGTGCACACCGTCCCAGAGAAGTTTGAAGGTATCGGTGTGCTTTGCATATTCGTCAAACAAATCCTGAAGCGGTACAAACACAGCGTTGTATTCTTCGGCAATCTCTTTTGCGGCTGCCCTGTAGCCGCCGATACGCGAAGACATAAATTCGCTGTAAACCTCATCCTCGGCAACGCCGAAAAACGGCTCCATAATAACAATCATAAGCTCGGGATTCTTCTCAAGTGCATCGTCGAGCATACTGCGGTAAACCTTTTTATAGTCTTCAGGGTCGGAATGCCTTGCACCGTTATAATCCGCGTACAAATCGTTGATACCGACAAGTACGCTGAGCACAGTAGGCTTAAGGCTTGTGCAGTCCTCTTCCCATCTGCCGTAAAGGTCAGAAATTTTGTTACCTGATATACCTCTGTTGATAACGGTAAAATCCTTATCAAAATTATCCGCATACATCTCTGACGCAATAATATACTGGTAACCGTGACCGTGGATGTGATTCGGGTCCTGCGACCTGCCTCTGTTGCCGTCGGTTATTGAGTCACCCTGAAAAAGTATAACGTCACCGTTTTTTACGTTGAACATAATTTCACCAGCCTGATTATTGATATGATTTATTATAGCATATACGGCAGGGATTTTCTATAGTTAAAAATTATACCATCAATCAACGGTCTTTAAGATTCTTCGCTCCGCTAAGAATGACACGGTATGGGGGAACTGTGTTCACCGCAACAAATCAGTCTATATAAATTATAATATTTAAATCTTATTTTATATTGAAATATCACTCGGTTGGTGATATACTGTAATGGATACAATGCGGTCTTAACCAAAAACCGATTTTACATAAGAAAGGACGATGAACTTTGGCAGAAAACAAAAATCTTGACGCTTTTGCCGGTCTCGATGCGATGGATGCGCACGTTGACGATTGGCGTGATGCCGTTAAGGGCAAGCAGAGAGGTATTTTCTCTTTTGACGACGTTGTAAACGTAAAGCTCAAGGCACTCAAGAAAAGAATTTACACAGACATCGAATCTATTCCCGCATGGAAGATGAAGGAATGCATCTACAAGGGCGTAGGCGAATACGAATACCTTTACGATGAGTGGAAGGAGCTCAACGTTGGCGACCGCTGGGGTAACAACGGCTGGAGTGCATTCTTCAAAAACTCATTCGATATTCCCGAGCGTTTCGCAGGCAAGAAGGTTACACTCAACGTCTACTTCGGCGGTGACTCCCTTCTTTCACTCAACGGTGAACCCTATCAGGGTCTTGACCCCTTCCGTAACAGCGTACTTCTTTCCGACTGCGCTGAGGCAGGCAAGCACTACGATGTTGACATCGAGTCTTACTATGTATGGCACTCAAACGAGTCCACTGTAAAGACTCTCTCCTGCTCATTCATCGGTGTTGTTGACCCCGTTATTGAAGAGGTTTACTGGGACTTCAAGGCAGTGTTCAACGCACTGTTTATGCCCGTTCTCGATACAGGTCTTGCAGAGCTTATCCGCTCCGCACTCAAAGAGGCATTTACTCACGTTAACTTCGACGTTGACGGTGACGAGTTCAGAGCAGGCCTTCTTGCAGCACAGAAGATACTTAAATACAGAAATTACAATAACCCCAACTACAAGACTGATGGTAAGCTCGCACTCGTAGGTAACTCCCACCTTGATATCGTTTTCATGTGGGCATACAAGGAGTAC
>JAZSID010000071.1:0-2670 GCA_045533625.1 Acutalibacteraceae bacterium | reverse complement strand
CGTGAGCTTGAGCTTGTTTTAACAGGCAGGGACTGCGGTCAGGAGGAGCGCGCCCCGATGTGCGGTGTGCCTTTCCACAGCGTTGATTCATATATTGCCCGTCTTGTTTCAAGAGGCTATAAGGTTGCCATCTGTGAACAGACCGAAGACCCCGCAACGGCGAAGGGAATTGTCAAGCGTGACGTTGTCCGCATTCTTACTCCGGGTACTGTTATTGAAAGCAGTATGCTTGACGAATCAAAAAACAATTTCCTTTGCTCAATCTGGCTTAACGGTGCATCGGCAGGCGTCTGCTTTGCCGATGTGTCGACGGGTGAACTCAACCTCACCCAGATTAACGAGAAAAATCCCGCAAACAAAATCGTGAATGAAATCGGCAGATATATGCCGACGGAAATCCGTTACAATACACAAGTAACAAAAAGCGATAAAATCCGCGATTTCGTAAGAAACCGTGTCGAATGCACGGCAGATGAAATCGATTCATCAAAGATTACGGTTGATTACAGCCGTCAGGTTATAATCAATCATTTCGGAAAAAGCCTCACCGAATTGGGACTTGAAGGCAGCGAAGAAGCCGTCTGTGCCCTCGGTGCAACGATTGATTACCTCACAGAGGTTCAGAAATCAGGGCTTGATAATATCAAAGAAATCGAATTTTATTCAGACAATCAGTTTATGAAGCTTGACTTTTCGTCAAGAAGAAACCTTGAACTGACAGAAACAATGCGTAACCGTGAAAAACGCGGCACACTTCTGTGGGTTCTTGACAAAACAAAAACTGCAATGGGTAAACGCCTTATAAGAAGCTGGCTTGAACAGCCTCTTATGAACATTGCAAAGATAAGCAAAAGGCACAATGCTGTTGCAGAGCTTTGTGCAGATTCTCTTCTCTTGAACAACGAAATTGAAAATATAGCAAACGTCAGCGATATGGAAAGGCTTATGGCAAGAATCGTTTACGAAACTGCCAATGCCAAGGAACTCCGTGCGCTTCTTGCAACAATAAGACTTCTGCCGGATATCAAAGCCTGCATCTCAGGCTGTAAATCAGCTTTGCTTGAGGAAATGTGCGGCAATATCGATTTGCTTCAGGATATAGAAGTACTTATTGACGGTGCTATCGACGAAGAACCTCCCTTTACCGTAAGAGAAGGCGGAATGATCAGGGACGGCTTCAACGAGGAGCTTGATTCTCTTCGTGATATTGTGAAGAACGGCAAAGGTTATATCGCAGCCGTTCAGCAGACGGAACAGGAAAAAACGGGCATCAAAAAGCTCAAAATCGGTTATAACCGTGTGTTCGGTTATTATATTGAAATTCCGAATTCATTCAAGAAGCTTGTGCCTGAAGAATATATCAGAAAGCAGACTCTTGCAAACTGCGAAAGATACATAACAAGCGAACTCAAAGAGCTTGAGTCAAAGGTACTCGGCGCTCAGGAAAGAATAGTCAAGCTTGAATATGAAATATTTGTTCAGGTAAGAAACCGTGTGGCTCAGGAGCTTTACAGAATTCAGAAAACAGCCCACGCGGTTGCAACGATAGACGCACTTTGCTCTTTTGCAAATGTTGCGCTTAAGAATAATTACACTTGTCCGCAGATGACTGACGGACACGAAATAATAATCAAAGACGGCAGACATCCGGTCGTTGAAAAAATGGTCAAGGATACTCCGTTTGTTCCGAACGATACAACCCTTGATTGCCGTGATAACAGATGTGCAATTATCACGGGTCCGAATATGGCAGGTAAATCAACCTATATGCGTCAGGTCGCTCTCATCGTGCTTATGGCACAGTGCGGAAGCTTTGTTCCTGCATCAAGTGCGCAGATAGGCATTGTGGACAGTATCTTCACCCGTGTCGGCGCGTCGGACGACCTCGCATCGGGTCAGTCAACGTTTATGGTCGAAATGAGCGAGGTTGCAAACATTCTCTCAAATGCAACGCAGAACAGCCTTCTTATCTTCGACGAAATCGGCAGAGGAACCTCCACCTTTGACGGAATGAGTATCGCGCGTGCGGTGCTTGAATATGCGGCAGATGCAAAGAAACTCGGCGCAAAAACTCTTTTTGCAACTCATTATCACGAACTCACAGAGCTTGAAAGTGAAATTGACGGTGCAAAGAATTACAATATCGCTGTTAAAAAACGCGGCGATGATATAACATTCCTCCGCCGAATTGTAAGAGGCGGTGCGGACGGAAGCTACGGTATCGAGGTTGCAAAGCTTGCAGGTGTACCCAATGCCGTTGTAAACAGAGCAAAATCAATCCTCAAAGAGCTTGAGGAAAAGGGCGTCGTAACGGTTGTAAGAACTGTTGAAGCACCGAAAGAGGACGAAATGCAGCTTTCTTTCGGTTCGAATGCAGGTAACGAAATCGTTGAAAAATTAAAGACTGTCGATGTCAATACACTTACTCCGATTGAAGCATTGCAGATGCTTTACGAGCTTAAAAAAGAAGCAGAGAAAATATAAAAGGTGGTGATTCAGTGCCTCAGATTAATATATTGCCGAAGCATCTTGCCGAGCTTATTGCAGCAGGCGAGGTTGTCGACCGTCCCGCGTCCATAGTCAAGGAGCTTGTGGAAAACGCTCTTGACGCAGGAGCTGACAGAATTTCTGTCGAGATAAAAAACGAAGTCGGATCGTAGCCATGTCGTT
>JAZSID010000141.1:0-18055 GCA_045533625.1 Acutalibacteraceae bacterium | reverse complement strand
AGTTTTCGGGCAACGATTGGGAGGATGATGCAACGGCAAATATCGCCGTGATTTACTCTTCTGATGAGGGCGAAACATGGACAACTCCGCAAATCCTTTTCAGAAAGCCTGAAGAAGCGTGGAATATAATGAGCTTTTCTTTTCTTCGAATGGGGAACGGTGATATCGGTGCGTTTTACATCGTTAAAAATGCTGACCGTACGGATAAAATTGTCCTGACCCGATCTTCTGATGAGGGTAAAACATGGTCAGAACCGATAAACTGCCTTGATTGCTTGTCCGTTGCCGATTATTATGTTATAAACAATGACCGTGTTGTAAGGCTTAAAAATGGCAGGATTATTCTTCCGACGGCAAGACATACGGTTATCGATGCTCCTTGCGACTTTATGCCGGGCGTAATCTGCTTCTTTTATTCCGATGATGACGGCTATACATGGCAGAAATGCGAAACTGAATTTGCCTGTCCGTTCCCGTCAAACCCCGACGGTTATGAAGAACCGGGACTTTACGAAAGAGCTGACGGTACTCTTTGGTGTTATATCCGCACAAGCCTCGGCTTTCAGTTTGATTGTTTTTCGTTTGACAGCGGAAACACATGGACAACTCCGCGCCCGAATCCCTTTTTCTCATCAGTGTGTTCGCCGATGCTCGTTAAAGACTGCGGTGAACTGACGGTAGCGGTATTCAATCCCGTGCCCGAGCATCTTCTGCGTGAAGAATCAGAACCATGGGGAAGAACACCTTACGTAATCGCCGTCAGCACAGACAGAGGATTGTCTTTCTCAAAAGAAAATGTGTTCTATATTGAAGATGACCTTACGAACGGATACTGTTATCCTGCAATAATCGAATGCACGGACGGCTTCCTCGTCGCATACTACCACTCTAACGGCACGGATGTCTGCCTTAACAGCACGCGGATTACCAAGGTTGGTTACGATGAATTAATATAAAATCTTTCTTTATGATAAAGCCGCAAATTTCAGAAGGATAGGTTATTTGAAATCTTTTTGTAGGGTGTGACGCTTGCGACACACCGTGAATTTTGAAGAAATTCGGCACGTCGTAAGCATCATGCTCTACAAGAGTTTTTAAATCGTGTCCGTAGGGGAGCATATTATGCTCCCGAAAAATTGCATAGATTCCGCGGGCAGATGATATCTGCCCCTACGGTGTCAATTTTAAAACACCCCGACAAACCCGAATTTACCAAACACAAACCTTTTTGAAATCAGGTGATTGCTTTGAAAAACACAATTAAATCAATTGTAGAAAAACAACTGAACGTAAAAGTGAAATCTGTCCGTGAATGCGGCAAAGGTGCAAGCGGCAGCGTTTACAAAGTGAAAATCACAAATGAACCTTTTATAATAGCCGTAAAATCAAGCAAATTTTATGATAATTTAATCAAAGAGAAAAATATGCTTGATTATCTTTCTGAACGTGTATCCTACAAAGTGCCGAAACCATATTTTCTTTGCAAAGAAAACGATACTGCATTTCTTGCAATGGATTTTATAAAAGGTGTAAGCGGAAAAAGCAAAATCGTCAAATTTATTCCTGACAGAAAACGGCTGAAAAACAGCATTGTTGATGCGCTTATGAATGCTCAGAGTGTTCATCACAATAAGTTCGGCAAATACGACAATCCTGTTTATGACACTTGGAAAGAGTATTATAAAGACTATTTTACAGATATTTATAAATTTACAAAACGTAAGTATGATAACAATGAGATTGAATCCGTGGTAATGGAGGCAGTCGAGCTCATCAAGACTGATTTTGATATAATATTCAACGAAGCATCAGATAAATCGTGCTTGTGCCACGGCGATTTCTGGATGCCGAACCTGATAATTAATTTTTGGAAATCTGAGCTTGCAGGAGCCGTTGACCCGTTTGATATGCTGTGGGCAGAGCCTGAATATGAGCTGTTTTGCCTGACGCTTGGTTTTGGTGAAAGGCTGAAGCTTTATGATGAGTATAAAAAGAGAAATAAGACCACAAAATACTGCGATCTTAAAGTTGAATTGTACGCTTTATGTAATGAGCTTAACTGGTATATCCTGCTTGGAGAAATGGAGCATAGCTACATTATTTTTAGGGCAGAAAGACTTATTGAACAGATGAAAATAACAGGCTTGAAACGAGGATAAAATGGAATTTATAACAAAAACACCGATAGAAAAAGGTTGGTCGGGCGATAAAAAATACTGTGCCGTTACTGCTGACGGCAAAAAGTACCTTCTTCGCATAACTCCATACGGTTCAGGAAAGAACCGCGGTGAAATGTTTGAAATGCAGATGAAGCTCGATTCTCTCGGCGTGCCGATGTGCAGACCCATAGAAATCGGCGAATGCGACGAGGGTACATATGTTGTCCAGACCTGGATTGATGGTCAGGATGCAGAGGATGTTTTACCTGATTTGGACATCACAAAGCAGTATTCATTCGGAATTGAAGCCGGATGCATTCTGAAAAAGATACACTCTGTTCCTGCGCCCGAGGATCAACCTGACTGGGAAGTTCGTTTTAATAATAAAATGAACAGAAAAATTCAGATGTATAACGATTGTCCGATAAAGTTTGACGGTGCTGAATACATAATCAACTATATTGAAAATAACAGACATCTGCTCAAATACAGACCGCAGTGCTACCAACACGGAGATTATCACATAGGGAACATGATGATAGAAAACGGCAAAATTGTGATTATTGACTTTGATCGATACGATTTTGGCGACCCATGGGAGGAGTTTAACCGAATTGTATGGTGTGCACAGTCTTGTCCGATTTTTGCTATGGGAATAGTAAACGGCTATTTCGACGGAAATGTTCCGATTGATTTCTGGAAGCTTCTTGCACTTTATATCAGCAGTAATACACTTTCGTCTGTTCCTTGGGCGATACCTTTCGGTGACGGCGAGGTGAATACAATGCTTAATCAGGCAAAAGATGTCCTTGGTTGGTATGACAATATGAAGAACCCTGTTCCGACTTGGTATATGCCGTATATTGAACGTAAAAAACTTGTAAAATCCTACCTCGGAAAAACTGTGAAAATCAAAATTGACCGTCCGATAGGCTACATTCACAAAAAAGAAAATTATTCGCTCACATATCCGATAAATTACGGCTATATTCCCGATGTTATCGGTGGAGACGGAGAAGAACTCGATGTTTATTTAATTGGCATTAATGAACCTGTGAGCGAATATACAGCGAAGGTTATCGCCATAGCACACCGTCACAATGATGTTGAAGATAAACTCGTAGCCGCGCCCGACGGAATGAATTTAACGAAAGAAGAAGTTGAAAAAGCTGTTTGCTTTCAGGAACAGTATTACGATACAGAAATTGAGATGATTGAATGAAGAAAATTGAAACAATAAATCAATACGCCGAAACTTATTCCGATCCGCCCGAGCGCGAACGTATCGCAGGCAGAGGAATCGTTGTCCGCGACGGAAAAATTCTGCTTTCTCACGAGCTTAACACGGGTGTTTATATGACACCGGGCGGCGGACTTGAAGAAGGCGAAACACTTGCGGAATGTTGCAGGCGAGAAGTCCGCGAAGAATCAGGCTATGAGGTTAATCCTCTTTATCAGTTCCTTAAAATTAACGAATATTCCTTTGAAACAAAATATATAAGCAATTACTTTATCTGTGAGGTAACGGGCGAGGGGCGACAGACCCTGACGGATATCGAGGTCGAACACGGTATCGTGCCCGAATGGGTAAAAATTGAAGATGCCCTCGCAATCTTCGGCACGTTCGACGAAAAAACTCCCGACGTGCGAAGCCTTTACATAAGGGAACTGACAACGATAAATAAATATCTAGAAAACGTAAAATAAAAAAGAAGTCATCCTTTTTGGATGACTTCTTTTTTGGTCGAGGCGACAGGACTTGAACCTGCGGCATCTTGCTCCCAAAGCAAGCACTCTACCAAACTGAGCTACGCCTCGATGATTATTTAATTGCACACAACGTTGCATATTATATCAAACAGTTAAATGTTTGTCAATACAAAAATTAGTTTGTATATATCAAAAAGTTGTTTTTAAAAGATTTATTGATTGTGTTTGAATATCAATACCATAAAAGCAAAACGGTGGGATTTTACTCCCACCGTTATTGATGTCTGCTTTTCTCTTACTCCTGAAGCCCATAGTGCTCAACGAGTGTCTTATATTCATCTTCAGTTATCGCAACAACTGAACCGTGACGAGGTTTAAGGTGGTCAATTTCCATTGATGAACGCTGGAACTGCCTGAAGTTTTCGAAGTCCCTT
The DNA here is from genome assembly GCA_045533625.1 of Acutalibacteraceae bacterium. Taxonomy (GTDB): domain Bacteria; phylum Bacillota; class Clostridia; order Oscillospirales; family Acutalibacteraceae; genus CAG-488. The sequence continues at coordinate 13,752 of JAZSID010000141.1, read as the reverse complement.
GTCATCTGCGCGAAGAACGTACCGTTGCTGTATTCGTCCATAATCATCATCCACGCGTCCGTGCCCGTGATTCGGTACATCGAGCTTCCCTCAACACCGAACCAGTTAAGCGAGCAGATTGTGTAATCCGTGTTGTACGGTCCCGTAAGATTTTTTGACCTGACGTAAGCAATTTTCTGGGTTAAGTCTTCCTTGAAATAAAGGTAGTAATAACCGTCTTTTTCGTTGTAAATTATGTCACCGTCGATACACTGAATGTTCATCACTTCGTCGCGCTCGGGGACATATTCGTTCCAACGTCCGAAAAGCACCTGTGGCTCGGTTTCAAATGTCTTGAAATCCTTTGTATAAGCGTAGTAATGGCCTGCGCAGTCATTTTCTGCGGTTGAGTTTGCCCAGTAAACCATATACATTCCGACGTTCTCGTCCCAGATTGCCTGCGGAGCCCACGCTCTGGTTGTTGTTTCAAATCCCGGGAACTGACGGATGTCAATAACCGTTTCGTCAATCCAATTAACAAGGTCGTAGGATTTCCACGTAATCAGGCTGTGGTTGGAAAGCCAGCCGAGGCCTGCGTCCATATCCGTCGCAATGATAAAGAAGCACTCCTTGCCGTTTTCGTCAACACCTTTAAGTATGTAAGGGTCGCGCACACATTTTGTGCCGAGCGTCTGCGTGATGACGGCTTCGTTGTTGTTCAGTGCCTTGAAGTGGTAACCGTCTGTGCTTACGGCAAAATGAAGAGTCTGATTCTCGATCTCGTTTCCCGTGAAGTAACAGAAAAGGTATGCACCCGACGTGCTGTAAGCAGGGTAGGCATAGTCGTTGAAAGTGTAGTTGAAAAGATAATACGGCATCATAAGAATTGCCATGAGAAGCCGTGTAAAAGACAACCAGGTCATAAGACCACCTCCAAATTCATTCAATAGCATTTTAGCACAGTAAAGGAGAAAAGTAAAGTAAAAGATTTTGTGTGAAATATATTGAAAGCACAAATCTGAAATCAACATCTTAGGAAATGTTGGCTTGTATCAAGCACGGGTTATTAACGTGATTTACCATAAAAATCACCCGGATGTTCGTCGGAACATCCGGGTGTCAATATATTTATTTATACTCTTCGAGGATTTCTCTCATAAGCTTCGGGTTGTCTGTCATAAGGCAGTCTGCACCAAGCTCGATAAGTGTACGCATTTCGTCAGGGTCATTGATTGTCCAGTACTGAACAGCTATATTTCTGCGATGCGCGCGCTTGACAAGACTCTTGCTTACAAGATTAAGCTCGAAGCCGATATCGTACGAAACAGGAATCTGTAAGCTTGAAAAATCGCTGTTGTCAAAAAGATTTACTCCGAGATACTGGGTAAGAACAAACTGTGCTGCTTTGTATGGTGCCGCACCGTCAAGAAGGTCGGGATATTTCTCTTTGAGTTCTGCTCCGATTTCATCCTTGAATGTGCCGACAACAATCTGATCCAGATAGTTCGGGAACCTTTCCTTGAGCATGTCGTAGAAAAGCTTGCAAGCCTTTTTACCTTCTTCACCTTCATTCTTGATTTCAAGAATGAACATAAGGTCGGGGTGGCTTTCGTAGAAAAACTCAAAAAGCTGATCCGCTGTTGCCATCTGAAGACCTATAGCCTTAAAATCTTCTACGTCCTTGTAAATTCGTTCGCCGTTTTCGTCTTCAAAATAGTAGCCGAAGTTGTACTGCTGAAGCTCTTCAAGTGTCATATCCGCGATGTAGTGGCGCTTGCTTTCATCTTCAATAAGAGCTTTCATCTCTTCGTAACTGATGTCACCGTTTATGTTGCAGGTTTCGTCGATGTAGCTGTCATGGTTGAATACGAGATAGCCGTCTTTTGTCATATAAATGTCGCTTTCAACGATATCAACGTCGTATGTAAGAACAGCTTCTTTGAAAGCAAGAAGGGTGTTTTCAGGATTGATTGCCGCACCGCCGCGGTGAGCCGCAATCATAGTCGGCTGACCTTCTTCAATAACGAAGGGGTTTTCCTCAAGATTTTTCTTCGGCGGAATTATGTTGATTGTAGCAAAGAAAAGAACAAGTACAAGAACAATACAGCCAAAGATTTTCAAGCCTTTATGCTTTTTAACGCTTTTTTCAGTTTTCTTTTTCATTTTTTTATTCCTTTCATTTTAACTTGAACAACATCGTTTATAACATAAAAACCGTAATAAATCAATACAAAAACCTTGTAGCTTTTACATACTTCGTATAATGTAAAATTCTCAGGTCGGAATGACCTGAGAATTCAGAATTATTCAAAATCAATTTCAGCAATAACGGGACAGTGGTCAGAAGGGAATGCACCGTTAATTTTGTCCTGCACAACCTGATAAACCAAAGCATTGAAGCCTTCTGTTATAAACACGAAGTCGATAACCGATCTTTCACCGTTGTGGTGGAAAAATTCGTGGAATGTGAAAGTATCCTCAGTAACGGGAGCAACGTATTTCGTATCCTTGAAAATTCCGTAGCCGATCATATCGGGATAGCAGTCCGTTTTTTCGGGAATGTTGAAGTCGCCCGTGATAACGATGGGACAGTCGATGTTTTTGGCAAATTCATTGATAAGGCGAACACCGTTCTTACGTGCCTCAACGCTGATATGGTCAAGGTGAGTGTTCATTGCAACGAAAACCTTGCCGCTTTCTTTATCACGGAGCTTTGCGTATGAACATACTCTCGTGCAGGCTGTGTTCCAGGATCTTGAAGGTACATCGGGAGTTTCGCTTATCCAGAAAGTGTCGCCTTCGATGAAGTCAAACTTGTCTTTTTTATAGAAAACGGGAGAAAATTCGCCGTCTTCCTTGCCGTCGTCACGGCCTACACCGACGTAGTCATATTCGGGCATGTTTTTCCAGAATGCTTTCATCCAGTCAAGATGAGCTTCCTGAAGCCCGAAAATGTCCGGCATATACTTGCGTACTGTAGCAATAACATCGTCCTGACGGTCAAACCAATCGTGACCTTCACAACCGTGGCAGAGGATGTTAAAAGACATAACCTTCATTATGTATTACCTCCGTTGTTAGTAATCTGATAACTAAGAGTCATAAGACTGTCGTTAAGGTGAACATTTTCAACATTTGCCTGGGGATAAACTGAATTGATATCGTAATGGCTGAAATTCCAGAAATTTGTGATGCCTAAGTTTATAAGTCTGTCAACAATTTCGGGAGTTGCAAGTGTCGGAGTACAGAGCACAGCAACAATCGGCTCAACCTCTTTGCAGTAAATCTCAAGGTCCTCAACAGGGGAGATGGAAATACCCTTTATTCTGACATCCTGCATTTCTTCAGATCTTTTGTCGAAAATACCTACAAGCTCAAATCCTCTGTCTTCAAAAGCCATATGTGCGGCAATAGCCTTACCGAGGTTACCGCAACCGATGATGATGGTTTTGAAGCCGTTGCCTACGCCAAGGATAGAACCGATTTCGGTGCGGAGCTGGTCAACGTTGTAGCCGTATCCCTGCTGACCGAAACCGCCGAAGCAGTTAAGATCCTGCCTGATTTGCGATGCTGTGAATCCCATCATCTGAGAAAGCTCGCGCGATGAAATTCTTGAAATATTCTTCTTTTTAAGCTCACCGAGGAATCTGTAATATCTCGGCAGACGCTTGATTACGGACATTGATATGTCCTTTTTCTCTTTTGGCATAATAATTCCTTTCTGTAATGGTATTTATGCTCTGAGTTTTTTAACTGTTTCCATAACGTAGTTGCCGAATTCTTCACAAGTGCAGCCTGTGTCACGGCCTGTGATCTGAAGCTTCTTCTCTTCATACATACAGATGTCGAGAGCCTTCTCAAGAAGGTCTGCGCTTTCCTGCTCACCGATGTGAGAAAGAAGCATAACGGAAGCACGGAGCATTGAGCAAGGATCAGCATACTGACCTCTGCCCTCACGCATCATACGGGGAGCTGAGCCATGGATAGCTTCAAACATAGCGTATTTCTTACCGATGTTTGCACTGCCTGCAGTACCAACGCCACCCTGGAATTCAGCAGCTTCGTCTGTAATGATGTCACCGTAAAGGTTGGGAAGAACGAATACCTTGAAGTCCTTACGGCGCTTCGGGTCAATAAGCTTTGCTGTTGTGATGTCGATGTACCATTCATCAGTTGTGATTTCGGGATAATCCTTACCGATGTTTTTGCAAAGGTTAAGGAATTTACCGTCAGTTGTCTTGATGATGTTTGCTTTTGTAATGATTGAAACTCTGTCTTTCTTGTTTCTTCTTGCGTAATCATATGCAAGCTTTGCGATTCTTTCAGTACCCTCAGTTGTTGTGACAACAAAGTCAACCGCAAGGTCATCAGTTACGTTAACGCCCTTTGAACCGACAGCGTAAGCACCCTCTGTGTTCTCGCGGAAGAATGTCCAGTCAATACCTTCATCAGGAACCTTAACGGGACGGAGGTTAGCGAAAAGGTCAAGAGCCTTTCTCATTGCAACGTTTGCACTTTCAATGTTCGGCCACGGAGCGCCTGCCTGAGGTGTTGTTGTGGGTCCTTTGAGGATAACGTGACAAGCCTTGAGCTCTTCAAGTACGTCATCGGGAATAGCTTTGTTAGCTGCAACGCGGTTTTCGATTGTAAGACCGTCGATAACCTTGAATTCAACCTTGCCTGCCGCAACCTTATCGGCAAGCATATATTCAAGAACTCTTGCGCTTTCCTTTGTGATAACGGGACCGATACCGTCACCGCCGCAAACGCCGATGATGATTTTATCAAGCTTTTCGAAATCAACAAAATCGCCCTGAGCCTTGATTGCATCTGAACGGTCGCTCTGCTCGCGCATAAGAGCTTCAAATTTTTCTACTGCATTTTTAATCTGTAATTCTGTCATGGTAATTCTCCTTATGAGTTCTCTCTTGTGTAGTCAAGAAGGCTGCCTGCGAGGATGATGTCTCTCTGACGCTCAGAAAGCTGATAATCAAGAGCATATTCTTCGCCTGTTGTAATGTTTTTGAGTGTTACCTCGCTGCCGTTTGCAATAGCTTCACGGATGTTTGCGAGGCAAAGATCGTCATTTACGCTGATTTTATCGTAGTCAGCCTCGTTTTTGAATGTAAACGGAATAATACCTGCGTTAACAAGGTTTGCGCAGTGGATACGTGCGAAAGACTTTGTAACAACAGCCTTGATACCGAGGTAAAGGGGAACAAGAGCCGCGTGCTCTCTTGAAGAACCCTGACCGTAGTTGGCACCGCCGATGATGATACCCTTGCCTGCTTCCTTACAATGCTCTGCGAATTTCTCGTCGCACTGCTTGAAGCAGAAGTTTGAAAGGAACGGGATGTTTGAACGGTAGGGGAGGATCTTTGCGCCTGCAGGCATGATGTGGTCTGTTGTGATGTTGTCACCGACCTTGAGAACTGCCTTTGCTGTTATTTCTTCGGGAAGAGCCTCTGTCTTCGGGAAAGGCTTGATGTTCGGACCGTACATAATCTCAACGCTGTCAGCGTCTTCAGGTGAAGCCGGCATTGCGATCATATTGTCGTTGATGATGAATTCATCAGGTATTTCAATTTCGGGCATTTCGCCGAGCTTGCGCGGGTCTGTAAGTACGCCTGTAAGTGCTGATGCCGCTGCAACTTCGGGGCTTACAAGGTAGATACCTGCATCTGCGGTACCTGAACGGCCTTCAAAGTTACGGTTGAATGTACGAAGTGATACACCTGCTGAGTTGGGTGACTGACCCATACCGATACACGGACCGCAAGCTGATTCAAGGATTCTTGCACCTGCATCAATCATATCTGAAAGCGCACCGCTGAGAGCAAGCATATTGAGAACCTGCTTTGAACCGGGTGCGATTGAAAGGCTTACTGACGGGCACACGGTCTTACCTTTAAGAATAGCTGCAACCTTGAGCATATCCATAAGTGAAGAGTTTGTGCATGAACCGATACAAACCTGATCAACCTTGATTTCGCCGATTTCTTCAACCTTTTTAACGTTGTCCGGCATATGAGGCATAGCTGCAAGGGGAGCGAGAGTTGAAAGGTCAATTTCGATAACCTCGTCGTATTCTGCACCTTCGTCAGCTGAAAGTTCAATCCAATCCTTTTCACGGCCCTGAGCCTTAAGGAATTCACGTGTGATATCGTCTGACGGGAAGATTGATGTTGTAGCGCCAAGCTCAGCACCCATGTTTGTGATTGTAGCTCTTTCGGGAACTGAAAGTGTTTTGACGCCTTCTCCGCCGTATTCAACAATCTTACCTACGCCACCTTTAACGGACATGATGCGGAGAACTTCAAGAATGATGTCCTTTGCAGCAACCCAGGGTGAAAGTTTACCTGTAAGGTTAACTCGTACCATTTTCGGCATTGTAATATAGTATGCGCCGCCACCCATAGCAACAGCAACGTCAAGTCCGCCTGCACCCATAGCAAGCATACCGATACCGCCGCCTGTGGGAGTATGTGAGTCAGAACCGATAAGTGTCTTACCGGGAGCTCCGAAACGCTCAAGGTGTACCTGATGGCAGATACCGTTACCGGGACGTGAGAAACGAAGACCTCTCTTCTTTGCAACGCTCTGGATAAAGCGGTGGTCATCAGCGTTTTCAAAGCCTGTCTGAAGTGTGTTGTGGTCGATATAAGCAACTGAAAGTTCAGTCTTGACTCTTTCGATTCCCATAGCCTCAAACTCAAGATAAGCCATTGTACCTGTTGCGTCCTGAGTGAGAGTCTGGTCGATCCTGAGACCGATTTCGCTGCCAACGGTCATATCACCCGAAAGCAGGTGGTTTTTAATAATTTTCTGCGCGATTGTGTAGTTCATAAAATCAGTGGAACCTCCGACTTGTTTAAATTTTTAACAAAGTTTATTTTATTCTATAAAGATAACTTTGTCAATAATTTGACGATATTTTTTGACAAATATTTTGCAAATAAAACGAGGTATATAAAACATAAATACAAAGTCCGCGAAGCAAAACAAATTTGCATCGCAGACCTGTATGACTGTTCGCTATTTACTTCTGATTACTAATTACAAAAAGGGGGAAAGCTCCGATGTGTGCAGCATCGGAGCTTTCAAGGGAAAGAGAAAATAAAAATGAAAATAGAGATGTTATCTCCGTGTTTTTTATATCACGAGGAGTTGGCGAAAAGATTGCAAAAATATGAATAAAATGTTAATAATTACAAATTAGAATTAAAAAGCAAACTGTTAAATAAAGCATTTTTACGCATTTGTCCCTAAATAAATATATGTTATTCTTGTTGATCAGCTCTTGACGATATGCGACGGTTTGTGTTATTATTACTTCATTCTATAAACGTTTAAAAACGTGATTGGGGGATAAAACCAGATGAATGGTGATTTCAAAACAAGCGGATTTATGTACGCGGTTGCATTGATCGTTATCGGCTTCGTAGTTGTACAGTCCGTATTTTTCCTTGTTAAGTCTTTAAAGAGAGCACGCGAACTCGGTATCGCAAAGGAAACTCTCAGAACGACTATGATTTCAAGTGCGATGTTTACTATTGCTCCTGCAATTTCAATTCTTGCGACGGTTATCGTTCTTGCAAATGCATTGGGTATCGTTCTTCCGTGGATCAGACTTTCGGTTATCGGTAACCTTGCTTATGAAACAACAGCAGCACAGTCTGCTCTTGATTTCTGGGGAGATACTCTTAACAACTCAGTTACAGATCCTCAGAAATTTGCAACAATAACGTGGGCTATGACACTCGGCAGTATCGCTCCGTTGATTCTGCTTCCTTTCCTTTGCAAGAAGCTTCAGAAGAAAGTTGGCGAAACAGTCAACAAGAGTGAAAAGTCACGAAAATTCGGCGATGCTATTTCTGCAGCAGCTTTCATCGGTATCGTTATGGCTTTCGTTTCAAGAGAAATTTACAGCGTAACAACTCAGACTGTAACATCAGAAAACGCAGCAGGACAGATCGAAAAGGTTAAAATGATAAGCGGTTCTGCAGGCTTTATGTCAATCATCGTGCTTGTCTGTGCGATAGTGTTTATGCTTATTCTTGATATCATATGCAAAAAATTCAAGCTTACTAAGCTCGAGCCGTTTGCAATGCCTATCGCAATGTTTGCGGCTATGGGTATGGCAGTTCTGTTCACAAACGTGCTTCCCGAGAACCTTGTTTCACACGGTTGGTTCGAAGTCGGCGCTGAATACATCAAAGGTTAAAAGGAGGGACTGACAATGATTAACCAGAAAGATTATTTTGACAGAGTTCACAGATGGGGTATCCTCTGGAATATTGGAGCATTGCTCGTTCTTCTTTGTATCCCGGTTGCGGTTTGTCTTCGCTGGAATGTGTGGCCTGAAGCAAATGCTCTTCTCAGTATTATGCCGAAGCTTATGGCTCTTTATTGGCTTACAGCTATTGTTGAAGTTATAACGTATGTTCCTCTTCTCGGTCCCGGCGGTGCTTACCTCAGCTTTGTTACGGGTAACATCTCAAACCTTAAGCTTCCCTGCGGTCTTAAGGCTATGGAGCAGGCTAAGGTTCGTGCAAATACAGAAGAAGGCGAAGTTATCACAACTATTTCAATTGCAGTTTCTGCAATCGTAACAACGCTTGTTATTGCAGTCGGTGTTCTTGCTTTCGGTCCTTACCTCAGTGTTCTCACTGAAGGAACACTTGCTCCTGCATTTGATTATGTTCTTCCTGCTCTCTTCGGTTCACTTGCTGCAGGCTACATCCTCAAGCATTGGAAGATTATGATCACTCCTCTTATTGCCGGTGTTGCATTCCTTTATTTTGTAGACCCGACAATGGGCGCAGGCACACTTATGTTCATTACAATCGTAGTAGCTGTTATAACAGTTCTTGTGCTTAATAAGTTTAATAAACTTTAATTATCGGGTGATCTAATGTTAAAAGTTAAAAGAACTGACTTTGTACAAACGTTAGTTTTGTTTGCATCGATTTTTGTAGTACTGTTTTTTTCACCGTATTCTGCTGATGATTATTCTTTGTTGGCCGGATTGGTTGCAAGTCCTGAAAAAGATTTGCAGAGCTTTCTTTGGTCAGCGATTGCTTTTGGAAACGGACGCTTTTTAGGAAATCTGGAATTATGGTTTTCTATTTTTGCGGATACATTCAGAATAGTAGCTAAACCTGTCTTTCTTACAGCGATAATTGTAATGACAATTAAGTTGTTTGATTTAAAAAACAGTTACGAAAAGATATTTGCTGCGATATTGTTACTTTTTCCGTCAGCCGGTTTTTTCTCAAAATGTTATGTGAACACACCTTGCTTTTTTAATTTCGTGGCACCGTTTGTCGGATTTTTGTTGTCTTTGTGTATCATTAAGTGGTATCATTCAGGAGAACAAAAAGGTTTATCAAAAATATGTTCCTGTGCTGTTTTGTTGGTAGCTTCAATTTGTATGCAGCTCCACAGTGAACACAGCACTTTGAGCTTTGTGTTGGCGGCAATAGGTGTATGCATTTTTGAAAGGTATAAGTATAAAAAAATAAGTATACCTGCCGGTGTGTTTTTTACGGGTAGTGTTGTTGGTGCAGTTATAATGTTTTTAGGTCCCCGTATTATGGGTGTTGAATCCAAAATGGAAGGCTATCGAGGCTTGCATATAGATATACCTTATGCGATTGGTGTACTTGGAAAGTTTTCAGAAATGATAAGTACGGTTGTGCTTCTGTTTGTTTTTATCAGTGTTTTGGTGTTGGTAATTTTAGTGAAAGAGTCACCAAAGGATAAGTATCGCCCGGTTCATATTTTTATCGCGGTGTTGTATCCTGTTGTTTCACTGATGTACGTATTGAATATGCAGACGAATGAAGCAAAAGCTGTTTCACATATTAAGTTGATTTTTCTTGCGTTGCTGTCGTTATATATTTTAAACACAATTACAATAGTATTGAGATTTGTAAAATCAAACGAAGCTAAATGTATAATGGTTTTTGTTGCCATGTTAGCTGCATTATCAGTTATTATGTTTACTGTGTTAAATCAACACGGTTATCGGACGTTTTACTTAGCTTTCTTTTTAATGTTTATTTTTGCAATGGTTTTATTTAAAACAGTTGTGAGAGAATCTGGTATTGCTTTTACTCAAGAGGTGCAGAAGGTAACAGGAATGGTTGCAACGGTAGTTTTCGTAATGGCTATTGCAATGATGTCTTTGCAGATTATCCAGAATTATGATGTGGTTATTATGAGAGATCACTACATAAAGGAAAAAAGCTATACACAGGAAGAAGTAATTGAAATTCCTAAGTTGCCTAATAAAAGAATATGGCTTGATGAATATATTCATTTATACAAAGACTATTTTGAAACGGTGAGTAACGGAAAAGAAATTCAGTTTGTGGATATTGAAGAGTGGGAGCTGTATGAAGAGTATCAAAGCATGCAGGATAATCCGATTACGGCAGTAACATACGCTTTTACAAATTTTAATTTTAACAAAGGCGTAAAAAACTGAAAAAACACTTGATATTTCAAAAATAATGTGATATCATATTACAGTAAACTTTAGAATGTATTGACAAAGGAGTGGGGCAACCCGCTCTTTTGTGTTGTTTAGGAGGTTATAGTATGGCTTCAAAAGGTAAGGGCGGCAATACCGTCAATACCGTATGGGAAATCGCTGAGCCTGTTGCTCAGTCTCTCGGTCTTGAAATCTGGGACGTCCGCTTCGAAAAGGAAGGTGCAGACTGGTTTTTGCGCATCTTTATTGACAAAGAAGGCGGAGTTTCGATTGACGACTGTGTGGATATGAGCCACGCAATCGATAAGCCGCTTGACGAGGCAGACCCTATCGAACAGAGCTATTGTCTTGAGGTTTCTTCACCCGGTCTTGAGCGTGACCTTAAGCGTGATGCTCATTTTGAAAAAAGCCTCGGCGAAAAAATTATGGTAAAGCTTATCCGTCCTGTTGACGGACAGAGAGAATTCAAGGGCATCCTTGAAAGCTATGATAACGGAAACTTTGAGCTTCTGTCGGAGGACGGCACAAAGCTCATGATTAATAAAAAAGAAACATCTTATGTTAAACTTGATGATTTCGGAGGAGTAGAATAATGGTAAACAAGGAACTTTTTATGGCACTCAGAATGCTTGAAAAAGAAAAAGGAATCCCGATGGAAACACTTTGTGAAGGCATTCAGAGAGCTCTCGTAACAGCAGTTAAGCGTGACTATAATAATAAGGATATCGTTTTCTGTGAGCTCAATCCCGAAGACGAAACGATGCGCGTTTTCGTAAGAAAGAATGTTGTTTCTGAAATCGTTGATCCCGATGAGGATATGACACTTGAGCAGGCTCAGAAGTACAAGACAACAGCGCTTGTGGGCGATATCATCGAAATTGAGCTTGAAACAAAGGAAGTAAGCCGTATCGCTGCCGATAAGGGTAAGCACGTTATCCGTCAGGGTATCAGAGAAGCTGAACACGGTAAGCTTCGTGAAGAGTTCCAGAGCCACAATCAGGAAATCGTTACGGCTAAGGTTTCACGTGTTGATCCTGAAACAGGCGATGCAGTTGTTGAAATCGGCAAGGCTCAGGAAACACTCTTCAAAAGTGAGCAGATTCCCGGCGAAACACTCGTTCCCGGCGCACTTATCAAGGTTTATATTGCAAGCGTATCAGATGCAAAGGAAATGGGCAGACGCGGTCCGAAAGCTACAATTTCAAGAACACATCCCGGCCTTGTAAAGAGATTGTTTGAATCAGAAGTGCCTGAAATCTACGACGGTACAGTTGAAATCAAGTCAGTTTCACGTGAGGCAGGTTCAAGAACTAAGATTGCTGTTTACAGTGCAGATGAAAACGTAGATGCAGTCGGCGCATGTATTGGTCCGCGCGGCGCACGTGTCGGCAAGATTGTTGATATGCTCTACGGTGAGAAGATTGATATCGTCAAGTACAGCGAAAATCCTGCAGAGTTTGTTGCTGCAGCACTCGCTCCGGCAGACGTTGTTTCTGTAACAGTTGACGAAAACGGTGAAAAGGCTTGCCGTGTAATCGTGCCCGACCTTCAGCTTTCACTTGCTATCGGTAACAAGGGTCAGAATGCACGTCTTGCAGCAAAGCTCACAGGCTGGAAAATCGATATCAAACCCGAAAGCGGAAAAATCGAACCTTCTATTATCCTTTAATAGGGAGGAATAGAAATGCAGAAGAAAAAGATACCTCTTCGCAAATGTACGGGCTGCGGCGAAATGAAGCCGAAGAAGGAGCTTGTCCGCGTTGTCAAAACTCCCGATGACGAGGTGCTTATGGACCTTACGGGACGTGTCAACGGCAGGGGAGCTTATATCTGTCCCGACGCGCAGTGTCTTAAAATCGCAAGAAAATCAAAGAGAATCGAAAGATCTTTTCAGATGCAGATTCCCGACGAGATTTACGATAAAATGGAAGAGGAGCTGAAAAATCATGAATGATTCAGCACTCAGCCTCTTAGGTCTTTGCAGGAAAGCCGGAAAGCTCAGCCTCGGCCACGATGCGTGTAAGCTGGCTCTTAAGGCAGGAAGTGCAAGTCTTTGCATAATCTGCAGAGATGCTTCGCAAAGGCTTAACGATGAAATAACAGCACTTGCACAAAATGCAGGTGTAAAAATCTTCGATGTCAGCTATTCGATGATCGATATAAAAAATGCCACAAGCTTCAAAGCTGCGGTTTTTACGGTTGACGACGAAGGTTTCGCAAAAACACTAATCACGAAAATTAACGATAACAAATCCGGAAAGGAGCGAGGTTTATGATAAATAAATACCGAGTTCACGAGGTCGCTAAGGATTTCGATGTGTCGAGCAAAAGTGTGCTTGAGCTTTTAGGCAAATACTTTGACGGACAGAAGAAGTCCATGACAGCTCTTGAAGAAAATGAGCTTGACGTTATTTTTGAGGTCTATACCAAGGAAAACAGCGTTGAGAGCTTTGATGCTTACTTCGCAACAGCAAATGAACCGAAGAAGGAAGCAAAAACAGAAGAGCCGAAGAAAGAGGAAAAGGCAGAGGAAAAAGCTTCTGAAGTTCCTGCAGAAAAGGGTAATAAGGAGAAGAAGGCTGAGCCTGCAAAGCAGAATAAGGCTCCCGAAAAGGCACAGCAGCCGCAGAACAATCCTCCGAAGAAAAAGGAAAAGGATCCCAATGCGAAGCCGCAGAGCAGAACAAAGGGTGAAGCAAGAACAGTTGATACAAGAGCCAACAACGTTGATCTTGAAAAGTACAACGAGCGTTATGAGAATATTGCTCCCGCAAACCGCGGTGTTCAGAACGATAAAACAGTAAACAAGCAGAAGCTTAAGCAGAAGTCACAGCAGTACCGTAAGCAGGGTATGCGTTCTTCAAGAAGAGAAACGGAGCAGGAAAGACTTCAGAGAATCGCAGCAGAGAGAGCAAAGAAGCCTCAGCTTAAGATTCAGGTTCCCGAAGAGATTACAGTCGGTGCTCTTGCAGAGCTTCTTCATATGACAGCTGCAGAAGTTATCAAAAAGCTCTTTATGCTCGGCCAGATGGCAAGCGTAAACGAAGTTATCGATTACGATACAGCTGAAATCGTTGCAACAGAGCTTGGTGCAAAGGTTGAAAGAGAAGTTGTTGTCACAATCGAAGACAGAATTATCGACGACAGTGAAGATACAGATGAAGACCTTGTCCTCCGTGATCCCGTTGTCTGCGTAATGGGTCACGTTGACCACGGTAAGACATCGCTTCTTGACGCAATCAGAAACACATCTGTTACGGCATCCGAGGCGGGCG
>JAZSID010000039.1:0-5998 GCA_045533625.1 Acutalibacteraceae bacterium | reverse complement strand
CCCAGAGCCAATGAAAGAATCAGGCAGAGCATAATTGATTCGTTCAAAGAAACCGTAAAGGGCTATGACGAGGTTGAAAATCAGGGTGCAAATATGAGCGTTGCAAACGGGTTATACAAATATGCCCTCTATCCCGTATGGCTTCTCAACACAAAGTGGAACGGTGAAAACTTCACCTTCGCAATGAACGGACAGACGGGTAAATTCGTCGGTAATATCCCGACTGATAAAAAAGCCGTCACCAAGGCTTCGCTTCTGCTCGGTGCAGGCATTGGCGCTGTAATCTACGGCCTTCTGTGGCTGATAGAGCTGCTTTAAGGAGGTGCGGAATATATGACTAAAAAGATTTTTTCAATTCTGTTTGCTGTCTTAATCAGTATTACATTTGTTGTTTCCGCATCAGCCGAAACCTATATGCACGTTGCCGACTACGCAGATAAGCTTACGGGAACGGAGTTTGAGGAGCTTGAGTCCGTTGCCGAAAAATTAGAAAATACTTACGGCGTTTGCGTTATGGTCTGCATTGTCAACGAAACAACAGGTATGGGCGACGAGGCTTATGCCGAGTGGGTTTATACTGACAGCACGGATAACGAAAACGGCATAATTCTGCTTCATAATGACGGCGAAAACACTTATGCTGTATTCACATCGGGCAATGCCGATGAGATATTCGGCGATGAAGCCGTCAATGAAATGCGTGATGCTTACGACTCCAACGACAGTTATTACGGCGGCGTTTATGACTATTATTCGGTAGCCGAAAAACATCTTGAAGCAGGCTATTACAGTTCTGATGATTCCGAACAGGAGCCTGTAATTACAACGGGAGATACCGAAGAAAAAGACGGTGTTGGCATCATCTGGCTCCCCGTTTCACTCGGTATAGGCTTGCTTGTGGGCTTCCTTATCATCAATTCAATTGCGTCAAAGAATAAATCAGTACATATGCAGAAAAATGCAACGGTTTACACCAGACCCGGCAGTATGATTATTACGGGCAGTGCAGATAACTTCCTTTATAACAACGTTGAACGCAAAGAAAAACCGAAGCAGGAAAACAAAAATTAACAGGAGGTAATACCGATGGGATTTTTTGATTCACTTAAAAGGCAGGCGGAAACCACGATAAAAAGAGAGGTTTCTCAAGGTATAAACAAAGCGGTGAATAATGCCGCACAGTCCGTAGGTAAGGGCAGAAACCGCAGCGAAACATTTACCTTTGTTTCGCTTCCTGCAAACGTTGCCGAGATTCAGGCTTTACCCGAGGCAAGTCTTGATTCCGCATTCAAAACAACAGCGCTCACTCTTGCAGCTTTGTGCAACTATGAGCACAACCCCGATGCAACAATTGAAATGCTCAACTTCCTCAAGGGGCCGGGCGAAGTCAGCGGCTTTGAAAAACAGTTTATCAAAGAGCATCTCGGCTCGGAGGGCTATAAAGCACGCTCATATTTTGAAGGCGCAACTCCGCAGAACAGCTACAAACCCGATGTGCCCTATAAAATTACCGTTATCGAAAATCCGTATTCCTTCGATAATGCGGACTGGGCAACACTCTATGTTAAAAGCGGCGGAGCAGATAACCCGAGACCTATGAAGCTTCGCAGAAAGCCCTCAACGGGTCAGTGGTTCCTTGTTGAAATTCAATGCCTTGCGGATATCCGTGTGCCCGTAGAGGAAGACCCTTGGGCATAAAGCTTTAAAAGGAGATTTTGTTATGAAAAAATTACTTGCAGTTCTTCTCGCACTTGCAATGTTATTTTCCTTTGCCGCCTGTGGCGACGATACTCCCAATAAACCCAATAATACAAAACAGCCTTCGGGCAGCTCGGATTCGGGAATTGAAGCAACGTATTTTACCGTTGATTTCGGTGAAGAGTGGATAAATATTGAGGATGAATTTGAAGACGATGATGAAGGCAGTATAGCCGTGCTTCAGATTCTTGACCCTGAGGACGAGGAATATTATCTTATAGAAGCTGCAATCAGGGTTGATATTGAGGAGCCATACGATTTCCGTGAGGATCTGGTGGATTACGGCTTCAATCAGTATGAGTATAAGGTAAACAATGCTTATGAAACCGTAAAAATCGGCGGTGTTGACCTGCTTAAATACGATGACGGTGACGACACTCTTGTTTATTTCAACCGTGTTGAAGAAGCTAACGCATCGGTTTACATTGACTTCGATGCAACCGATATTTCAGACAGCCGTATTCAGGCACTCCTTGACGGTATCACCTTTAAGCTTGAAGATATCGGCAATGTTGACGGTCCTTGGGAATGGGACGGCGAAGAATTCTTTGCCGACGATACAAGCGTTACCGCAGGCACATTTACTGTTTCAACGCAGTTTGTTCCCTTTGAATCACCCGTAACAACCTTTGAAACCTTTGAACATTCCGTTGCCGCAATCGGCGACAATATTTATGTTCTTATTGACGGAGAATTGAACGTCTGCCATTATAATGGCTCACAGCTTGTTTTTGTTGAGAAGATTGAGCTTCCCGAAGATGACTATGACAGAATTGAAGCAACTGCCGACGGTTCGCTCTGGGTAAGCGGCGGAATGAACGATGTTCTCCGTATCAAGGACGTCAAAGCAGTTGCAACATACGAAGACATTGACAACCTTGCAATTCATCCGTCAGGTATGTGGGGTGTCAGTTTCTTCACATCAAATGAATGCGAAATCGTTACCTTCAGCGGCAATACATACACATCTGTTCCCGTAACCTTCAAAGAAGCAGATACAATAATGCACCTTTGTGTTGACGAGAACAATATATATGTCTGTGCAAGTGCCGCCGATGACAGCGGACACAAGGTTTTCATCTATAATAAATCAGGTGTTCTTCAGAAAACTCTCTGTGATGCAGACGGCGAAGGTCTCGGAAGCGTAACCTTTGTTACTCAGACCGCAAACGGTTATATAGCCTTTGACGGCAATATGAGAGACGTTCTTCTTTGGGACAACAGCGGTGCATTTATCGAGGAAATTTCAGACAGCGACCTCTTTGCAACAAATTATCCGTGGTTCTGCGATTCAGCAGTTATGGATGACGGAAGCATTATTACCGTTATGACCGATGAACGTCAGGATAAATCCGCAACAGAGCTTGTTGCGTTCATCGTTAAAGGATTCTGATATTTATGATTAAGTTTAAAAGATTTACCGGCATATTGCTGACTCTTTGTTTCGTGATTGTGCTGACCTCTTGCGGAGAAAATACTCCGCAGGAGGTTACTCCGGAAGAAACAACTCTTACTGTCGGAAGCGAAGCCGAAAACGATATTGAGATTCTTCAGCTCAACAAGGAATATATCTCGCATTATGAATGGTATGAGGATTATCCGACTATGCTTGTCAGAAGCGAATATACCGATGTTACCCTTAATAAATCTTTGGAGAAAAAATATTCACTTCTTGCAAACGCTCTTTCAGAGACCTCCGTTATGCGAAAGAGAACAATGGAGGAAGAAAAGGATAATCTTCTCAGCCTTGCAACGGAAGAATTTATGAACGACGGCGAAGCGTTTTCAACCCGTGTGTCAACTCTCGATGTCAAGGTTCGCCGTGCAGACAGCGTAGCTGTAAGCCTTCTTGAAGATTACGCAACCGAAAGCTCACGGTCTTTCTCGGGCTATAACTATGATACCGAAAGCGGAAAGCTTCTTACTCTTTCCGATGTTGTGAAGGATACTTCAAAGCTTCCCGAAGCTGCCGAAAAAACGCTTATGACCCGTATAGGCGAAGAAGAGCCCTTTGGTGAAACGGCTGTAAGAGATTATTTCAAAAATGTTTCCGAAGAAGATATAAGCTGGACTCTTGATTATAACAGCATAACGTTCTACTTCGCTCCGGGAGCTGTTGCACCGACAAATTTCGGGAATCAGACAATAACCTTAACCTTTGCGGAATATCCCGGATTGTTCAAGGAAAAATACACTTCCGTGCCCGAGGCATATACCGTTAGCCTGCCTTTGTCCGTACCTTTCTTCACCGATATTACGGGTGATAAGAAAGCAGATGAAATTACCGTTTCGGGTGACTACGATTCCGACGGCAGATATTATATAACAATGGCAGTCAGTACCGATAAATCAGAGTATGAGGATGAATGGTTTTCATACGGTCTCGACCCGTATTATGTCAAAACAGCCGACGGAAACAGCTATCTCTATATTTTTAGTCTGAACAGCGAAGACGAAACACGGGAGTCAACCCTTTCTGTTTTGGAATTAAAGAACGGAGAAGCTGAACTTCTCGGAACTTCCGAAATCGGCTTAGCAAACAAAGGAAACAAAGTTTTTGCTTTGCCGACAGACCCTGAAAATATTTTGCTTGATACTTATAACGGCACAACTGATTCGGTTTTCTCGGTAGATGATAACGGTATCCCAATGAAAACAGTCAATGTAAGTTCAGCAGAAGAATTTCTGAACGCCGTATCGCCCAATACTGAAATAATTATCAAAAACGGTTATTACAATATGAATGATTATGTTGAATCGAAAAGTCAAAACTTCACTCATAAATTTGTCCGTTTTGATGATTGTTTTGACGGTAAAGAAATTTTTGTAGAGAATATTTCGTTTCTGAAAATTTCGGGCGGAACAGAAAAGTTTTCGGATACAGAACTTGTTGTTACACCAAGATATGCAGCTGTCCTTAATTTTGAAAACTGCAATAATGTTGAATTTTCAAATCTGACAGTCGGTCATGTTGAAGCAGGAGAATGCTCGGGCAATGTTCTGAATTTCTCGGTTTGCTCTGATATTACAATCAATAATTGCGATTTGTATGGCTGCGGTGTTTACGGTATAGGAGCAGACAACGGAACAGGTAATGTTTATGTTAATAACAGTACAATTCGTGATTGTTCGCAAGGTCCGATGAATATTGTCGGTGCAAAAGGTGTATATGAATTCTCTGATTGTATATTAAAAGATTCCGACAGCTTCGGCTGTTTTGAAAAGACCGATGACTGCTCGCTCACTTTCCGCAACTGCACTTTCGGCTATTGGGAAACATCATACTTTATGTTCCTTGAAGATATAACAGCCGAAAATTGCACATGGAGCGAAGATTACATTTATCCTGAATACGGTTATTGATTTTATGGCATTTGTCTCAGCGAGCAATGGATTTGTCCCCTCAAATCCGCAATTAAGGGGATTTCACCCCTGACACCCCAGCTTAAAAGAAAAAGCAAGAAAGAAAAAATCAGGTGCAGCAGAAATTAAATTCCGTTGCACCTGATTGTGTTTTTTACGAGAATATTATTATGTAAAAATCAACTCGTGATTAATAATCTCTCTTGCCCTTGTTTCAATGTTATTCATACGAGTAACCCACTCCATTTGGTCTTGTTCTTTGAGTTGCTCGGTGATACCCTCATTGAGTTTCATCTGTTCTGCCAGCCGAGAGAACATAGCGGATGCTTGTTCAGCAACCTCTGAAAGATGAGGCCACAATGTGCCGTTCATAAGCATAATATTAAATTGAACTCGTTTGTGTTGCATAAGATAATCTTTGCGTTTTAATCCCCACACACCAAGTGGTTTGCTTGCTTCGGCAGGTAATGTGATGTTGGGGATTCGATAATCACCAACGGTTCTATATGTACCGCCGTTTTGTTCAAATGATGATTTATTCATAACTGTACCTTCCTTTCAATTATTAACAAACGTGTCGTGTGTAAATTTTGCCCCAAGCCGAAACCCTGAAATAAAACTATCGGCTATACTGACTGTCAGAAAATCATTGTATGTATTTGTGTAAGCTACGAACAAATCTTTTTCTTCACCGCTTAACCTTGAATTCAGTGTTTCTTCTTTTTCTGTAAGAGAGTTTAACTTTTTCTTTATTTCACATTTTAATTCCGAACAGCATTCCTGCGGTTCGATGTTACCATAATAAAAGTCTTCAATAAAACCAGACATTTTGTAAACCTCCGTAATAGATTGATAATCCTTACAAGTCGGAGCGCCA
>JAZSID010000054.1:0-4479 GCA_045533625.1 Acutalibacteraceae bacterium | reverse complement strand
TAATTATTATAATTCTTATAGGCGGTAAAACCGCAACTGAAAGGAGAAAGTCTGAAATGGACGACCCCGGGCCTAATACTGCAACTTCACTTATTTTTAAAATCGTATTGCTTTTAGTACTTATTCTTATCAATGCGTTTTTTGCAATGAGCGAAATAGCAATCATCTCTCTCAACGATGCCAAGCTTGAAAAGCAGGCACAGGAGGGAAACAAAAAGGCTAAAAAGCTGCTTAAACTCACAAGCAATCCCAGCAAATTCCTCTCAACAATCCAGATAGGCGTTACTCTCGCCGGTTTCTTGTCATCCGCATCTGCTTCACAGAGCTTTGTCGAGATGCTTTCCGGTGCACTCAGCTCAGTTGCTGACGCAATCAATATACCGATGTCGGTAGTTGAAGGCTTCAGCCTTGTTGTAATCACGCTTATCACATCCTATTTCTCACTTGTACTCGGCGAGCTTGTGCCCAAGCGTGTTGCCATGTACAATCCCGAGAAGATTTCTTTCCGTATCGCAGGTGTGCTCACCTTTGTTGCAGCGGTCACAAAGCCGTTTGTAAAGGTGCTTTCGCTTTCGGTAAACGGAATTCTCAGGCTGATTGGTATTGACCCCAACTCAGAGCCCGAAGAGGTTACCGAAGAAGAAATCCGTATGATGGTTGATGTCGGCGGCGAGAAGGGTGTTATTGAAGACACCCAGAAGGAAATGATTAACAACATATTTGAGTTTGACGATATTGATGCAGGCGACATTATGACTCACCGTACAGATGTTTCGGCTGTAGAAATCAATGACCCGATTCAGGATGTTGTTGAAATTGCGGAGAAGGAAGGTTATTCCAGAATTCCCGTTTACGAAGAAAGCCTTGATAAAATCATCGGTATTGTCTATATCAAAGACCTTATCGGTTACATCGGCTCGTCCGTGCCCAAGCAGGAGAATCTTCGCAAAATTATGCGTGAGCCGTACTTTGTACCCGAGTCAATGAAATGCGGAATGCTTTTCCAGGAGATGACGGCGCGCCGCGTGCAGATGGCTGTTGTTGTTGACGAATACGGCGGTACTGCAGGTATTGTTACGCTTGAAGATCTTCTTGAGTCAATCGTCGGTAATATTCAGGATGAATACGACAATGAGGAAGAGGATTTTTCCGTTATTGACGAAACCACATTTACCGTTGACGGCACAACACCTATTGACGAAGTAAATGAACACGTCGGTGTAAACCTTCCCGAAGATGAGTACGATACAATCGGCGGTTTTGTAATAAGTCTGCTCGGTTATCTGCCTAACGACGGCGAAATGAACGAGATTGACTATGAAAATCTTCACTTTACAATCCTCAACCTTGAAGATAAACGTATAGGTAAGCTCAAGGTCGAGATTCTTCCCGTGGAAGAAGAGGATGACGATGATGAGGATGAGCCTCACCTTCTTCTTGGCAGGCGCCGCAATAAAGATGAGCAGGATGACTGATATTTAATGAATTGATGAATCAATTCAAATCATGTTGCGTTAAGCAACAAATCATGGTTTTTAACCAAATCATGCCGTAAGGCAAATCATATTTTAAATACCTCAATAAAATCGATGCACAAAATAAAGACTGCAGCACCGAGAAAAACTTATGTTATTGCCTTTATGTTTTAATGAATTGCTTCGTACGATTTGATTTTTAGCTTCTGCCACATTTTACCCGTGCTTGACAAAATATATATAATTAAGCTATCATAATAATACTTTTTAAAAAGGAGAATAAAAAATGAAAAAGAGAAATTCTGTAGCAATCCTTGCTTTCCTTGCAGCAATGCTCTTTGTTTTTGCCGCTTGCGGTAAGAAGGATAAGGATAAGAAGGATGAAAACGAAGCCAATGCAACAACAGCAGGTGTAGCTTACGAGGAAGTAACCGTAGTACAGACCGACGCATCAGGCGAAGCCGTTACCGATGCTGAGGGCAACACATCCGTTATAACCGTTACAAGACCCGTAACAACAAAGCCTGCAGAAAATTCTTCGGAGTTTTCCGCAGAGACTCAGACTGCAGCACCCGACGGTGAAAAGGTAGATGTTGAAATTGATGCATCTGGTCTGCCTTCAGAAAGCAAGCTTAAGAAGCTTGTTAAAGAAATAGTCGCTAAAAATGCAATCTTTATTGACGGCTCAATGCCTATGGAAGGCCAGAGTGTAGCTGTGAAGGTGTACATCAAGGGCGATAATTTTGCCACTGAAATGAAGATGGGCGCTACAAACATTCGTGTTATTTACGGTAAAGACGGCGTTAAAATGATATTCCCCTCACTTAAGTACTACATCACAATGCCTGCCGAAAGCGTTGGTGCTATGGATACACAGGGAATGATGGATATGGTAAACAAGATGGCAAGCGATGAGCTTAAGTACATCGAAACAACAAGTGTCAAGCTTGACGGCAAGGACTATATCTGCGAAGTATACCAGGACGGTGTAAACACCAACAAGTATTATTTCGACAGTAACGATAACCTCAAGAGAATGGAAGTTATCGATTCCGCAGGCGCAGCAGAGGTTACAAACTTCAATGAGTTCTCTGCAAATGTACCCGACGGCGTATTCAGCGTACCTTCAGGTTACAAGGAGATCACAGAGGATAATATCAGTGCTCTTGCAGGCCTTATGGGCAGCTTTTAATTAAATGAGTAAAACAGTTCTTATCACAGGTGCTTCCGGCGGTATCGGAAGCGCCTGTGTGCGGCTTTTTGCCGCCGAAGGTTACAAGGTCGCCATTCATTACAATACCGATAAAGCGGCGGCGGATAAACTTAAAGATGAGCTTCACGGCATCGGCTGTGAGGCTGTATGTGTTTCGGCTGATTTGCGTGATGAAGCCGAAGTAAACGGAATGTTTGCCGAAATCGAGGCTCAGCTCGGTGAGGTCGACGTGCTTGTAAACAATGCAGGTGTTTCTCAGCAGAAGCTGTTTACAGATACTACGCTTGCCGATTACGATTATGTTTTCGGTGTAAACACACTCGGTACGGTCAACTGTTGCCGTGCAGCACTGCCCTCGATGATTCGCCGTAAAAGCGGCAGAATTATAAACATATCTTCAATGTGGGGTGTCAGCGGTGCTTCGTGTGAGGTGCTCTATTCTGCATCGAAGGCGGCAGTAATCGGCTTTACAAAGGCGCTTGCAAAAGAGGTCGGCCCGAGCGGAATCACAGTCAACTGTATTGCACCCGGTGTGATAAACACAAAGATGAACAAGAACCTGACCGAGGCTGATATGGCAGCTCTCAGCGATGAAACTCCGCTGTGCCGTATAGGTGAACCTGAAGAGGTTGCTCAGGCTGCTGTTTTCCTGGCATCCGAAAAAGCTTCATTTATAACGGGTCAGATACTTGGTGTTGACGGCGGTTTTATAGTGTAAATTCGACAAATTGAACGGCTGTTTTATAAAGTCTTAATAAAATTAAATAAAAATGTGTTGATTTTGTTGAAGTTTTATGCTAATATAAATAATACTAAAATAATAAGTGCGTGTTAGTGCGCAAATACATACAAAACGGAGGAACAGATATGGCTAACTGTCCAAAATGTAATGCCAAGCTCAAACTTACAGACTGGCGTCCCGAGTGCCCCAAGTGTGGCGTAAATATGGTTTACTACGGTATGGAAGAACGCCTCCTTGCCGATGCAGAAAAGGCTGAAGCAGAGCACGCAAAATTCCAGAAGGGTCTTGACCGCGTTAAGGCTTCTTCAATCAAAGGTAAGCGCCAGATTGCCAGAATCGTACTTTCAATTATCCCGATTCTCGGTCTGCTCCTTCCGCTCGCTTCAATTTCACTCAAGAATATTCCCTTTGTTGAAGATAAGACAATCAGTGTCAACCTCATCACTCTTATTACCGAGTATTTTATGAAGCTGTTCGATATTGACGGTCTTTTAGCTATGGTAGGTCACAAGGCTGTCGGCATGCCCTTCATTATGTTTGCCGCTTCAATCATCTGCCTTGCTCTTTCCGTAGTTGTCGGTATCGTTAATTTCGGCAGAAACTTCTGCTCATCACAGCCCAAATCCTGCAAGAAGAATATGATTGTCAGCATCGTAAGTATGCTCCTTGCAATCGCATCAGGCATTACTTTTGCTGTATTCGCAAGCGGTATTGTTAAGCTCTTCCCCGATTTCATCGATGCAAGTGTTGGCTTCGGTATCTTTGTTACAGCTGCTCTTCACATTCCCGTTATCGTTCTCAACTATACTCTTGTTAAGAACCCCATCGTTGTTAAGTATACTGAGCTCCCCACATACGGTGAGGCTGAAGAAGAAGCTCCCGCAGAGGAAGCAGTTGCTGCTGAATAATTCAGTTTAAAAGTTAAAGACCGTTACTCGTTTGAGTAACGGTCTTTTTGGTTGAAAACTCTATACCACCAGATTTCAAAAAAGCGGTTATTTAGAAGGGGTTAAAAAGCAACTTTCTGTGTTGAA
Organism: Acutalibacteraceae bacterium; assembly: GCA_045533625.1. Taxonomy (GTDB): domain Bacteria; phylum Bacillota; class Clostridia; order Oscillospirales; family Acutalibacteraceae; genus CAG-488. The sequence continues at coordinate 15 of JAZSID010000054.1, read as the reverse complement.
AAATTCAAATTTGCG
>JAZSID010000021.1:0-23219 GCA_045533625.1 Acutalibacteraceae bacterium | reverse complement strand
AGAGCTACGATACCCGGAAGCTCTTTGCCTTCAAGGAATTCAAGTGAAGCGCCGCCGCCTGTTGAGATGTGTGACATTTTGTCAGCGAAGCCGAGCTTCTGAACAGCAGCTGCAGAGTCGCCGCCGCCGATGATTGAGATAGCACCTGACTCAGCAACAGCAGTAGCAACTGCGATTGTACCCTGAGCGAAGTTCTCCCATTCTGAAACGCCCATAGGTCCGTTCCAGATAACTGTGCCGCTGCCCTTGATAGCGTTTGCGAAGAGTTCCTGTGTCTTAGGACCGATGTCAAGACCCATCCAACCGTCAGGAATATCGTCACTGTTTACGATCATAGCCTCTGTGTCAGGAGCATATTCCTTACCAACCTTGTTATCAACGGGGATAAGGAAGTTAACGCCCTTAGCTTTAGCTGTTTCAATCATCTGCTTTGCATCCTCAACACGGTCCTCTTCAAGAAGAGATGTACCGATGTTGTGGCCGAGTGACTTCATGAATGTGTAAGCCATACCGCCGCCTACGATGATTGTGTCGCACTTGTCGAGAAGGTTTGTGATAACGCCGATCTTGTCAGAAACCTTAGCACCGCCGAGGATAGCAACGAGGGGACGCTTCGGGTTAGCGAGAGCACCGCCGATGAAGTTGATTTCCTTCTGGATGAGGTAACCGCAAGCTGCGGGAATGTAATCTGCAACGCCTGTTGTTGAGCTGTGAGCTCTGTGAGCTGAACCGAATGCATCGTTAACATAAAGGTCAGCAAGGTCAGCAAGCTTCTTTGAAAATTCAGGATCGTTCTTTGTTTCTTCCTTGTGGAAACGAACGTTTTCGATGATCATAACGTCGCCGTCGTTAAGAGAAGCAGCAAGGCTCTGTGCGCTTTCGCCAACAACATCTGTTGCCATCTTAACTTCCTTGCCGAGGAGTTCAGCAAGACGAACAGCAACCGGAGCAAGAGAGAACTCAGGCTTGAATTCACCCTTAGGTCTGCCGAGGTGAGAGCAAAGGATAACCTTCGCATTGTTTTCGATAAGGTACTTGATTGTGGGGAGTGAAGCAACAATTCTCTTGTCGCTTGTGATAACGCCGTCCTTGAGAGGTACATTGAAGTCGCAACGAACGAGAACTCGCTTACCGCTTACCTCAAGATCCTCAACGGTCTTCTTGTTAAGTGCATCCATTGTTTTCATCCTTTCAAAATAAATGCATAGAATTGAATAACCCTACGCTTAATTTTTTTACAGGTAGTATTCTATACTAAAAAGGGAAATTTTGCAAGTGAAAATGTGTCAAAAAATTAACATTTATCAGTATATACATAATTTGGCTGAAAATCGTTTATTTATGCACAATTTTGTGCAATTTTAAGTTGTAATATAATTATGTATTCAAAGCAGGAAGAAAAGGGTTTGTTGACGTATCTGCGTTTTAATGATATTATCAAAACACAGATTAAAATGTTCAGGAGGATTCAGGTATGAAAAGATGTTTAAACTTGATTCTGTCTTTATGCATAATGCTTTCGGCTATGCCGATAACCTTGGTTTCAGTTGCAGCCGAAGAATATGATGAAAGTCTGCAGCCGGGCGGTATGGGTTATAAAAAACAGGTGATGTATGATGAATACGGAAATGTTGTCGAAACGGACGGCAGACTGAAGCCTGACACGAGCTTTAATACCATGAGTGAGTCAACTCTTCCTTCTTCGTACGATGCCCGTTCGAAGAGTCTGGTCACACCCGTTAAAAACCAGGGTGCCTCAAACAACTGTTGGACTTTTGCCGCAACAAGCGTTCTTGAAACAAACAGTATCGTTAACGGCTATACTCAGCTCAGTGCGACGGATTTTTCCGAGCCGCACCTTGCCTGGTTTTCGTACAATACGTTAAGCTCTGATAAAAGAGACCCAAACTGCGGTGAAGGCTTTTCGCTCGGTTCGCAAGTTTATAATCAGGGAGGTAACAATTATGACATTACCAGGGCACTCTCTCGTTGGGCAGGAGTTGCGGACGGAAGTAAGGTTTCTTCAAATTATCCAACGACGGCATCTCAACTTTCAAAACTGCCGAATTATACCGATGATGACAGATTTGATACAAGCTCAGGCGTTATAATCAGTTCAATGGAAAAGTGCACCACCGCAGATGAAGTAAAGCAGTGGATTCTAGATAATGGTAGCATAACAGCATCATACTATCACTCAAACTCCTCCGATTACATAAAGAACGGCAGTAACTATGTAGCGTACTGCTATACAGGAGATGATATCAGCTCTACAAACCATATGATTGCTGTTGTCGGTTGGGATGACAGCTATTCTGCAAGCAAGTTCAATTCAAAAAATAAGCCTGAGGGCAACGGTGCTTGGCTTTGCAAAAACAGCTGGGGTTCAGGCTGGGGCAACGGTAAAGGTTATTTCTGGATTTCGTATTACGATAAAACAATTTCAGATTTTTACGGCTACACAACGCAGCCTGCCGATAAATTTGATAATAATTATACATTCAACGGAAGTGGATTCGATTCTTTGTGGAATACCGTAAAAACATCTGCAACGATTGCAAATGTTTTTACGGCAAGATACAGTGAGGAGCTTACGGCGATAGCTACGTACACCCAACACGAGAATGTTACGGCAAAAGTGAGAATATATAAAAACATTTCATCAGGCGAAACGAACGATCCTACAAACGGTGAATTGGTGCAATCCTTTACCGTAAACCTGTCACGTATAGGATATCATACGATTGATTTACCTGAGGCTGTACAGCTTGAGCACGGTTGTGTGTTTTCAGTTGTTTTTGACCTTTCAATTCCTTCGGGATATCTTCTTATTCCTATGGAAGAAGGTGACGGTAATACTTCGGTTGAAGGTCAGAGTCTTATATTTAAAGATAACTCGTGGTACACTACACAAATTGTAAATTCGTATAAACCGTGCGGAAATCTATGTATCCAGGCATTTTCGGTCACAACCTGCGACCACATAAATCAGGAAACCGTTATCAAGAAATATGACGATTGCTATAATCAGGGATATGAACGGGTTATATGCAAGGATTGTAACGGCGTTGTAAGTGAAATCCTTTTCCCGATGAAGGATCACACTCCGGGCGAATGGAAAACAGAGAAAGAAACAAGCTGTAAAGAAGCGGGACTTTCGGTCAGAAGATGTGCGGTGTGCAATCAAATACTTGAATCAAAAGAGATAGCGAAGCTTGAGCATATAGCAGGGGATTGGGAAACGATATCTGAAGCGAGTTGCACGAAAACCGGCTATGCGGTAAAGGATTGTGCGGTATGCGGTTCAAGACTTGAAACACAGACTTTGCCGATGAAAGATCACAGTCCGGGTGATTGGGCGGTTGAAAGAGTAACAACCTGTACAGTAGCCGGTATTCTTGCAAAAAAATGTACCGAATGTAGTCTGATACTTGAGACACAGGATATACCCGTGACCGGACACAGTCCCGGTGACTGGGAAGTGAAAGTAGCTACAAATTGCCAGAGAGAAGGAACCCTGGCAAAATTGTGTACCACGTGCGGTGTGACACTTGAATCGCAGAAAATCCCTATGGTTGATCACGATTATATTTACAGCGTAGTCACAAATCCGACTTGTATTGAAAGTGGAGTCGGAATATATACCTGCTCTATGTGCAGACAGTTTTATGAGGAGAGTATCGAGCCGACAGGGGAGCATACATATTCTAAATGGGAGCTTGTAAAAGCGCCGACCTCCACGGAAGACGGCGAAAAGAAACACACCTGCAACGGTTGCTCAATGTCCGAAATTGTTGTAATCAAAGCAACAGGATTTGAAATCAGAGAAGGAACGTCTGTTGATTATCTTACAGGTGTTATCAGCGGAATAAGAGCAGGGGAGACTTCGCTTGAAACATATGTTGAGATTATCGATGAGAAGTATACGTGGGAATATGAAAACGGCGGAAGACTCGGAACGGGTACAAAAGCTTTTCTTAAAAACGGTGACGAAATCATCGGTGAATATACCGTTCTTCTTTATGGTGACGTTAACGGCGACGGTTGGTACGATGGCGAGGATGCCGTCCTTGTAAACTGTTTGGCCAATAAAATGCTTAACAAGGACAGTTTACCTGAAGTCTGCTATACGGCTGCGGATTGTAACCATAACGGATACATTGATTCAAACGATATCAAAATACTCAATGAGGCGGGACTTCTGCTTGCTTCGGTCGATCAGACAAAGACGGCGGATATACTTTTTGAAACATCATCGGCATATTCGGCGTATATTGATATTATAGATCAATCGCCTGAGGAAGGTATTTCAGAAGATAATATCGGAAATGAAACGGTGACTGAGTCTGAAAGTACGGAAATATCATCAGATATCTTTGAAGTTTTGGTAGGTTTAATCATAAGATTATTTAATATGATTTTAAAAATTTTGGTGAATTAAAGTAAGTGAACTGCGGAACTTTTGCTCCGCAGTTTTTACTGTTAAAAAAACAGAAAATTACTGTCAAAAAAACAAAAAAATTATATTGACAATAAAGTAACAAAGGGAGTATAATACTGTGCAATAATATAAAAATATAGGGTAAAACCGATTTAATCCGGAGGTAATTATTAATGGCAAGAGTATATAATTTCTCAGCAGGTCCTTCAATGTTGCCTGAGGCAGTTCTCAAAAAGGCAGCAGAGGAAATGCTTGACTATCAGGGCTGTGGACATTCAGTTATGGAAATGTCACACCGTTCAAAGGTTTTCCAGTCAATCATCGACGGTGCACGCGAGCTCGTAAAGGAACTTTACAACGTTCCTGATAACTACAAAATCCTTTTTGTTCACGGCGGTGCTTCAACTCAGTTTGCCGCACTTCCTCTCAACTTTATGAACAAGTCAGGTAAGGCAGACTTCATTATCTCAGGCCGTTGGGCAAAGATGGCTTACAACGAAGCAAAAAAATACGGCGATGTTCAGATTGCCGCTTCTTCAGAAGATAAGATGTTCTCATACATCCCGAAAACAACACGTGAAAGCTTCCGTCCGGATGCTGACTATGTTTACTATTGTATGAACAACACAATCTACGGCACAAAATACAACTACGTTCCCGACACAGGTGATATTCCTCTTGTTTGTGACGTTTCATCATGCTTCTTCTCAGAGCCTCTTGATGTTTCTAAGTTCGGCGTTGTTTACGGTGGCGTACAGAAGAATGTTGCTCCTGCAGGTCTTGCAATCGTAATCGTACGTGAAGACCTTCTCGGCAATGCACGTGATTACACACCGACAATGCTCAATTATCAGACTCACGCTGATGCTGAATCACTTTACAACACACCCCCGTGCTACATTATCTATATCTGTAAGCTTGTTCTTGAATGGATCAAGGGCTTTGGCGGTCTTGAAGAGATGAAGGCTCACAACGAAAAGAAGGCAAAGATTCTTTACGATTATCTTGAAGAAAGCAAGATGTTTAAGGGCACTGTTGTCAAGGAAGACCGTTCACTTATGAACGTTCCGTTCGTAACAGGTGATGCAGACCTTGATGCAAAGTTTGTCAAGGAATCAACAGAAGCAGGCTTCATCAACCTCAAGGGTCACAAGACAGTCGGCGGTATGAGAGCTTCTATCTATAACGCTATGCCTATCGAAGGCGTTGAAGCACTTGTAGAATTCATGAAGAAGTTCGAAGAAGCTAATTCATAAGGAGCGTTTACTATGTACAATATTCTCACACTTAATAAAATCGCTGCCTGCGGTACAGATAAGTTTGATAAAAACCTCTATGCATACGGCGAGGATATCGCAAATCCCACAGCGATAATGGTTCGCTCGGCTTCAATGCACGAAATGGAGCTTGCACCCGAAACAATCGCAATCGCACGTGCAGGCGCAGGCACAAACAATATTCCCGTTGAAGCTTGTGCTGAAAAGGGTGTTGTTGTTTTCAATACACCCGGTGCAAATGCAAACGCAGTTAAGGAGCTTGTAATCTGCGGTATGTTTATGGCTTCACGTCGCGTAACTGCTGCTCTTGACTGGTGCAAGACTCTCAAGGGAGAGGGCGATGCAGTAGGCAAGCTTGTTGAAAAAGGCAAATCACAGTTTGCAGGTCCCGAAATTCTCGGCAAGACTCTCGGTGTTATCGGTATGGGTGCAATCGGCTTCAAGGTAGCTCAGGCTGCAGAAGCACTCGGCATGAAGATCGTCGGCTACGACCCGTACATTTCAGAAGGTATAAAATCTGCTATGTCAGCCGATATGGTACTTGTTGACGATATCAACGAAATCTTCAAGCAGAGCGATTACATCACAATCCATGTGCCTCTCACAGATTCAACAAAGAATACTGTAAATAAGGATACACTTGCTCTTTGCAAGAACGGTGTAAGAATCCTCAATTTCGCACGTGGCGGTCTTGTTAATAACGATGACCTCAAGGCGGGACTTGAAAGCGGTAAGGTTGCAGCATATGTAACAGACTTCCCGTCAGATGATGTTATCGGTGTTGACGGAATTATCGCAATTCCTCACCTCGGCGCATCTACCCCCGAGAGCGAAGACAACTGTGCGATTATGGCTGCAGATGAGCTCATCGCTTACATCGAAAAAGGCGAAATCGTAAATTCGGTAAATATGCCTGCAATGAAGCTTGAACCCGTCAACGGCGCACGTACCTGTGTTATCCACAAGGCTGAAGCAACAGATGCTGTCAAGGCTGCACTCGGTGCAGATGCAAAGTCAGCCGCAAGAGGCGCATTCGCTTACACTGTGGCAGATACTGATGCACTCGCAGCAGTTGAAGCAATCGACGGTGTAATCAAAGTAAGAGTTATCAAATAAAACTTTAAACAAAGGATAATGGTGGGCATTTCCCACCATTATTTTTTTGCTCAGAATGTAAAAAATTACCACCGGGAAATTAATCAACAAAACTGAAATGTATGTTGACAAATCAACAAAAAAATGATATTCTATCTCAAATATGTTAAAATGACGTATTATAGCATTTTGTAAAAATCAGAAGATGTTTTAAATATATGGGAGGAAAAAATGAAGGAGTATCGTGCAGGAATTGACGTTGGTTCAACAACGGTAAAACTGGCTATCATTGACGAAAATAATGAAGTCGTTTTCGGCGTGTACCGACGTCATATGGCGCAGTGCCGTGAGGTGCTTTCGGAGCTTCTTAAGGAAGCTGTCAAAGAAACAGGAATCAAAAAACTCAAGATAAACATAACAGGATCGGGTTCAATCAACCTTTCAAAATCGCTTGATATCCCGTTTGTGCAGGAGGTAGTTGCTGTTGCGACTGCTTTGAGATTCTATGCTCCGCAGACAGATGTTGCAATCGAGCTTGGTGGCGAAGATGCGAAGATCATTTACTTCAGAGGCGGTCTTGATGAAAGAATGAACGGCGTTTGTGCAGGCGGTACCGGCTCATTCATCGACCAGATGGCAGCTCTTCTCCAGACTGATGCCGCAGGACTCAACGAAGCGGCAAAGGATTACAAGCAGATTTATCCCATCGCTGCAAGATGCGGTGTTTTTGCGAAGACTGATATTCAGCCGCTTATTAATGAAGGCGCAACAAAGGCTGACCTTGCGGCTTCAATTTTCCAGGCTGTTGTTAACCAGACAATTTCAGGTCTTGCCTGCGGTAAGCCGATCAAAGGTTGTGTTGCATTCCTTGGTGGCCCGTTGCACTTTATGCCGGAGCTTAAAAATGCTTTTATCAGAACGCTTAAGCTCACAGACGAAACAATAGCAGACCCGAAGAATTCACACCTTTTTGCTGCGGCAGGTGCTGCCATGACAGAGGGCGGAAGTGAAGTTGAGCTTGAAGAGCTTATTGCCCGTTTTGATCAGGGTGTTGAGGTATCGTTTGAAATGCCACGTCTTCCTGCTCTTTTTGAAAATGAAGAAGAGTACAATGAATTTGAAAAAAGACACAGCGAAGCTGTTGTGCCTAAGGCTGATATTTCAACTTACAGCGGTGACTGTTTCCTTGGTATTGACGCAGGTTCAACCACAACTAAAATTGTTCTCATCAGCGACGAAGGCAAGCTTCTTTATTCTTTCTATTCAAGTAACGAGGGTAACCCTCTTGAAACAGCTAAAAGAGCTATTGCGGAAATTCACGCAAAGCTTCCTGAAACTGCACGTATCGCAAGAACCTGCTCAACAGGTTACGGTGAAGGTCTTCTTAAAACAGCATTCAACCTCGACGAAGGCGAAGTTGAAACAATCGCTCACTGTACTGCCGCATCTTTCTTTGATAAGGACGTTGACTGTGTTCTTGATATCGGCGGTCAGGATATGAAATGTATCAAGCTCCGTGACGGTGCTGTTGATACAATTATGCTTAATGAAGCCTGCTCATCAGGTTGCGGCTCATTCATCGAAAACTTTGCAAATTCACTTAATTATACTGCTGCCGAGTTCAGTAAAGAGGCACTTTTTGCAAAAAATCCCGTTGACCTCGGCACACGCTGTACTGTTTTTATGAACTCAAACGTTAAGCAGGCACAGAAGGAAGGCGCAGGCGTTCCGGATATTTCTTCAGGCCTTGCTTACTCGGTTATTAAAAATGCGCTTTATAAGGTTATCAAGCTTGCTGACAGCAAGGACCTCGGCTCACACATTGTTGTTCAGGGCGGTACCTTTCACAATCAGGCTGTTCTCAGAGCATTTGAAAAGATTTCGGGTGTTAATGCAATCTGTCCGGATATTTCAGGTGTTATGGGTGCTTTCGGTGCGGCTCTTATCGCAAAGAACCGTTACAACGGACAGCCTTGCTCAATGATGAGTCTTGATGAGATTCTTAATCTTACATATACGAGCACAACAACACGTTGTAAGGGTTGCTCAAACAACTGTATGCTCACAATCAATAATTTCCCTGACGGCCGCCGTCATATCACGGGTAACCGCTGTGAAAAAGGTGCAGGCGAAAAGAATCGTTCAAAAGCACCGAATATGGTTGAATACAAGCTTAAGAGAATTTTTGATTATCCGAATCCCGAAAACGCTCCGCGCGGAGTAATCGGTATTCCGAGAGTTCTCAATGTTTACGAAAACTTCCCGTTCTGGGCAACATTCTTCCATAAGCTCGGCTTCAGCGTTGAAGTTTCTCCGCTTTCAGACAGAAAGATTTACGAGCTTGGTATGGAATCAATTCCGTCAGAATCGGAATGTTATCCTGCAAAGCTTTCACACGGTCACGTTCAGTGGCTTATCAATAAGGGTATAAAAACAATTTTCCACCCCTGTATTTATTACGAACGCCAGGAAACGCCCGATGCACAGAACCATTACAACTGTCCGATAGTTGTTTCTTATGCTGAAAACCTCAAAAATAACGTTGAGGCTGTCAGCGAGGGCGAGGTAAAATATCTTCGTCCGTTTATGGCTTTCACAAGTGAAGAAATTCTTGCAGACCGTCTTATAAAACTTTGTCAGAAAGAATGGTCAATCGGCGAGGATGAGGCTCGCGAAGCAGTTCACGCCGCTTGGATTGAGCAGATAAAGGCAAAGGAAGCAATCAGGGAAGAGGGCGCAAGAGTTCTTGCAGAAATGGAAAAGAACAACGGCTACGGTATCGTCCTTGCAGGAAGACCGTACCACATTGACCCCGAAATTAATCACGGTATTCCCGAAATGATCGCTTCTTACGGCTTGTCGGTTCTTACCGAAGACAGCCTTCCGATTAACTTTAACCCCGAAAGACCGATGCGTGTAAACGACCAGTGGGTTTACCATTCAAGACTTTACACAGCGGCTGAATTTGTAAGCAGACGTGATGACCTTGAGCTTATTCAGCTTAACTCATTCGGTTGCGGTCTTGATGCTGTTACAACAGACCAGGTATTCGAAATTCTTGATAACAGCAACAAGCTTTACACCGTTCTTAAGATTGACGAGGTTAACAACCTCGGTGCCGCAAGAATCAGACTCCGCAGTCTTCTTGCCGCAATGAAACAACGACACGAAAGAAACGTTAAGCCTGACCCGAAGCCTCTTAATTATAAGAGAGCTGAGTTTACTCAGGCTATGTTTGATGAGAAGTACACACTTATCGTTCCGCAGTTCAGCCCGATCCATCTTGATATGGCTGAGCCGGTTCTTGCAAAGTATGGCTTCAATATTGAAGTTCTTCAGAACGACAACCGTCAGGCAATTGATACAGGTCTTAAGTTTGTTAATAACGATGCCTGCTTCCCGTCAATTACCGTTGTCGGTCAGATTATGGATGCTGTGCTTTCAGGTAAATACAACACGGATAAGCTTGCTATCATTATGACACAGACGGGCGGTTGCTGCCGTGCAAGTAACTATGTCGGATTTATCCGCCGTGCACTCGGCAGTGTCGGACTTTCTCATATTCCGGTTATCTCACTCAATGCAAACGGTATGGAGAAGAATGAGGGCTTCAAACTCCCGAAGAAGATGATCTGGGACGCTATAAAGCTTATTATTTTCGGCGACTTATTTATGCGATGCCTTTACCGTGTACGCCCGTACGAAATTGTTGAAGGCTCAGCAAATGCATTGCACGCAAAACTCCGTGACTTGTGTATCGCTCACCTTACAGGCGAGGATAAGACATATTCTTACAACGAGCTTTGTCAGAAGATTGTTGATGAGTTTGATAAGTTCCCGATTCACGAGAATGTCAGAAAGCACCGTGTCGGTGTTGTCGGTGAAATTCTTGTTAAGTATATGCCTCTTGCAAACAATCACATCGTTGAGCTTCTTGAAAAAGAGGGTGCAGAGGCAGTTGTTCCCGACCTTATTGACTTCTTTAACTATTATATTTATAAGAATGACTACAAGCATCAGTATCTCGGTTCAAGATGGACCGCTTCCGCGATTGCTCACGTTGGTGTTCGAATGATCCGAATCCTTAAGCGTCCTGCACTCAAGGCTCTTGAAAACAGCAAGAGATTTGAAGCACCGATGAAAATTGAGGATGTTGCCGAGCTTGCAAAGCCGTTCCTTTCACTTGGTAATCAGTACGGTGAAGGCTGGTTCCTTGCGGGTGAAATGGCAGAGTTGATTACTACGGGTACACCGAATATTGTCTGTATTCAGCCTTTCGCTTGTCTTCCGAACCACGTCGTTGGTAAGGGTGTTATCAAGGCTATGAAGAACACTTATCCGCAGGCAAACATTGCCGCTGTTGACTACGACCCGGGTGCATCTGAGGTTAATCAGGTTAACAGAATCAAGCTTCTTCTTTCTGCGGCAGACGAAATAGCAAAGAGTGCAAAATGATTGACGGGTGATTGAGGAGTATAAAATGAAGGTTTTTGAACAGATTATCTCAAACCATGCTTTTGTTTCGTTTGTTCTGGCTTGGTTTGCGGCACAGTTTGCCAAAGGTATTCAGGGCATATTCAAAGAAAAGTCGATAAAGGGTTTCCGTCGTGTTATTGCAAACGGCGGTATGCCCAGCTCACACTCATCAAGTGTATGTGCTCTTTGTACTGCAAGTGTTGTAGCATACGGCTTTGACTCGTTTCAGTTTGCAGTATCTGCACTTATTGCACTTGTTGTAATGAATGATGCCTTCGGTGTACGTTACGAAACAGGAAAGCACTCAAAGGTGCTCAAACGCTTGCTTAAAGAGGGCGACGTTGATATGGATGTTGAGCTCAAGGTTGCTGTGGGACACACACCGCGTCAGGTTGTGGTCGGTGCCGCACTTGGTATTGCAATTTCTCTTGCCCTTAAGTATTTGTTTTACAATTAAATTCCAAATCTTTTAAACAAGGCGACCGTGAGGTTGCCTTGTTGACTTTTATATGTATAAAGTATATAATTTACTTGATTACAGCAGGGAATTCATAGTGTTTCCCTGAAAATGAAGGAGGCAGACCTATGTATGTATTGGCTCTTGACCAGGGTACAACAAGCTCACGTGCAATTGTTTTTGATAAGCAGGGCAGAATAGTATCCAAAGCACAGAATGAATTTGATCAGATTTATCCGAAGACAGGTTGGGTTGAACACAACCCTATGGAAATCCTTTACAGCCAGCTCAAGGCGATAGCAGCTGTTATCAATTCAGGTGAATTTGATGTTTCAAAAATCGCAGGTATCGGTATCACCAATCAGCGTGAAACAACGATTATCTGGGATAAGGATACGGGCAAACCCGTGTATAATGCAATTGTATGGCAGTGTCGCCGTACGGCTGACCTTTGCGAACAGCTTAAGGCAGAGGGGCTTGGCGATTATATCCGTGAGCATACGGGTCTTCTTATCGATGCTTATTTCTCAGGCACAAAAATCAAGTGGATTCTTGATAATGTTCCGGGCGCACGTGCTGCGGCAGAAAGCGGAAAGCTCCTTTTCGGTACGGTTGAAACGTGGCTTATCTGGAATCTTACGGGCGGTAAGGTTCACGTAACAGACTATTCAAATGCATCAAGAACGATGCTCTTTGATGTTGATAAACTTCAGTGGGACGAATACCTTTGCGAAAAGTTAGGTGTTCCGATGTGTATGCTTCCGACACCTGTTGAATCAAGTATGATTTACGGCGAAATCGCTCCGAATATTCTTGGTCTTGAAGAACTTGCAGGTGTTCCGATCTGCGGAGCGATAGGCGACCAGCCTGCCGCACTTTTCGGTCAGGCCTGCTTCAATCCGGGTCAGGCGAAAAATACATACGGTACGGGTTGTTTCCTTCTTATGAACACGGGCGAGAAGCGAGTTGATTCAAAGCACAACCTTCTGACAGGTGTTGCATGGAGTATTAACGGAAAAACAACTTACTCAATCGAGGGCAGTGCATTCAATGCAGGTTCCGTAATCAAGTGGCTCCGTGACGAGATTCATCTTATCGACAATGCAAGCCGATGTGACGAGCTGGCTGAAAGTGTTCCCGACGCAAACGGTATGTACATAGTGCCTGCATTCACGGGTCTCGGTGCCCCTTACTGGGATATGTACGCAAGAGGTACAATTGTCGGACTTACACGCGGTGTAAACCGAGCACACTTCGCAAGAGCTGTCCTTGAAAGCATTGCTTTCCAGTCGACAGATTTGCTTGAAGCCATGACAAAGGATTCACAGATTACTCTTTCCGAGCTCCGTGTTGACGGCGGCGCAAGTGTAAGCAATATTATGATGCAGATTCAGGCTAATCTCATCCGCACAATGGTTAACCGTCCGAAGACAGTTGAAACAACTGCACTCGGCGCAGCTTACCTCGCAGGTCTTGCTGTCGGAATGTGGTCAGATATTAATGAAATTGAACACAACCGTGAGGTTGAAAAAGTATTCATCCCGAAGATGGAGCAGGAAGAAAGAGATAAGCTTTATAAAGGCTGGCTCCGTGCGGTAGAACGCTCAAAGGATTGGGCAACCGAGGAATAATTAAATTTGCAGTTTACAGTGGCTATTTTTCCTCTGGAAAAGTAGCCTTAAACTTGGAGGATATATACAATGGACTACGCAAAAGAATCTCTTAAGCTCCACTATGATTGGAACGGTAAGATTGAAGTAATCGCAAGAGCAAAGGTTGATAACAAAGAAGCTCTTTCTCTTGCATATACACCGGGTGTCGCTCAGCCATGTCTTGAAATTCAGAAAGATATAAATAAGAGCTACGAGCTTACACGCCGTTCAAACCTTGTCGCTGTTATAACGGACGGCTCTGCTGTTCTCGGTCTCGGCGACATAGGACCCGAAGCGGGTATGCCCGTTATGGAAGGTAAGTGCGTTCTATTCAAAGAGTTCGGCGGTGTTGATGCTTTCCCTATCTGTATCCGTACTCAGGATGTTGATGAGTTCGTGAATACTGTTTTGCTTCTTTGCGGCAGCTTCGGCGGTATTAATCTTGAGGATATCGCGGCACCACGTTGCTTCGAAATTGAAAGAAAGCTCAAGGAAAAGGCAGATATTCCTATTTTCCATGACGATCAGCACGGCACGGCTGTTATCTGCTGTGCGGCTCTCATCAACTCACTTAAAATCGTAGGCAAGAAGATTGAAGACTGTACCGCGGTTTTCAACGGTGCAGGCGCGGCAGGTGTTGCAATTGCTAAGCTCTTCAAGGTTATGGGTATCGGCGATATCATTATGTGTGACCGTAAGGGTGTTATCTGTGACGGTGACGACCTTGCCACTGCAAAGCAGGATATCGCAGACTTCACAAACAAGAATCACGTGCGCGGCACACTTGCAGATGCAATGAAAGGTGCAGATATCTTCATCGGTGTTTCAGCACCGGGAGTTGTCACTCAGGATATGATCCGTTCAATGGCAAAGGATCCGATAGTCCTTGCGATGGCAAATCCTGTTCCGGAAATTATGCCTGACCTTGCAAAAGAAGCAGGTGCGGCAGTTGTAGGAACGGGCAGAAGCGACTTCCCGAATCAGGTTAATAACGTTCTTGCATTCCCGGGTATCTTCCGCGGTACACTTGACGTAAGAGCAAGTGATATCAACGAAGAAATGAAGATTGCGGCGGCAAAGGCTCTTGCAGATCTTGTTTCCGACGAGGAACTCAGTCCCGATTACGTTATCCCGAAGGCATTCGACCCGAGAGTCGGTGGTGCAGTTGCAGCAGCAGTTGCACAGGCAGCAAGGGATTCAGGCGTAGCAAGAATCTGAATATAAAAAATCAAGCTTGGCAGAAATTTTCTGCCAAGCTTTTTAAGTTGCTAATTATCTTCAGGGTTTATTTTACTTCCATTTTATCGATTTTTTCTTTGTTGGGTGTAACGTTTACTGAATAATAAACGTGATAAATAACCTTGCCCGGAGGAGCCCCCTGAGGCTTTTTGAGATGCTTGACATACGTGTAATCAACGGGCACAAGCTTGGCTTCTCTTGCTTTGCTGTGATATGCCGCAATTTCTGCCGCTTCAACAATCGCATCGTCGCTGATTTCCTTATTGTCGCTGACGATTATAACGTGCGAGCCGGGAATCTTCTGCGTATGAAGCCACATATCAGCTTTTGAAGCGGTTTTCAGTGAGAGCTTATCGTTCTGCATATTGTTCCTGCCGACAAGCACCCTGAAACCGTCCGATGTCATATATTCCATAGGCGGAAGGAGCTTTGGCTGTTTCTGATTATTCTTCTTTTTAAATTTCATAAATCCGCTGACAACGAGCTCGTTACGGATTTCTTCAATCTCTGCCTGAGTTGAAGCCCTGTCAAGGGAATCCGCGACCGTTTCAAGGTATTGAAGGTCGTTCTGGCCCTGCTCAATAAGCTCCGTCAGCATCGCTTCAGCCGTTTTTGCCTTGCGATAATCCTTGAAATATTTCTGCGCATTTGCGGCAGGTGTTTTGGACGGGTCAGCCTTGATTCTTATCAGCTTGTTTTCGTCGTAATAATTTTCAAGGTCATAAAAAGCCGCACCCTTTTCAAGCCTGTAAAGGTTAGCGTTGATAAGCTCGGCACTGATGCGAAGCTGTTCTCTGTCTGCACATTGCTTGAGCTCAGCCTGCTGCAGGCTGATTTTTTTCGAAATTCGCGCAATTGCAGAGCCGAGGAATTTAACAAGATCCTGTGCCTTCTGCCTTGTTCTGTCAAGTCTGTCACATTCGAAATAAAACTCGTCAAGAAGCTCCGAAAAACTTGTTTTTTCTTCTGCAGTATATTTTGTGCCATACTGTTTTATCAGCATAAACGAAAAATCTACGGGTTTGCCGGTTTCGTCTTTGAGCATAAATGCAGTGGCATTTCCTGTTTTAATAATCCGCCTGAGGTTGTCGATTTTCTCGCTGAGAATTTCAAAGCCTTCATCGCTTACCTCGTCAACAAAATGCTCTGTGAATTCGCCTGCAAGCTCACGGCTTGTAAGCGGTGATACGCCCTGAAGTGACGAAAGAATTGCAGATGATAAAGTTTTCGTTTCGAAAGTTTTAATCTGTGAAATTATGTTTTCTGTTGAATGTTCAAGTATATTCAGTTTGTTCTGCGGTGGGGGAGCAGTGTATCTGAAGCCGGGAAGGATCTGTCTTACCGTCGATTGACTGAGGTCAACTCTCTTGAGTGCATCGATGATTTTTCCTTCTTCGTCGAAAAGAATGATGTTGCTGTGTTTTGCCATAATTTCAATCGACAAAGTCAGCTTCACTCTGTCACCGATTTCATTTGTTGCATCAAAATCAATGTAAAGCACACGGTCAAGCTCGGATTGCCTGATGTCAACAAGTGATGCGTTGACAAGTCTTTTTCTCATCAGCATACAAAACATCGGCGGTGTCGCCGGGTTTTCGGGGGCGTGTTGAGTGAAATGAATTCGCGGACTGTTAGCACGCACGCTGAGAAGAAGCTTCTTCGCTCCGCTTTTTGTGCGCAGGTGAATAACCAGCTCTTCGCGTGAAGGCTGGTGTATTTTTTCAACACGGCCGAACTGTGCGCCGTCGAGTATTTCTTTTTTTGCAAGATTGAGAAGTATACCGTCGAGTGCCATAGTGTAGTTCCTTATCTGAATTTAACAGGGTTTTCCTGCTTGATATCTACAATTTCAATTTCTTCAAATTTTGCCTGAAGTTTCTCTTTTAAAACGGGTACAACAGGGAATTCGGTTTCATAATGTCCTGCGGCGAAAAGTGAAATTCCTGCACTGAGCGCATCCAGAAAATCATTGTGTTTTGCGTCGCCTGTAATGAAAGCATCAATCTTTCCTGCTTCAAACATAAGCGAAGCACCACCGCCCGTGCAGATTGCAACCTTACTGATTTTCTTGCCTGCATCAGCAAAACGCACCTTTGTGTCGAGCTTTTCGGCGAGCAAGCCTGCAAGCGCTTCTGCATTTGTTTCGCCAATATCAGCGTAGCGGAGAATCGGATTTTCGCCCTTGTATGCATTAAAACCGAGAAGCTCTGCAAGAGTATCGTTAGTTCCGCCGTCAGCGATATCAAGTGGCGTGTGGCAGCAGATTGCATTGATTGAATTTGCCGCAAGCTCAAAAGGAACGCAGCCTTTTGTGAATTTTTTCATTGCGCTGAAAATAACGGGATGGTGGCTGATAATAAGATTTGCTCCAAGCGCCTTTGCTGTTTCAACAGCCCACTCGTCAATGTCAAGGACTACAACAGCCTTTTTTACCTCAGCGTTCATATCGCCGACAAGCATACCGCTGTTGTCCCATTCCTCCTGAGTTTCAATGGGAGCAATTGCATTTATATATTCAAAAAAATCTCTTACGGTTGCCATTATTTCACCTCGCTGAGTATTTTTTCCAATGTTTCGATTTCTTCGTTTTCCGGGTCGGATTTCTTCAGTGCTTTAAGACGCACTTCTATGCGGTGAAGTTTTTTTTCACAGAAAGAAACGGATGCCTCATCGCTTCTTGTTAAAAATCCGCCAAGGAGGATTTCAGCCTCGCTGTGGATTGAACTTTCACCGGTATATACCGTAGCCATACAGATGTAAGTTTTGCCGTCCTCAAAGCAGGCATCCTCTTTTGTGATTTTAAATCCATTATCCCAGAGCCACTTGCGAAGCACCTCGTCGTGGGATTGAGGCTGAAGAATCAGCTGTATATTTTTATTCTTTACCCAAGGGGCAACTTCAAGAATTTCAGAGATAAGTATACCGCCCATACCTGCAATAACAATGTCGTCAACCTCAGAAGGTTCAACACGTTTAAGTCCATCGGAAAGACGCAACTGTACCTTTTTGGCAATACCGTAATTTTTTACGGTAGCTTCAGCGTTTTCCAATGGACCTTTTCTCAAGTCTGCGGCGATGGCACAGGGGACTGTACCGTCAAGTATGAGCGCGGCAGGAAGGTAAGCGTGGTCAGTGCCGATATCGGCCAGTCTTGAACCCTTTCTTACCATCTGCGCCGCCATATTCAGTCTTGATTTGAGCTTGAGCATTATTTGCTTGCAAGATAAGCGTTGATATCAGCAATAAGCTCTTCAACGTCTACGCCGTGTACCTGGCAAGCCATTTCGATGCTTTCACCTCTTGCAGAGGGACAACCGAGGCAGTGCATACCCATTTCAAGGAAAAACTTTGCAGTACCTACGTCAGCGTCAAGAACATCGCCGATAATCATATCTTTTGTTACTTCTGTCATGTCATTTACCTCCGAAAAAATATACATATATATTATACACGCAAAATTTCATATTTTCAAGTTAAAAAATATCCTCTTTTGCTTTTCAAATCGGAATAAAGATGATATAATATACTTTAATCACCAACAACACATAAGTCTGAAAAGCAACATATCACGCACATTTGTGCAGTTTTCTCTTTGCCATACGCGCGTATACCTGCATCGAAAAGCTGCTCGACTGTACGCAATCTGTTGCATTTCAGATGCGAAGCAGTTTTGAAAGAGAAGATTTTTGTCTCGGCAAGGCAAAAATCTGCAGTAATACGAGGCTGTTTCAAAGATTTTTAACGAAGCCGAGGCGGAAAGATACCTTTCAAAACCTTATGGCTTGTTGGTAATTAAAGTATAAAAGTAAATTCTGTTGATACGAGGTATGCAAATGAAAGTAATTTACGATGCGGCGGCAAAAATCAACCTTATGCTTGATATTCTTGCCCGTCTTGATAACGGCTACCACAGTCTTTTTATGCTTATGCAGTCAGTTGATCTTTATGATACCGTAACGGTCGAAACCGATTCTTCAGGTGTAATCAATATCACGTCTGACGAAGAGGGTATACCGTGCGACAAAAGAAACATCGCCTACAAGGCGGCGGAAGCTTTCTTTAATTACACAGGTATAAAAAACAAGGGAATAAAAATCCATATTGAGAAAAGAATTCCGTTTGAAGCAGGAATGGCAGGCGGAAGTGCTGACGGCGCTGCAGTTATAGCGGCTCTCAATGATATACACAAAATGAATCTCTCACAGCAGGAACTTTGCACAATCGGACTTAAGGTCGGCGCGGATGTGCCGTTCTGCTTGACGGGCGGTACCTGCCTTGCGCAGAATGTCGGCGAAATTCTTTCTCCCTTGCCACCGCTTGACGATTGCTATATCGTCCTCGCAAAGCCTGAAAGGGGAGTGTCAACGAAAGAAGCTTTTGCTGCGTTTGATACAGCAACGAATATCCGCCATCTTGATACCTGCGCGATGCTTTATGCGGCATCTCAGGGCGATCTCAAGGAAATCTGTAAGAGAACAAAGAATGTTTTTGAGCAGCTTATTGAAGTTCCCGAAAGAGTGCCTATCAAGTCAACCCTTAACCGCCACGGTGCACTCGCGGCTTGTATGAGTGGAAGCGGCCCGACAGTTTATGGAATCTTTGATGACGAATCAAAGGCTCAGTCTGCGGCATCAGCACTGAAATCTTTTGTAAAGAATATTTACATAACCAGACCTGTGACAGCAGGACTTCTCAGGAAAAACTGAATTTGAAATTAACGCAGATGTTTTACAGCATCTGCGTTATCTTTACTAAAGGAAAAATAAAACCGGCCCTCAGAAGAGAGCCGGTAATTTGTTCTACAGATATATGCTGAAAAATATCAGATTACTGCCATGTGAATGAAACTGAATTTTCCTTAAGGTTAACGCTGTAGTTAACGCCCTTCTTGAATTCAAAGTTTCTTGCGGAGTATGTTGCGTTATGCTCAACCTTATCAACTTCTTCAAGACCCTTGATGAATGCCTGCATCATATCAGCGTCTGTGAATACGAGCTTTGCGTCAAGCTTAACCTGCTCAACAGCTTCAGGAGTTGCGCCGAAGTTGTCAAGTGCACCGGGAACGAAGCCTGTGAGCCACCATGAATACTGAAGACCGCGAGAGAAGAGAGTCTTGTTGTTTCTGTAAAGTGTCATACTCATCTTGATAAGAAGATCGTCGTCTGCACACTTGAAGTAGTTTACACCGTTTTCGTCGATAAGTGAGTTGTCGCCGAAGTCACGGTAGTAAAGACCGATCTCAGCACCGATAAGAACCCAACCGTACTGACCTTTCCAAAGCTGAACCATCCACTCTTTGTCGTCATACTCGAAGAAGATTCTTGTTGTGTTGAACCAACAGATGATTACGGGAGCTGCAAGGTCATAAATGTATGTATAGCCGAATGTTCTCTGCCATGCGTTGCTTGAAGCATAGAAAACGCCTTCTTTTGCATCAAATGAGAAACCGAGCAACCCTGAACCGTCAGGGTTTGTTACCTTACCTGTTGCTGGGTCGTACCAGAAACCGCCGATGATTTCAACACGGCCTGAGTCAACGGGTGTGCCTGCAGGGAAGCTTGAAATCTTACCGACTGAGAAATGAAGGATGTAAAGTGCGTCTGTTGAGTTGACCTGCTTGTCACCGTTAACATCAGCGGCTTTAAGTTCAGCAGAGGTAAGAGTTACAACACCTGTGCAGTGTCTTACGATCATAAGGGCGTCAAATGAGTTAATTGCGGCGTCACTGTTAGCGTCACCGAGTGAATTGTCTGCAGCACTTGAGCCAACTGAAAGGAAAGCTGCCATGCCTGCAACGATCGAAAGTGTGAGAATAATTGAAATTATTGATTTTGTGAATTTCATTTTTGTTTTTCCTCCTTCTGAATTATAAAGACGGAATTAAACCGACTGAGTACTGAAGAACCATCAATGCATCCGAAGAATTGATTTTGCCGTCCTTTGAAACATCTGCCAGATCTTTTGTAGCTGCATCAAAGGTGATAACTCCGACGGCGTGCTGAAGAATCATAAGTGCATCTTGTGAATTGATTTTGAAATCTCCGCTGACGTCGCCCGGGAGTTTTGCATCCTTAAGGATGAAATTCACCTTGAACGGAGCACGCTTGTCGCAGAATGTTGCGAAAAGCGTTGCTTTACCGGGTTCAAGGGAATTAATTTCCTGAGGAACCGCCCAACCGATAAGCTGATTATCGGGGTAGGAAACGAGAATCGATTTTCCATCCTTGTATTTTACGTTGATTTTGAGTCCGGTAAGATCGAGTGTTGTAAATTCAACATCCCCCAGGCCGCTGAGCTTCCAGTCAGTGTCCTGCATAAGGTTAGTTTTTTTCGGCGAAGTAACAACAGAAATGCTTTCTGCTTCAACAAGATCAACCTGAACGGTAGCGTAAACACTTGACGGGAAATCGTCGCAGTAAATGCGCATAGTGTTCTTTCCTGCAACCCAACTGCCGCTGTCGCTCTTTGAGTACATATTCGGCCACTTACCAACAGCATAAGAAACTTCCTCAGAGTTGTAAGAGAGAGCTGTCCCTGAGAGATCAAAACTGCCACCGATTACGGAGATGACACCGGATTTGTTGTAAGCCCAGTCGATTCCCTGATAAAACGTCGTTTTTGTCGGCTTTTTAACGATTGTGACGTCTGCCGCAAAAGATGCGATAGTAAAACACGGAAGAAGCATTACAAGCGAAAGCACAACACAAAGGACTGTTCTGAACTTCTTATTATTCAATTTAATTTCCTCCTTACCTGATAAAGATTTATATTCTTATTTATTATACATTAAAAAGGGGCAGGTGTCAATCAAAAATAAAATTTATAATCTGCCGAAAACAGACAGATATTGACTATTGACAAATAGTCATTGTTAGTATATAATTTATCCGAATATGATGCGCTATATATAGTGTAGCGTACCTTTTTGGTACATATTCCTACATTACTGAATTAAGGAATGAAGAAAATGAACAAATCATTTAAAAGATTTCTGTCATTGATTCTCGCTGTGTTCATGGTGCTCAGTTGTGCAGTTTTTGCTTCCGCAGAAGACGAAGTTGCAGAGTTCAGATACGGTGATGTTACTGCAGACGGAAATATCAATTCTTCAGATGCTCTCGCAGTGCTCAAACACTCAGTCGGTATCGCTTCGCTTGAAGGTGAAGCACTTACTGCTGCAGATGTTAACGGTGACTTAAGCATCAACTCATCCGACGCACTGAATATTCTTCAGTATTCAGTCGGAAGCCTCAAAATTTTCCCGGTAGAAGCTAAGGTTGAAAAACCCGGAACAGATGCTGAAATTCTTGCTCTTTATGCAAAGATGATCGGAGAAGCAAGAAAAACAATTCCTGCATATAAGCTTAATTCTTCAACAAAGGGCTTAAAAGCGGAGTTCTCAGGTACAGCCATTGCTTTTGTTCCTAAAGACGAACTCGAAGCAATGAAGAAGGATATGCTTAAGGAAAGTTCTTTCCAGAATATTTTCAGAGCAGGTTCAAAAACCGCGTTGAATAACCTTCCAGGTGAATGCAAAGTCACAGATCCCTCTTTGCTCAAAGAAGTGAAGCTTACTGAACTTGCTGACGGCAACTATCAGATTGACATCGCTTTCAAAGATGACAAAAATCCGAAGGCAGGAAGTCCGATCGTTACAATGCTCAGCGTTCCCGATAAGGATACGTTCATCAAACAGATGAATGATGAGCTTGGTTCAGCAACCGGCGGTGAAGATATCAGCGCTTCAGCTGAACTCAAAAACCTTGAATATACCAATTGCCGTATTTCATGCGTGATTGATGTAAGGACAGGCAATTTCATTTCTGTTAATACAGAGTATGATATGCGTACAAATATGACAACTTATGTTGCATTCTTCTCAATGGGTACAGACACAACAACAAAAAGTGTGAACAGTTACTCAAATTTCATTTATTAATTAAGTTTTAGTTCATCGGCGATTTCGCCTAAATCGCAAGATGTCTAAATATATGTGCGTAGCACAAATCTATAAAGGAGAAAATGGTGATTATATATGAACAGATTTGCTAAAATTTTGTCAACTGTTATTTCTGTAACATTGGCACTCAGCATTGCAATCGTTATGCTCACATCAGCTCTTGCTGCAGTTGGCGCTAAGTTCTCAATCAACCTTGCGAGTGAAACAGATTCTCAGGTTGTTATTGAAGTAAAGCTTGAGAGTGGTTCTTTTTCAGCTCTTGACTTCGGTATTGCAGCTAACTCTGCAAAGATCAAGAAGTGTGAAAAGATTGATATTAACATTGATATTGCTGTTGCCGGTGGTCTTCAGGCTTCAAACCCTGCAACAGGTCTTTACAGTTGTGCAATTGATCCTGCTTACGATACAGAAGGTGGAGTTATCGCAACTTACACATTCGAAAAGGTAGCAGGTGCTAACATTTCAAAGGACGACTTTGCAATGAACGTTTCAAACTGCTCAGAAGAATTTGACGTTGTTAACAACATTCCTGTATATGTAGCTCCTGAAGAGCCTGTAGAGCCTGAAGAGCCTGTAGAGCCCGAAGAGCCTGTAGAGCCCGAAGAGCCTGTAGAGCCCGAAG
>JAZSID010000082.1:0-4588 GCA_045533625.1 Acutalibacteraceae bacterium | reverse complement strand
GATAATTCCCTGTTTCGTGAAAAGATGACCGTGACGTCCGTTGCGGCTGGGCATTACGCAGTCAAATAAATCTACTCCCCTTCTTACTCCTTCAATGATGTTTCCGGGTGTGCCGACACCCATCAAATATCGGGGCTTATCTTTCGGCATATAGGGTTCAACCGCAGATATTATCCTGTACATATCCTCTTTCGGTTCACCGACAGCAAGACCGCCGATCGCATAGCCGTCAAGGTCAAGCTCAACGATTTTCTGCATATGCTCAATTCTCAGATCATCATATACACAACCCTGATTTATACCGAAAAGAAGCTGATTTTTATTGATTGTGTCGTGCAATGAATTGAGTCTTTCCATCTCTTCCTTGCAACGGATAAGCCAACGGGTTGTTCTTTCGCAGGAATTTTTGGAATACTCATGAGTTGACGGGTTTGCAACGCATTCGTCAAAAGCCATGGCAATCGTTGAGCCGAGATTGGACTGAATACGCATACTTTCCTCGGGTCCCATGAAGATACGTTTGCCGTCGATGTGGGATGCGAAAGTTACGCCCTCTTCCTTAATCTGACGGAGATTTGCAAGTGAGAAAACCTGAAATCCGCCGCTGTCCGTGAGGATAGGACCGTCCCAACCCGTGAATTTATGAAGACCGCCAAGTTCCCTTACAAGCTCGTCGCCCGGTCTTACATGCAAGTGATAGGTATTGCAAAGCTGTACCTGAGCGCCGATGTCCTTTAAATCGTAGGCATCAAGAGCACCTTTGATTGCGCCGCAGGTTGCAACATTCTGAAAAGCAGGAGTTTTTACTGTACCGTGCACGGTTTCAAATTCGCCTAAACGTGCCTTACCCTGCTGTTTAATTATTTTAAAAGAAGCCATATTACTCTCCTTTATCTGCTATAAACATTGCATCCCCGTTTATCACGGGACGCAGGATGTGTACTTTTCAGTAATTTTTACACATCATAATTACTTTTTGGTATCATCCAAATTTTTGTCCATCCTGCCTTGGATAAACATTGCATCGCCGAAACTGAAAAATCTGTATTTTTCATCTACGGCTGTTTTGTACGCATTCATTGTTTTCTCGTATCCGCAGAAAGCACTGACGAGCATTATGAGCGTACTTTCGGGCAAATGGAAATTTGTCAGAAGCGCATCAATACACTTGAACTCATATCCCGGATAAATAAAGATGCTCGTCCAATCGTCGTATTCACAGACTTCGCCCTTTGCCTGACAAACAGATTCAAGCGTACGGCAACAGGTTGTTCCGACCGCAATAACACGTCCGCCGTTTTTCTTCGTACGGTTTATTATTTCCGCTGTTTGGGCAGGGATTGAATAATGTTCGGAATGCATCTGATGCTCTTCAATGTTTTCTGTTTTAACGGGTCGGAAAGTGCCTATTCCGACGTGGAGCGTTACGAATCCGACTTCTACACCTTTCGCCTTGATCTTTTCAAGAATTTCGGGAGTGAAATGAAGTCCTGCCGTCGGTGCTGCGGCTGAGCCAAGCTCCTTTGAATAAACGGTTTGGTATCTCTCACTGTCTTCAAGGCGTTCCTTTATGTAATGCGGAAGCGGCATTTCGCCGATTTCATCGATCACGTTATAGAAATTACCTTCGTAATCAAATTTTACGACACGGTTTCCGTTTTCCATAACAGAAAGAACGGTTGCCTTCATAAGTCCGTCACCGAAGATAAATTCAGCACCTTCTCTCGCCTTTTTGCCCGGCCCTGCAAGGACTTCCCATTCGTGGGCATCGTGCTGATTGAGAAGAAGAAATTCAACGACCGCGCCCGTGCCGACCTTTACACCGTACATACGCGCAGGAAGCACTCTTGTATTATTGAGTATAAGGCAATCGCCCTCTTTAAGATAATCAAGAATATCATAGAAATGCTTATGCTCAATATCGCCCGTTTTCTTGTCTAAAACAAGCAGACGGGATGCATCTCTCGGCTCAATCGGGTGTTGCGCGATGAGTTCTTCGGGCAAATCGTAAAAAAAGTCGCTTTTTTTCATCATAAAACCTCAAAAATTTAATGATTTCCTGAACATTGGTATTGACTTTAAATATTTATAATGGTATCATATTCACCAAATATTCGTGTTCAACTTTGTATTATATTACAAAACAGTTGAATACGCAATACATTTTTAATTTTTATTTACAGGTGATTTAGTATGAAAACTTACAAAGTTGGTATTATCGGCGCAACAGGTATGGTTGGCCAGAGATTTGCTTCTCTTCTTGAGAACCACCCCTGGTTTGAGGTTGTTCTTGTTGCAGCAAGCCCGCGTTCAGCAGGCAAGACTTACAAAGAGGCTGTAGGCAGCCGTTGGTGCATGGACACTCCGATGCCC
Organism: Acutalibacteraceae bacterium; assembly: GCA_045533625.1. GTDB lineage: Bacteria > Bacillota > Clostridia > Oscillospirales > Acutalibacteraceae > CAG-488. The sequence goes on along the minus strand of JAZSID010000082.1, from coordinate 2,215 downwards.
GAGAGCATGGCAGACCTCGTTGTTTACGACGCAACAGCTGATGTTGAAAAAATCGCAAAGCTCGTTGATTTCGTTTTCTGCGCAGTTGACATGAAGAAGGACGAAATCAAGGCTCTTGAGGAAAGATACGCTAAGGCTGAGTGCCCCGTTGTTTCAAACAACAGCGCTCACAGAGGTACATCCGACGTTCCGATGGTAGTGCCTGAGCTTAACGCTGACCACATCGAAGTTATCGCTTCACAGAAGAAGCGTCTCGGCACAAGCCGCGGCTTCATCGCAGTTAAGTCAAACTGCTCACTTCAGAGCTATGTTCCTGCTGTTTATCCTCTTGACAAGGCAGGCTACAAGGTAGACGACGTTCTCGTTTGCACATATCAGGCAATTTCAGGTGCAGGTAAGACATTTGAAACATGGCCTGAGATGATCGACAACGTTATCCCCTTCATCGGCGGTGAAGAGGAAAAGAGCGAGCAGGAGCCTCTCAAGATCTGGGGTAAGATTGAAGGCGACGAAATCGTTAATGCAGTTGAGCCTCACTTCACAGCTCAGTGCATCCGTGTTCCCGTTTCAAACGGACACCTCGGTGCTGTATTTATGAAATTTGCTGACAAGGTTCCTTCAAAGGAAGAAATCCTCAGCATCTGGGAAAACTTCAAGGGTGTTCCGCAGGAGCTTGCTCTCCCCAGCGCTCCGAAAAAATTCCTCAACTATTTTGTTGAAGACAATATGCCGCAGACAAAGCTTCAGCGTGACCTCGAGGGCGGTATGGCTGTAAGCATCGGCAGACTCCGTGAGGATACACAGTACGACTACAAGTTCGTATGCCTTTCACACAACACTCTCCGCGGTGCTGCAGGCGGTGCTGTTCTTCTTGCTGAGCTTCTTGCTGCTAAGGGCTACATGGACTGATTAATTTAAAATAACGTTTAAAGCCGTATCGAAGTTTAAATCTCGATACGGCTTAATTTTATTCATAGGAGTAGATATATTTGAAACACACTGTTTTTAAAGGTTCGGCGTGTGCAATTGTCACACCGTTTACCAAGGACGGAAAAATTGATTATCCGACGTTAAAAAAGCAGGTTGAGTTTCAGATTGAGAACGGCACGGATGCTATTGTCGTCTGCGGTACAACGGGAGAAGCTTCCGTCCTGTCAAACCGCGAGCACCGACAGGTCATCCGTTCGGTTGTAAAGTATGCAGACAACCGCGTACCCGTCATTGCAGGCACAGGAAGCAATTCAACCGAAGCTGCCGTTAAGCGTTCAAATTCAGCTGAGAGTGCAGGTGCGGACGCGTTGCTGATTGTAACACCCTACTACAACAAATGCTCTCAGGACGGACTGATTAAGCATTACAGCTTTATAAGTGAGCGTACCTGCCTGCCGATTATCGTTTACAACGTTCCGTCGCGCACGGGTGTTGACATCAGACCCGAAACATACAAGGAGCTTGCAGAGATACGCAACGTTGTTGCGACGAAGGAGGCAAACGGCAACATATCCGCACTGATGAAAACCCTTTCACTCTGCCGTAACAAGCTTGACGTATACTGCGGTAACGATGACCAGACTGCAACATTTATGGCTATGGGTGCAAAGGGCGTGATATCGGTCCTCGCAAACATTATGCCCGGTGAAATGCATAAACTTGCAAAGCTGTGTTCGGACGGCAAAACAAGAGAAAGCGTTACCCGACAGCTTGAATTACTTGATATTGCAAACACAATGTTCTGTGACGTGAATCCCATTCCCGTAAAATACGCTATGAATGTTATGGGACTTGACAGCGGTGTTTACAGACTGCCTCTGAGCGATACGAGTGAAATTAACAAACGGCATATACGGGATGCATTGAAGGAACATAAGCTGATAAATTGAGCTGTCGAATTTTTTAAAAATTTCACTTTGCAGAGTTCTTTTCTTTTACTCAATCTAGCTCAGTATGCATTGCAAACACCGTACCTTTTATATTGTTTTATTATAAATACTATCTGATTTAAAACGGACAATAGCACACTATAAATTCGGCTCACAGACAAAAAAGAAGCAGGTTTTCACCTGCTTCTTTTGTTTTGTGTTAATGATCAGACAGCGTAGTAATTAAGTTCGCCTGCTTCTGTCCATTTGTTATTAACTCGGATTTTTACAATGATGATGTTTTCTCCTTCGTGGTTCATCCATGTGTTGCCGACAAATGTCAGCTTGCCGTCCGC
>JAZSID010000131.1:0-5573 GCA_045533625.1 Acutalibacteraceae bacterium | reverse complement strand
CAGGCAAGGATTTAGCAATAAACTCATAGTTTGAAAATCAAACTATCAATTCACTGCTAAAACCCAAATTTTTGCCTGACAATAGATGCGTTTGAATACTTCATAATTACACAACAAGGCAGACAGTAAAATAGAATTTGCTGTCTGCCCCAAATGCCGTAATTATTTACGAATGCCAAGTCTTGCGATGATTGAACGGTATCTTTCGATGTCAACCTTCTGCAAGTAGGAAAGAAGGTTACGTCTGTGACCAACCATCTTAAGAAGACCACGTCTTGAGTGATGGTCCTTCTTGTGCTCCTTGAGATGCTCAGTAAGATCGTTGATTCTCTTTGTGAGAACAGCAATCTGAACCTCAGGTGAACCTGTATCACCCTCGTGAAGAGCATATTCAGCCATGATAGCCTGCTTCTCTGCCTGTGTCATTATTTTCACCTCATTTAAAATATTTTACATGCTCCTGAATCCCAGGTTAAGGCAGGTGAATACCACTCAGTGGTCAAACCCAAAATCCGAGAAACGGAAACATAGCGAAGGTATTTTATCATACATTTCTCTGTTTGTAAAGGGGTATTTTAAAAAAATTGTTTCCGACAAATTTTAGAAGGCATATACTGTAACAGGATGTTAAAAATAAAATCAGCAGATATGGGTAAACGGTGGCATTTTTCTGCCCACGGGGAGCCGTTACTTACAAAAAGTGTCTGCTTCAGATATTCGCTGACGGTGCAAAAGTGCCGTCAGCGATTTCGGTTTTATTATTGACCAAAACACCTTTTTCTATTATTATGTTAATGAAAAAGAAAAAGGAGTTTCAGTATGACAAACAGAGAAAAACTTCATTCGGGTCAGATTTACTATCCGAGCGATGAAGAAATAATGAAAGAACAGCTTTTGTGCTTGGAAAAGCTTTATGATTTCAACTTAACACGTCCGCTTGAGCAGGAAAAGAGAGAAAAAATGCTCAGGGAAATGTTTGCCGAAATCGGCGAAGGTTGTTACATTGAACCTCCGCTTCACGCAAACTGGGGCGGAAAACACGTGCATTTCGGCAAAATGGTTTATGCAAATTTTAACCTCACTATGGTTGATGATACGCACATCTACGTCGGTGACTATACACTTATCGGACCAAACGTTACAATCGCAACGGCAGGACATCCGATTGACCCTGAGCTTCGCGAAAAAGCATATCAGTTCAACAAATCTGTACGCATAGGTAAAAACTGTTGGATCGGTGCAGGGGCTGTAATTCTCCCCGGTGTGACAATCGGCGACAACACAGTCATCGGTGCAGGAAGTGTCGTAACAAAAGACATCCCGTCAGGTGTTGTGGCTGTCGGAAATCCGTGCAAGATTTTAAGAGAAATCGGGAAATACGACAAAGAGTATTATTTCAAGGATTGCAAAATTGATTATAATAGTATATAATATTAAATAACATACTTTAATTTCCAACAACACACAAGTCTGAAACACAATATATCACGCACATTCGAGCAGTTTTCTCTTTGCCATACGCGCATATGCCTGCATCGAAAAGCTGCCCGACTGCACGCAATCTATTGTGTTTCAGATGCAAAGCAGTTTTGAAAGAGTAGATTTTTGTCTCGGCAAGGCAAAAATCTGCAGGATGGCGGTTATTTCAAGGATTTTTAACGAAGCTGAGGCGGAAAGATACCTTTCAAAACCTTAAGGTTTGTTGGAAATTAAAGTATAAAATTGAGAGGAGTATCAGCATATGAAACACCCCGAAATCGTTAGCAAAATGAGTCTCGAACAGAAGGCAGCTTTTGTTTCAGGCTACGACTACTGGCATCTTGAGGAAGCACCCGAGCTCGGTCTTCCGAAAATTATGATTACGGACGGCCCTCACGGTCTTCGTAAGCAGAACAAAGATAAAAAGGCTTCTCAGGGAATCGGACTCGGTAATTCTGTTCCGTCAACCTGCTTCCCTCCCGCATCAACATCTTCCTGCTCATGGGACGAAGATCTCCTCAGAGAAGAAGGCGTTGCTCTTGCAGAAGAATGCCTTAAAGAAGAAGTTTCCGTTGTTCTCGGCCCCGGCACAAACATCAAGCGTGCTCCGACATGCGGCAGAAACTTTGAATATTTCAGTGAAGATCCGTACCTTGCAGGTAAATGCTCTGCAAGTTTTGTAAACGGTGTTCAGTCTATGGGCGTCGGCACATCACTCAAGCACTTCGCTTGTAACTCTCAGGAAGCTTTCCGTATGGTTATCAACGAGGTTGTTGACGAGAGAGCTATGCGTGAGCTTTACCTTACAGCTTTTGAAATCTGCGTAAAAGAAGCTCAGCCGTGGACAATAATGAACTCATACAACCGCATCAACGGTGTTTATTCTTCACAGAACGAATGGCTTCAGGAAAAAGTTCTTCGCGGCGAATGGGGCTTTAAGGGGCTTCTTGTAACTGACTGGGGTTCATCAGTTGACCGAATTCCCGGACTTTACAACGGTACAGACCTTGAAATGCCTTCATCAGCAAGAATCAACACAAACAAGATTATCGCAGCAGTCAACAGCGGCGAGCTTGACATTGCTGTTCTTGACAAGAGAGTTGACACAGTTGTTGACCTTATTGTTAAGTCAAAGCCGGCTCTTGCAAAGAAGCATACATATGACGTTGAAGCTCATCATGCAATCGCACGTAAGGTTGCTGAAGGCTCAATGGTTCTTCTTAAGAATAACGATCATATCCTTCCGCTTAAGAAGGGTCAGAAGGTTGCAGTTATCGGTGAGCTTGCTGCATCTCCGCGTTTCCAGGGTGCAGGCTCTTCAGTTATTAATCCCAATAAGCTTGACAACGCTCTTGATGAGCTTAAGAAGCTTGGTGTTAATGTTGTTTACGCTCCGGGTTATGTCAAGAACAAGGACGAAATCAAAGATGAACTCTTCACAGAAGCTGTCAATGCCGCTAAGGGTGCAGATATTGCTCTTGTTTTCGTTGGTCTTACAGATGAATTTGAAGGCGAAGGCTACGACAGAGAGAATATCGAAATGCCGAACAGCCATAACAAGCTTGTTTCAGCAGTTGCACAGGCTAACGCTAACACTGCAGTTGTTCTTGCAGGCGGTTCAGTTATCCACCTTCCGTGGATTAACGAAGTAAAGGGTCTCCTCAGCACAGGTCTCGGCGGTCAGGCAGTCGGCAGTGCTACAGCAAACCTCCTTACAGGTGCTGTTAATCCCTCAGGTAAGACTTCAGAAACATATCCTCTTTCATACAGTGACAACCCGACATACGGCAACTATCCTGCAGGCCCTGTCACAAGTGAACACAGAGAGTCTGTTTACATCGGTTACCGTTATTATGACAAGGCAGGCAAGGATGTTCTCTTCCCCTTCGGCTATGGTCTTTCATACACAACATTCGAATACAGTGACCTTCAGGTTTCTGCTGATAATATCAAGGATACAGACACAGTAACAGTTTCATTTAAGTTGAAGAATACGGGCGACGTTTACGGCGGTGAAGTTGCACAACTTTATGTTGCTGACAAGGAAGCTACAATTTACCGTCCCGTTAAGGAACTCCGCGGATTCAAGAAAGTATTCCTTAATCCCGGTGAAGAAAAGACGGTTACACTTGAGCTTTCAAAGAGAGCATTTGCTTTCTACAACGTCAAGCTCGGTGACTGGATGGTTGAAACAGGCGAATTTGATATCCTTGTCGGTGCATCAAGCCGCGATATCAAACTCACAAAGACAATCACGGTTGAATCAACAGTTAATGCTGAAATCCCTGATTACAGAGCTACAGCTCCTGCTTACTACACAGCTGACGTTAACGGTATGAACGGTGCACAGTTTGAAGCTGTACTCGGAAGCAAGCTTCCCGAAAACAAGCGCGACGAATCAAAGCCTATCGACATTTACTGCTGTCTTAACGACGCAAGACACACAAAATGGGGCGGCAGAATGTGTAATGCTATCGAAGGCATTATGGCTAAGTTCGGCTCAGCTGAAAACGGCGACGGAAAGATGATTGCTGCAATGGCAACTCAGATTCCTATCCGTAACTTCATGGCTATGAGTATGGGTGTCTGCTCACCCGAAATCGTTGACGGACTTCTTATGATTCTCAACGACGGACAGTCAAGCTTCAAGGGACTTTGCAAGATTCTTGTAAGAATCCCCGGTGCACTTACAAGACTTCCTGCTCTTCTTAAATCTATCTAAAGCAAAAAGGACTTCGTTCATACGAAGTCCTTTCCTTTTGCAACATAAAAAATCCGGCAGACATCGTGTCCGCCGGATTTGGTTTTTAACTTAGATAATGCCCTGTGCCATCATAGCATCTGCAACCTTGATGAAGCCTGCGATATTAGCACCTGCAACGAGGTTGTAGCCAAGACCGTACTCTTCTGCTGCTGCAGCTGATGAGTCGTGGATTGATTTCATAATTGACTTGAGTTTGTTGTCAACATCTTCTGCTGACCAACTGTAACGCATTGAGTTCTGTGACATTTCAAGAGCCGAAACAGCAACACCGCCTGCGTTAACTGCCTTTGAAGGAGCAACTGCCTTGCAGTTTTCCATAAGGTATGCAAGAGCTTCGTTTGTTGTAGGCATATTTGAAACCTCGATGTAATACTGAACACCGTTTTCAACGAGCTGCTGAGCTTCTGCCATTCCGATTTCGTTCTGAGTTGCACAAGGCATAGCTACGTCAACAGGAATTCCCCAGGGTTTCTGACCTGCAAAGAATTCAACGCCGAACTTATCAGCATAATCCTGAACCTTGCCTCTGCCTGAAGAACGCATCTCAAGCATAAAGTTGATCTTCTCGTCTGTGCTGATTCCGTCGGGATCGTAAACAAAGCCGTCAGGACCTGAAATTGTAACTACCTTACCGCCGAGCTCTGTTACTTTCTTAACAGTACCCCAAGCAACGTTACCGAAACCTGAAACAGAGAATGTCTTACCTTCAACTGATTCACCGAAATGAGCAAGAACTTCTATAGCGTAGTATGTTAGTACGAAGCCTGTTGCCTCAGGTCTGATAAGTGAGCCACCGTATGAAAGACCCTTACCTGTAAGAACACCGTTCTCGAATGTTGCCTTAAGACGTCTGTACTGACCGAAAAGGTAGCCGATTTCTCTGCCGCCTACGCCGATATCGCCTGCAGGAACGTCAACGTCGGGACCGATGTGTCTGTAAAGCTCTGACATAAATGCCTGACAGAAACGAAGAATTTCCGCATCTGACTTTCCTCTGGGATCAAAGTCAGAACCGCCCTTGGCACCGCCGATAGGAAGGCTTGTAAGGCTGTTTTTGAATGTCTGTTCAAAAGCAAGGAATTTCATAATACCGCTGTAAACAGAGGGATGGAAACGAAGTCCGCCCTTGTAAGGACCAATAGCGCCGTTGAACTGAACACGGTAACCTGTGTTAACCTGTACCTTCCCGTTGTCATCAACCCATGAAACACGGAATGTGATCTGTCTTTCAGGCTCAAACATTCTTTCAAGCAAACCGGCTTTTTCATAATCAGGGCGTTTTTCAACCACCGGCCCGAGGCTTGACAAAACCTCCGTTACTGTCTGCACG
>JAZSID010000122.1:0-11647 GCA_045533625.1 Acutalibacteraceae bacterium | reverse complement strand
TCTGTGTGCGTAGGGATGGGCCTCCCGGACCATCCGCAGATTCTGCTGAGTTAACGGACGGTCGAGGACGCCCGTCCCTACTCGCTTTACTAAAGTCGTGTGCTATAATTTCAGCGTCGCAGACCCACAATTATTCAATATTCATCATTCATTATTCATTGCAAAGGTGCAACCTTTGCTCGACAAACCCGAATTTATTGTTATGTTTAGCACCGTTCAGACCAAACTTCTGCATACCACAAATATTATGTTGATAAAAATTTTTTAATTTTCTTTTTTGTTATTGAACTTTATTTTTCGTTGTGATACAATTCAAACTTGAAAGGCGGTGGCTATTATGGCACAGTTAAAAATGTATTGGTTGGCAGGTACACCGATTGAAGAGTATACCTTGCCTGAAGGATATACGGTATCCCGTTATAACGGTACCCTTGAGGACAGACTCGCCTGGTGCGAATGCTGCAAAAACGGTCTTATCGATGACGATGACGGTGAGGAAGAGTACCACTCAAGAATTACGGATCACGCGTTTACAAACGCTGACACGGACTTGTATTTCATCGATTTTGAAGGTGAACACATCGGTACAATAACTGCGGTTCATCACACAGATGTAAACTGCGGTGAGGTACATATGGTCGGCATCAAAACTGAATTCCGTGGCAGAGGTCTCGGCAAGTATCTTAATAACATTGCCGTCAAGGACCTTGCTGAGCGCGGTGTTGATTATATTTATCTTACAACGGATGAATGGCGTAAAGGCGCTGTCAAGAGCTATCTTTCATCAGGCTTCAAGCCCGTTGAGTATAACGAGGGTATGCAGAAGCGCTGGGAAGCTGTTCTTACAGAATACGATATCGACAGCATTGATATGGTAAACGAGGACTGCTCATTCTACAAAACAATTTATAAAGCACCGAAAATCAAAATCGGTGTTGTTGGCGCAGGCAGAGGAAAGACAATGATTAATTACTGTGTGCATTCTCACAATGCAGAGCTTGTTGCAGTATGTGATAATCATAAGCCGACTCTTGATAAGGCAAAGGAAAGCTACGGTAATGATACAATCGTTTTCTACGATGACCTTGAAGATTTCCTTAAGCACGATATGGATGCGGTTGTTCTTGCAAACTTTGCAACTGAACACACTCCGCTTGCAATCCGCTGTATGGAAAGCGGACTTGACGTTATCAGCGAAGTGCTTCCTGTGCAGACAATGAAAGAGGCTGTTGAACTTATCGAAACTGTTGAAAGAACAGGCAGGGTTTATGCTTACGCTGAAAACTATTGCTATATGGGTGCACCGAAGAAGATGCGTGAGCTTTACAGAGAAGGTGTTCTCGGCGAGTTTGAATACGGCGAAGGCGAGTATATGCACAACTGCGAATCAATCTGGCACGATATTACAAGAGGTCTTCCTGAGCATTGGCGCAACAATATGCACGCTTGCTATTATTGCACTCACTCAATCGGTCCGCTTATTCATATAACAGGTCTTCGTCCCGTAAAGGTTTCAGGCTTTGAGGTTGCACTCAATGCAAGAATGACACGTATGGGCGCAAAGGCTGGCCCGATTGGCATGGAAGTCATCACTCTTGAAAATGGCGCAGTTCTTAAGTCAATTCACGGCGTAGGCTGTTCAAAGGACTCAATCTGGTATTCAATTTACGGCTCAAAGGGACGCATGGAAAGCTACCGTGAAGACCATGACCGACAGGGTATGAATAAGCTCTATGTCAACTGTGATGCAAATGACGGTGATAACGATTCTCACGCAGTTGAAACAAGCACGGAAGATAACCTTTCAAAGCTTGCTGAAGAAGCAGGACACGGCGGTTCAGACTTCTATACAATGTATAACTTTGTTGAAAAGCTTCGCGGCAGAGAGGATATGGACGTTATCGACGTCTACGAAGCAATGGATATGTTCCTTCCCGGAATGTTTGCTTACTATTCGGTTCTTGAAGGCGGTAAGCCGATGGATATTCCGAACCTTCGTGACCCCGAAGAGAGAGCAAAGTGGAAGGATGACACACGTTGCACAGACCCGAATGTGGCAGGCGATATGCTCATCCCGAGCTACTCAAAGGGTAACCCCGATTTCCCTGATTCAACATACGAGCGAATCAGAAAAATGTACGAAGAAAAACTCGAAGCAGAGAAGAACAAAGATAAATAAACCAACGAACTCAAATTGTTGAGCGAAATCAATAATTACAGCCGACAGGATTACCTGTCGGCTTAACTTTTATATTATCATTATTTTAATAAATAACCCAAGTAATAATTCCTGATACTTTTGCAAAGAAGGGCTCAGTTTTATCCATGAATACCTCAAAATCTGCCGTGTTAATCAGTTGTTTGTAAAAGGGCAAGTTGTGACCTGATGTTTTGTGTTGACAAAATTTTGCCTTTGTGCAATACTTTAAAGTGTAGTCACCCTAGGGTTCGAATGTCATCACCCTAATCAGTGCAAAGGAATGATAGAATGAACAATACTCATAATTACTTTGATGTTTATTATAAGGAAGGCGAAAATCCGACCTTCTGCTACCGTAGCGGAAATATGGTTTATGAAGAAATGCTTCTTAACGGTATCCTTGTTTCAAACGGTTGGAACGGTGCAGGCTATCCTCTTGATCTTCTTGCCTGTATGCCGACACGGCTTGACCATAAGCGATATACAGAACCTTCAGCCTTCAATATTGAGCTTGACGGTCAAAGCGTCGATTTTGACCTTCGTTTTGTGGATTTTACAACGGAAAAAGGCGAAAATTCAATTAAGACAATCCTTACCCTTGAAAGCAAAATAAAACCTGTTATCATCAGGGTTATAACTGTCCTTGACGGCACACAGATGTTCACAAGATACTGTGAAATTGAAAACAGATCCGAGTCCCATATGAATCTCAGCCGTCTCAGCCTCATCAGCGGCGGAGTTGAGGAAATGGAAACGGAAAAACTCACTCTTTCACGCGATGTGGAAAAGTTTTATTCTGTCGGTTATTTTGCGGACGACCGTTGGGCGAATGAGGGTAAGTTCACGTGGAAAGACCTGAAAACTGAGGTTACTTCAATCGATACCCGTTTCAACCGCGACCGTTTCCGTCATCCTTTGGTTATGGTTCGTAATAATCTTATGGGCAAGATCTGGTTTGCACAGACAGCCTGGAGTGGCGGTTGCCGTTTTACGATCGATTATAACGCAAAGCCTGAAATGACGGACACATACCTTTCGCTCAAGGCGGAAATTCTTTCCCATAACCCGATATATATAATCGCACCGGGCGAGAATTTCGTCACACCCGAGGTGCATATCGGTATGGTCTGCGGTGACTTTGACGATGCCGTTTATGAAATGCATTCTCATATAAGAAAATCAGTGCTTAACCGTTCCGAGACTGATCCGACAGCATTGCTTGTCGGTGCAGGTATGGGCGCAGAACACGATATGAGTGTTGAAACAAGCAAAGTCTATATTGACCGTATGTCTGAAATGGGCGGTGAGGTGTTCATCGTCGATGCAGGTTGGGAGTGTCCTCCGGGCAGACAGACCGAATGGGGAGATTTCACGGGCACAAACATCCCTGATCCCGAAAGATATCCGAACGGTATAAAAGAACTTGTTGATTATTGTCACGAAAAGGGTATGAAATTCGGCTTGTGGTCAGATATTGAAAGCCTCGGCAGACTTTGTGATGAATATACTAAATATCCCGAATGGCGGGCTGATAATATCTACGGTGAAAAATCACCGAGGTTTACGGACCTGATAGTCCGCGAAGCTGCAAAGAGGGTAGAGGACGAGCTTGCAAGATTTATCGAAGAGTATAAAATAGACCTTCTCAGAATCGACTACAACACCGATCATAAGGAATATTTTAATCTTCGTGATACGGGTGCAGGCAGAAAAGAATGTCTTAATATACGCCATTTCAAGGAAGTTTACCGCATATATTCAAGCCTTAAAAAACGTTTTCCGAATGTAATATTCGAAAACTGTGCAGGCGGCGGAGGCCGCACAGACCTTGAAATGATGAAAGCCTTCAACCACACCTGGGTGACAGATAATCAGTGTGCACCGCTTTCGGTAATGATAACAAACGGAATGACTGTTGCACTTCCGCCTGAAAGGGTAGACAGACTTTTCGCAGGAATGAATTGTCATAATTTCGGCTCGTTCGACCTGCATATGAGAAACACGATGCTTACTCATATGTCCCTTAATGTAATCTCACCCGTAACGGCACCGATGAACGAAGTTCAGCTTGAATTTGTAAAGCACAGCGTAGCTCTTTATAAAAATTTCATAAGACCGTTTTTACCGTCAGCAAAGACTTATCATCACACCCCCGATGTTGCAGAAACCTTCAATGAAGGTTTTTCGGCACTCGAAATTACATCACCTGACGCAAGCAAGGGAGCACTTGCCGCATTTAATCTTTGCGGTGCCAACGAAACTGTACGTAAAATCCGCCTTAAGGGCGCAGACGCTTCAAAAATGTATGAAGTGACACTTGACAACAACGGCGAAAAGTTTGCTGTTTTGGGCAGAGAATTGAAATACGAGGGCATCACTATCTATATTCCGTCGGCACTTTCGTCCGAGCTTGTGCTTTACAAAGAAATATAAAAGTTACAATCTGTTTTGGGAGGATAAATATGAAAAAGAATGTATTTAAAGTTATTTTATCGGTACTGCTTGTAATTGCTTTTGTTCTGCCGTGTGTACCCGTATCTTATGCCGCAGAGAAGCCGGAACTTACTCAATACGGTTTCGTTGAAAATGACGGTGTTAAAATCGAATACGGTATCTACGGCAATCTTGATGCCGAACCGCTTCTTCTCTTGCCACCCAACGGCGGAGATATGCACTGTTTTGACGACAGTATTCTTCCTGAAATGTCAAAGCACTTCAAGGTGATAACAGTTTCGCCACGATATACCGGTAACTCCGATATGGGTGATGATGGTCTTACTTTTGAGATTCTGAGCGATGACCTTGTTGTTCTGCTTGATTATCTTGAGGTTGAAAAAACAAAAATATTCGGCTTCAGCGACGGCGGTAACCTCGGAATGGTTTTCACTGTTGCACATCCCGAAAGAGTAGAATCTCTCGTTGTTATGGGTTCAAATATCAACCCTCTCGGTACGAAAGTTTTTGACCAGATCAGCATAATTTGGAAGTATCTTGGTCTTGCAATCAAGGCAGCGTTCACGGGCGACGCAGAGGATATCCGACGCAGGGATATTCAGGGAATGATGGTTTATCAGCCGAATCTTACGTTCAAGGATCTGCAAACAATTCAGGTACCCGTGCTCAATATTTACGGTGAACACGATATGATAAAGCGCATCCATTCAAAACGTATAACAAGAAACATTCCGAATGCGCAGGAGCTTATGATTGTTGACGGCGGTCACAGCACGTGTTTTGAATATACGGATACAATAATCAACCCTGCACTTCTTGAATTCTACGGAGTAACTGAATAAAATGAAATTGCCACGGACATAAAACTCCGTGGCAATTAATTTTTGCTTTAATAGTGATGATGCCCGTGACAGCAGTGGCTTATTTTAACTTCTGTATGGCAATGTTTATCGCAACATTCTTCATTTTCACTCTCAATTTCAAGTGTCGCATGGCATATTCCGTGTTCATGAAGCTCCTCGCGGACAAGCTTTTTGATAATACTTGCATCAGTATCTGTTACAATGTGCATTGTTGCACTGTTGTTGAATCCGTCAAGGCTTCGTATGTGTATGTGATGAACGTCGGAAATGCCGTCAATACTCAGAATATGTTCTTTGATTTCGTCGATATTAATTCCGCAAGGTGTTTTTTCAAGAAAGAGGTCAAGTATTGTTTTAATATTTTTAGCCGAGCTTACCAGGATGAAAACAGCAACTCCGATGGACATAATCGGGTCAATGAACGAAAGGTCGGTAAACCTCATCACAACTGAGCCTACAAAAACAACAACCCAACCGAGTACGTCTTCAAGCATATGCAGGTTGACAGCCTTTTGGTTAAGCGAATCTCCTTCGTGCGTGAAAAAAGCCGCCAGGGAATTAACTGCAATTCCGACGATTGCAAAAATAATCATTCCGTTATAATTAATTTCAACCGGATTTAAAATTCGGTGAATGGCATTGTATATAACGGCACACGAACTGAAAATAAGAATAAGAGTCGTGACAAGACTGCCGATTACCGAAAATCGAGTGTAACCGTAAGTGTATTTTTCGTCCGGTCCTTTTTTGCTTTTCTTTTCTAAAAAGTATGAAATTCCTATGCTGGCGGCATCACCCATATCGTGTACAGAATCCGAAATAATCGCGATACTGCCTGTGAAAAGTCCGCCTGCAAATTCAAAAACTGAAAAAGCAAGATTTAAAATAAAAGCAGCAAGAATGTTTTTCTCTGTTTTCATAATTACCTCCGTTGACAAAAGATGTTTTATTATATATTATATTCAGTAGTGAACAACTTGTTCTGTTTATATTATATAAAATGAACTTGTGAAAATCGACATTCAGATTCTTTTTACTGTTCAATAGTGAACATTTTTGAAAATTTGTACGGAGGTTTTTATGGACAGACGTCAAAGAAAAACTCGTGAAGCCATTTTTAATGCTTTTATTGATATTTTATCCAAAAAGGATTTCAACAGTATAACAGTAGGGGAGATAATCGAAAAAGCAGATATAGGACGAGCGACCTTTTATGCACATTTTGAAACGAAGGATTTTCTTCTCAAGGAGCTTTGTGAGGAGCTTTTCTGCCATATTTTTGACTCTGTTGATGACAGTCACAAAGACCACAGACATATCTTTGAGTGTGAAGCACCCGATTCGGTTTTTCTTCACCTTTTTCAGCACCTCGAGAAAAATGACAATAACATTTTAGCTCTTCTTTCAGGGCAGAATAACGAGCTGTTTCTGCGATATTTCAAAGCGAATCTTCAGAAGCTTGTGGCAAGTCAGCTGTCGATGTTTGATTCGCAGAAAAGCAAAGAATTACCCGAAAGCTTCAGGATTAATCATATTTCTGCCGTTTTTGTTGAAACCGTCTGTTGGTGGGTAAATAACGGAATGAAGGAAACTCCCGAAACAATAAATCAATATTTCTTTTTGTCAGTGTGAAAATTGAAAGACCTCAGCTTTTGGCTGAGGTCTTTTTGTTATCTTGAATTTACTGTTTCAATCATTGTGTAGTAGAAATCTTCAAACGACGTCGGGTAGTCTTTCGTGCCACAGAAATCAAAGTGATCTGTGCCGACGAGTGTGTTCATATAGTACCATCTTCCGCTTTCGATTTCTTTACCCTCGGCAATGCTTTCTTCGAAGCTGAGAGCCGTTGCTTCATCGCAAAGCGGATACCTTGCAGAAATAAGAGGTACAATACCGTCGTTTACTGCCCAATCGCCCTCAATTGTAACACCGTCGTAGGTCTTGCCTTCAGACATTCTGAGCATAGCGGATGATATGTAGAAGATGGGAGTAACACTGGGATAAATCAGCTGTTTGCCGAAGCAGTCAGTTCTCGTTGCTGCAGTTGTGTATGAATAGTAATAAGTGTTTTCGCTGAGCTTAATGGTTTCGTTAAGCTCTGCCGCACCTCGTAATGTCATATCGTAGTAACAGTTATCGCCTGACTGATAGTAATTCCATATGTTGTCAAAGCTGAATTTTGCTCTCTTTTCACCCTGTTTCGGTGTAAGTCCGAAGTGACCCATCTGCAACGAGAAAACAAGGAAATCGTTACCGAGAGTGGCGCCGATAAGGTTATAAAGCATAACGATGACGTAGTACGGCCCCGTGAGGTCATAAAGCATATTTGAAACCTGAGTGCCGTTGTGCGGAGCTGAAAGGGTTATACACGAATGAATACTGTCGTGCCCGCCCTTGAAAAGTTCACTTGTTTCGTCGCCCGTTACGGCAATTTCTTCTTCACAACCGAATGCAAGAAGTGAAGTGAAAAGTCGTACCGTTGCTCCGCCGAAAGAGTGACCGACAAGGTTGATTTTATCCTCAAGATTCCAGGCTTCACCCATGATCGGCTCGTATGTGAAACCGAATCTGTCATGACCGTGTGCCTTTGAATGTGCTTCGCCGTAGTCAACAGTTGTGCCCGTAAGCTGAGCATAAAGCTCGCACACTCTGTCCCACGCACTGCTCAGAGGACCGACGGCAGGAGCGTAAGCTTCGACACCCTGATCATTGAGCATTTTAATAAGGTCTGTGTCCGAAAGCCAGAGTCCGCCACCCCAATAGGGTGACATTGCATAAAATTCGTTTGACGGTGACCAACCGCCCATACCGTGAACGAAAATGTAGGGATAGTCGTTTTCGAATTTGCTTTTGTCAATAACGCGCTCGTTGGTGTTTTCTGCGGAAACAGGAATGATACACGCACAAACGCACATGGTTATCGCAAGGATAAGAGAAATAATCTTTGTTACTTTTTTCATAGTGATCTCCTCTCAAAGCTTATTAAGTCGATTCCATTTTATAACAAAAACACCTTTTTGTCAAACTATATAAAGAAAAGGCAGACACGGAGTCTGCCTTTCAATGTTTTTGTGTTTATACGATTGTGAGAACGAGATCAACTACAGCCTGAAGTGCCTTCATTGAGTAAATAACAGCAAGCTCGGAATAACCGTCTGTGCCGAATTTTTCGTAGAACCACGGGCTGATCTGAGTGAAGATATCAAGTGAAACTCCGCCTTCTTCCGGAGCCTCCATAACGCCTGCTTTCACAAGACAAGCTGTAACTCTTGCTTCTGATGCTTCAACTTCACCCTCGATGCCGATAGTGTTGTCGATAACCTTCTCTGCCTCAGCGATAGCTGCCGCAAGCTCTGCCGCATCCTCTGCTGAAAGGGTAGAAGGGTCAATCAGCTTTGCCTCTTTTACAAGAAGGACAAGCTTTTCGGAGCTTCTTGCCGTATTGAACTGCGGGAATCTCGGGTCAGAGTAAACATCCTTTGTATCGTCACACTCAATAAGGTTAAGAGCGAGCTTAAGGATAACGTCGTTTCTTGCTGTCAGGTCGTGACGCTGACCTTCAAAGTAGAATGTTGTATCGGGAAGAAGACCTGCTGATGCGTCAACGACTCTGTCGGGTGAAATGTGGTTATGTGTCGGGTCAGAACAGTGAGTATTTTGCTGAATGTAATCGTCAGGAAGAGTGTCACCGACGTTTGCAAAATGAGCGCCCATTGATGTTGAATCTGTCTGGATGATATAGTCAGCGTTCTGAGTGTTCCATGTTTCACCGACGTTGATCATCGGGATGTTGTATTCAACGAAGCAGAAGACCTGAACACCGTTGTCAACGAGCTTCTGAATGTTATCGTGTGCATGAAGCTGAGCCTGATAGTATTTATCTGTCTGAGCTTTGATACTTGCCTTTTCAGGGGATGAAAGATGTTTTTCTGCAGCTGTGGGATAATCGCCTGACGGACAGAGAGCCCACATACCGGTGCTTGTGGTCATAACGTCTTCAACGAGTGCAGTTACAGCAGCTTCAAGGACGGATGTAATAATCTCATCGGGAAGAATACGAAGAAGCATTTCAATAAGTGCTGCAGTACCCTTATCAAGAAGACCAAGCTCACCGAGGAATCCGTTGTAAAGGTACTCCTTGTTGAGGAAAGAGATTCTGCCGTTGAAAACATCACCGATGATTGTTGAACCGTCGATAGCGGGAACAACAAAGATAACCTTATGGATGTCATCCTGAACCTCAGGTTTGTAGTCAAGCAATGCACTTGTTACTGAAGCACCCTGGCTCAGAGGAATAAGAGTTACTTTATCGTGGCCTGTCTGCTCCTTGACCATCTGAATATAATCGTAAAGCTCGTTTACAATGTCGATGTGGTTACCGAATGAATTGTATGCAAAGTAATACATATGATCAAACGGCTGCTTCGTTTCGTAAAGATTGAAAGGAACGTGTCCGAAAACCTCTTCAGCTTCAAAATCCTGATATTCGGAAGCAGGGTAGGGATACCTCTCTGTAACAACGTTAGGGCTGGTCTTTGCGTTTTCGTCGCAGGTGTTGATGCCGAAGCAGAGTCTGATTGCATCCGCAGCAGCTTCAGTAAGACCGATGTCTTTCTGTGTTACGAGAGAAAGCAAAGCAGGAACAAGAATTCTGCCGATAACCTTGTCAAGCTCGATGTAAGCAGGGAAGCTTGAAACTTTGTTTCCTTCGTCATCGAGAATATAGTCACCGTTATCGTCAACTACCCATGTGTTTGACTGACCGAGACCGGGAACGATGATTGCAGGATAGTGCTCGCACTCACCGTTACAGTCCGTATACTTCTTCGTTGCCGAAGCGCTGAAAACGGTAACCGATGCAATCATTGCAACGCAAAGACAAAGTGCAATTATCTTTTTGAAAGTTTTTTTCATTTCACACACTCCTTGAGTTATGTTTATAATGTGATTAACATTTTAACATATTGTATCGGTCGTTTTCAACGTTTTGTAAAGATTTGCTGCAAAAAAAGTTGCACAAAAAAGCAACCGTTTTTTCGACATTCTGATAAACAAAAAAACAGCATCTGTCAGTGACAAATGCTGTTCTTTGTGCGCAAGGTAACTAAACAGAACAGGGTCTAGGTTAAGTATCTACTTCAAAAAAGTACAAGATGTCAGTATCTAAATCATACACTGCAATCGAAAAATTGAAAGAGTGTCTGTCAAGTAAGTCTGTGTCATCTGTATTATCTTTTGCTTCGGAATGTCGGTCGACAAATTTATAAACACCATTATTGATTGCAGGCCAATGTGCTTCCTCTGCAAAATTATATCCGTAATCTATACCGTCTTTTTTTCCACCATACATTACTAGTTGTAAATTCTCAGTAAGAGGTAACGGTTTCCAATTACTGGTAATATCCTGTGCTGTGCTCGTTTTTTCAGAACAATCCAAAATTAAATAATACGAACCATCACCAAGAAAGCTGCCGTGAGTATCATGTTCCTCAACAAGAGTGTAATCTGTTATATTAAATCCAAAATATTCTATTCGTGTATTACTTCGTAAGCTGCAGGATGCCAACAACGTGCAAAGTAAAACAAGTGAAAATAAAAGTTTTATATATTTCATTTCGAGTTCTCCTTTGCTGTATTGATAGAGGAAATAAGCATAACACGAATGCTTGTACACGCAGAGTCAAGAGATTTATATTCAGTTTCAGATATGTAATTTGTTTTATATAACAGTTCCAACCAATAACCGGTTTCGCTGGCTTCTTTAAGTGCAATTTGAAGTTTAGCAATAAAATCAGCTTTTCCGTGAGCATATTGTGCTTCGCGGATATTGGCACCGATAGAGGTCCCGCTTCTGCCGATTTGGTTTGAAATTATTGATTCTCGTTTTTCTTTAAGCTTTTTTACAAGTTCAATAATAGATACAGCAAAATTCATTGACTGCGTTCTTAATTTGCTTTCTGACATGCTTGCACCTCCAAACTGTATATATTATACCATGAAGCTCGATTTGATTCAATGTTTTGTTAAGTATGGCTATGCCAAGTGAAGTTATGCCTACGCCATAGTGAAGTTGTCCCTATAGAACAGAGAAGTTAAGTGTGCCATTTGCACCACAGGTACTTCACAATAC
>JAZSID010000105.1:0-22419 GCA_045533625.1 Acutalibacteraceae bacterium | reverse complement strand
GGCAACTGACAGAAACCAGATCGGTGAGAAGGCAACTCGCGGACAGGGCGCAGGCGGCCGTCCCGAAGTTGGTGAAAAGGCTGCAGAGGAGAGCATAGAGGAAATCGCAGCAATCCTTAAAGGCACAGATATGGTATTTATCACCGCAGGTATGGGCGGCGGCACAGGTACAGGTGCAGCTCCCGTAGTAGCTCAGATCGCTAAGGAAATGGGCGTTCTTACTGTTGGTGTTGTTACAAAGCCCTTCAAGTTTGAAGGTAAGAAGAGAAGCACACTTGCTGAGCAGGGTATTGCTCGCCTTTCAGAGCACGTTGACAGCCTTATCGTTATTCCTAACGATCGTCTTAAGCTCCTCAGCGACCGTTGCAAGACTCTTTCAGAGGCATTCCTTGTTGCTGACGAAGTTCTTTCACAGGGTGTTAAGAGCATTTCTGAGCTCATCAAGGTTCCCGGCTTTGTTAACCTCGACTTCGCTGACGTTTGCAGCGTAATGAGAGATGCAGGCTATGCTCATATGGGCGTTGGCACAGCTAAGGGCAAGGATAAGAGCCTTCAGGCAGCTGAAATGGCTACATCAAGCCCGCTTCTTGAAACATCAATCGCAGGTGCTAAGGGTGTTATCATCAGCATCACATCTTCACCTGACATCGGTCTTGAAGAAATCGAGACAGCTTGTGAGTCAATCACAGATAAGGCACATCCGGATGCAAATATCACTTGGGGTGTTGCTTTCGATTCAAAACTCGAGGACGAAATCGTTATCACTGTTGTTGCAACAGGTTTTGACAGCGGTTCAGAAGCAGATTTCGGTTCAATCCCTGCTTTTAAGGCAACTGCAGCTCCTGCAGCTCCGATGCGTTCAGCAACAACTGCTCCGATCGAGCCTCCCGTTGTAACAAGCGCACCGAAGGCTCCGCAGAAGGGCGCTGTTGATGATGAGGATTTTTATGTAATCCTTAACGACATCATCAAAAAGAAGGGTGAATAATCCTTAATCAATAACAATTAATCAATACCGAAGCACTCGTTGCTTCGGTATTTTTTCGTTTTCTTATAGTTTATCAAAAAATTAATTTGAAAAAATATTGATTTTTGGCATCACTTTTACGAAAAGTGTATACGAATATTGACATTTGTTTACAATAGGATTATAATGTATATAATTCTGAAAATGGGGGAGTGCGACATGAAAAGAATAGCCGATTTCATTGTCGATAAACGATATCTTGTACTGGGAGTTATGCTTGCGCTGTGTATTGCGTGTGCCTGCATGATACCCGGTGTAAACGTCAATACAGATATGACGAAGTATCTTCCCGATGACTCTTCTATGAAACAGGGTATGAATGTTCTTGCAGAAGAGTTCCCTGATATGACAAATCCGAGTACAGTCAGGGTGATGTTCAAAGACCTGACGGATGTTGAAAAAACAAACATCAAACTTCAGCTTTCGGAAATCGAATACGTTGACAGTGTGACCTACAACCCCGATATTCATAACAAGGACGGCTATACCTTGTTTACGGTCAGCACCTCTTATGCATATAACACCCCAGAAGAATTAGCGGTCGAGGAAACAATTGCCCGTGAATTCAGGGATAAAGGCGCCATTTATCAGAATGACGATGCAATGGGCGTACCCGTTCCCTTATGGGTGCTTGTTCTTGCTTTTGTGCTTATGATGGTTGTTCTTTTTGCAATGTGTTCTTCGTGGTTTGAACCCGTTCTTTTCCTTGCAACGATAGGCGTTGCGGTTGGTTTTAATATGGGTAGCAACATAATGTTCGAGCATGTTTCGCAGATGACATTCTCCATCTCATCAATCCTTCAGGTTATTCTTTCGATGGACTATTCGATTATCCTGATGAATCGCTACCGTCAGGAAAAAGAAACGTCTTCCGATAAATACGAAGCGATGAAAAAAGCTCTCGTGAATGCTTTTTCTTCCGTGTCATCAAGCGGTATGACGACAGTTATCGGTCTTCTTATGCTTATTTTTATGAGCTTTACTATCGGTAAGGACCTTGGTCTTGTTCTTTCAAAAGGCGTATTGTTCAGCATGCTCTGCGTCTTTACCGTGTTGCCTGTTCTTATTCTTATCTTTGATAAAGCTGTTACAAAAACAGCCAAAAAAGAGCTCCATATTCCTATGGGGAAAGTAGCGGGTTTCAGCTTTAAAGCAAGAAAGCTTGTTGCTGTTGTTTTTGTGGTTTTATTTGTTGCAATGTATTTCCTGCAGAATATTACGCCGATAACATACACAATCGAAAAAGAAGACGAAATTTCAAAAATTTTCCCGTCATCAAATCCGATTATTATGGTTTACAACAACGAGGATGAAGGTAATATTGCGCCGATTGCAAACAAGCTCACCGAACACGAAAGTGTAAACAGTGTACTCGGTTATTCGACAACTCTCGGCAAAGCGTTCAAAACCAATGAAATGGTGTCGATGATTGAAAGCTTCGGTGCCGATATGGGTATTGACCCGTCGCTTCTTTCGGTTTTATATTACGACCGTTTTGCAGAGGATAAGGATAAACCGCTTGCTGCAGGCGATGTTCTCAGCTTCATTTCTCAGAATGTTATGACAAACGAGATGTTCTCTTCTTACATTGACGATTCAATGAAGGAAAATGCAGGTATGCTCGAAAAGTTTGCGGATAAGGAATCTCTCACGACTCCGATGACATCCAAAGAAATTGCAGACCTTTTTGAAATGGACGAAAAGCAGATAAAGCAGGTTATGTCGCTTTATTATGCAACCGAAATAAACGAAAATGCAGGCACAATGACTGTGTCGCAGTTTGCAGATTTCGTTGTAAATAATATCGCGAAAGACAAAATGTTCTCTTCTTTCATTGACGAAGGAATGAAGTCACAGCTTGGTCTTTTCTCTGAATTCAGCGACAAGAAAAAGGTGACCGCTGATATCACGGCGGAAGAAATGTCCTCTAAATTAGGTATCGACGAACAGCAGGCAAAGCTTCTTTATGCTTATTACTATGCAGGTGAGGATTCATACTCTCCGCCGTCAATGACTGCGACACAGCTTATAAATTATCTTGCGGATGAAATCGTTACAAACCCGATGTTTTCCTCACAGCTTGATGCCGAAACAGCTTCACAGGCAGTACTTCTCAAGCACTTTGCAACGAAAGAATCCGTGCAGAAACAGCGGACGGCAGAGGAAATTTCTTCAATGCTCGGTGTTGAGGAAAACCTTGTTAAGCTTGTTTTCTTTGGTTCGAGAACAATGTCGCTTGAAGAGTTCATCGATGCTGCAGCAACTGCATCGGGACTTATTCCGTCAGGAAGTGAGAACGCTGACCTTGCTTTAATGCTTCCTATGATGCAGAAGCTGATTGATGCCGTTGTGGCAGACGAAAAGCTTACATGGCAGAATGCGGCAGAAATACTTTCGATGGAACCC
This sequence comes from Acutalibacteraceae bacterium, assembly GCA_045533625.1. Lineage (GTDB taxonomy): Bacteria > Bacillota > Clostridia > Oscillospirales > Acutalibacteraceae > CAG-488. The sequence continues at coordinate 18,986 of JAZSID010000105.1, read as the reverse complement.
GAACTGGTAAAGATATTATACTCAGTTTATGATTTTGATAAAAACGGCGCAGATAAAAAGCTTTCGTTGCAGACAGTAATCGGCTTTATCGGCGAAAATAAAGAAACTTTTGCTCCGCTTATGGGTGAGGAAAATCTTTCGCTCATTGAAACCGGTGAAACACTTGTAAACGGTGTTGTAAGCGGTAAAAGCTTCACTTCCGCAGAATTGGCGGAAGCTGTAGGTTTTGAAGAGCCGATGTTAAGACAGCTCTTTATGCTCTACAAAGCCGAAAAGGGAGATACAAGCAAATGGAAGCTTTCGTTGCAGGATTTTGTAAGCTTCATTTCAAGCGAGATTCTTCCGAATGAAGACTACTCTGCTTTTATTGAAGACGGAATGGCAGATTTGCTCCTGACCGCAGAAAAGCTGATTGATGCAATTGTGGCGGATAAATCATTCACTGCAAAAGAATTTTCGGATTTGCTCGGCAGTTTTTCTGAAGAACTCAACGAAAACACAATGAAGCTGATATATCTTTATTACTCAGCAACCAAGGAAAGTAACCCAGAATGGAAACTTACCGTTGAGGAACTTTTCAGCCATCTTTATGACAATATGCTTAATGACGAGCGTTTCTCCGTTATGATTGACGATTCAATGCGTAAACAGATACTCGGAGCAAAAGGTCAGCTTGAGGATGGCGTTTCGCAGATGAGAGGTAAGAATTATTCTCTTATGATGATTGACACATCTCTCGCTCTCGAAAACGAAGAAACAACAGCGTTTATTGATAAACTCATCACCGATTGCGACGGTGCACTTGAAAACGGATATTACGTGATAGGAAACTCGCCGATGAGCTATGAAATGCAGCTGAGCTTTGACAAGGAACTGCTTATGATAACTCTTCTGACAGCACTGGCTATTTTTACTGTTGTTGCAATTACTTTCAGAAGTGTTGTAATTCCGCTTTTGCTTGTGCTTCTGGTGCAGACAGGTGTTTACATCACGGTGTTTGCAAGCGGTATCCGCGGTTACAGTATGTATTATCTCGCGCTTCTCATAGTTGAGTGTATACTCATGGGTGCAACGATTGACTACGGAATACTCTTTACAAACTACTATCGCGAAAACAGGAAGATGAAGGGTGTGCTCGAGTCGCTGAAGTCGGCATTCGAAGGTGCAAGCCATACGATTTTTACATCAGGTCTTATTATGGTGTTCGTAACGGCTGTTATGGGATTTGCTCCTGTTGATCCGACGATTTCGCAGATTTGCCAGACCGTTTCTGTCGGTTGTCTTTCAGCTATAGTTCTTATAATCTTTATTCTGCCCGGCTTGCTTGCGGCGTTCGATAAGATTGTCACAAAAGAGCGCAGAAGAAGGAAAACAAAATAATTGGAAAAGGAGTTGCTAGGGCAACTCCTTTTTAATCTTCAAGAGCTTTTCTTAATCTCGTAAGTACTTTCTTTTCAATTCTTGAAACATAAGACCTTGATATATTCAATCTTTTTGAAACCTCAAGCTGAGTCAACGGCTTGTTACCGTCAAGACCGTAACGCAGAATAATAATAGTCCTTTCACGTGGGTTATCGATTTTTTTAATTTCACCTCTAAGCTTTTTGATCATCGTCATTTTATAAATATCGTCAATGATTTCGTCCTCTGTCGCTATGATATCCATAAGCGTCAGGGGATTTCCTTCGCTGTCCGTGTCAATTGGCTCGTTGACGGAAACGTCCTGTGCTGTCTTTTTCTGCGCACGGAAATACATAAGGATTTCATTCTCAACGCACCGTGCAGCGTATGTAGCAAGTCTTGTGCCCTTATCAACATCAAAAGTGTTGATTGCTTTAATAAGCCCGATAGTTCCTATCGAAATTAAATCATCCTGCTGTGCGGAGTTTGAATAGTACTTTTTTATTATGTGTGCTACAAGTCGCAGATTGTGTTCAATCAGCTTGTTTTTTGCGTTTGTGTCGCCGTTACGGTAAGCTATGAGAGCTTCTTTCTCCTCCTTGGCGGAAAGAGGCGGAGGAAAAGAACTTGCATTCGACAGATGTAACGCAAAAAACAGCAGGTTGGATAAAGAATTAAGCACAACTTCAATAATCATAAAATCACCATATGAAGTATATGCACAATGACGGAGTTTTTTGACAGCTATTTTATTTACAAAATGAAATAATTATGATAGACTAAAGATACCATATTTACAATTAATCAGAGGTATTTCTATGAAAGAACTTAAGTTTTTCCTTGTAACAGATACCCATTATTTTAAAAATTCACTTGGTGCCTACGGCGAAGAATATGACAAGTTTATGGACTTTGAGCAGAAGTGTTTTGCTGAAACTCAGGCTATAAACGAAGCAGCCTTTGCTTATCTTGAAAAGTGTGATGAAGCCGATATCATTCTTATCGCAGGTGACCTTTCATTCAACGGAGAGAAGGAGAGTAACATTGCCTTTTCGAAGCTTCTCAAGGATTTCAAAGAAAAGACGGGCAAGAAGATTTTTGTCGTAACCGCAGGTCATGATTTCAATGACAAGCCTTTTGCGTATAACGATACGGGCAGAATCACTCCTGAGGGTACGAAATTTAATGAGCTTTACGGATTTTATAAGGATTTTGGCTACACAGATGCAGTTGCATTCAACGAGGAGCATTTGTCTTATGTAGCGGATCTTTCGGATGATGTGCGTCTTATATCAATCTGCAATGATATGGACGGTCGTAAAAACGTTGAGTATGACGATGATTTCCTTGATTGGATTGAGGAACAGGCGAAGAAGGCTAAGAAAGACGGCAAAATGATGATTGCGATGGAGCACTATCCCGTTCTTGCAGGTCAGCCGATTCTGAATCTCATTCCCGATGCAAGGCAGAAAAACAGCAAAAAGCTTATCGAAACTCTTGCGGATAACGGAGTGCATCTCATCTTCACGGGACATATGCACAACCAGAGTATAAACGAAGTAAAAACAGAAAAAGGCAATAAATTCTTTGATGTCTGCACAGGCTCGCTTATCGGCTGTCCTGCTTTTATGCGCCTTGTTACGGTAAAGGACGAAAGCACTGTTGAAATAAAGAGTATTCCTGTTCCCGAATTTGAATGGGACAAGGGCGGAAAAACAGGTGAACAGTATCTTCAGGATCAGTTCGACAGAATGATCAGAACGATGGTAAGCGCAATAGAAAATGATCCTCAGAGATTCTGCGGAAAAATCGGTGTGAAATTCAAGCCTTCAATGGATAAGCCGATGCGTTTTATCGGTAAAAAGATTTCTACCGTAACTCTCGGCACGTTAGGAAAGATTCTTTTCATAAAGGTTGACAAATCAATCAGGGACGTAAGGTTTGCTGATTTTGCAGTTGATATCGTGCGTTACGTTTTCTCGGGAAATCAGCCGTTTGTTGAAGGGACACCGAAGGGTGATGTGCTTCTTCGTCTTTTCAGGAAAGTAAAGCCGTTTGTTAAAACTCTTAAGGGTGCTCAGGGTGAAGAACTCGACTTCTACGAAACCTTGAAGCACACCGTAGGAAATTACGGAATTGGTGACTACAACGCTGAAATTAAACTTAAGTGAGGTTAATTATGGTTTCTTTAGAGCTTTTTAATTACGATATTTTTCCGAAAGTCTTTGAGTGTGAAAAAGAAATCGAGGTCACAATAAAACCCCTCGGCGCACACGTTGAATTTAAAGGCGAGTATACAATCTGGGTGAAAGCGCTTACGCAGGGTAATATCAGGGATTATAAAGAGAGAAAAAATCTTGTCGAGTACAAAGTTAATCCCGATGCTGACGGATGCCTTCGATTCAGGCATATTTATCACGACGAGCAGGAGCATTTTGTTGAGGTGCTCAAGGACGGTAAGAGGGTAGTAAGGCTTTCTGTTTATTCTCTTGCTCCCGATATGGTCGGCAGATATCCTTTCAGAGGCGACCTTCATATGCACACTTGCCGTTCGGACGGTAAGCAGGCACCTGCAATTGTTGCCGCAGAGTACAGAAAGAACGGTTACGACTTCCTTGCGATAACCGACCACGATTCTTACTATCCGTCTCTTGAAGCAATGAATGCATACAAGGATGTGCCGATTGAATACACCCTTGTAACAGGAGAGGAAATTCATCTTGAGGACAACGATATTCATATCGTGAATTTCGGCGGTAAGTACAGTGTCAATGCACTTATGCCGGGTGATCATCATATCGACGTCGGTCCGGGCAAGGAACTGCGTTCGCTTGACGGCGAGTGTCCCGAAATTATCAGTGTTGAGGAATATAAAAGGCAGGTTAACGAGCTTGCAGAAACCCTTGACATCCCCGAAGGTATTGAAAAGTTCATCTACGCTTCCTGCGTATGGATTTTTAATCATATCAAAAAGGCTGACGGATTGGGAATCTTCTGCCATCCTTATTGGATTTCAAACGTTTTCCAGGTTCCCGAAACACTTGTTGAATATATGATGGAAACACAGCCGTTTGATGCTTTCGAAGTCCTCGGCGGCGAATCATATTATCAGCAGAACGGTTTTCAGGCTGCACGATATTATGACGACAGAGCAAAGGGCAGACGATATCCCATAGTCGGAAGTACGGACAGCCATTCAAGTGTCCATAACGACGGAGCATTGATTGCTTCAACAATAGTTTTCTCGCCCGAAAATACACGCGAAAGCCTTGTTTCTTCAATCAAGGATATGTATTCAGTTGCTGTCGATACAATCAGCACTGAGCACAGACTCGTGGGCGAAACACGTTTTATAAGATACGGCGATTTCCTTCTTCGCGAATTCTTTCCGCTTCACGATGAGCTTGTTTTTGAAGAGGGCAGAGCGATGAAAGACTATGTCTGCGGCGACGAAACTGCGGCAGATATACTCAAAGCAATCAGCGGAAGAATGAAAAAACAGAGAGAAAAATATTTTGCATTTTAATTATCAGACTGGCATCGCTTACGCGGTGTCAGTTTTTTTTCTGTAACATAGGTTTAATTTTCTCTTGTAAAAACTTGTCGTTTATAGTAGAATGTAGTCAGTATTTGCATCAAAGGAGAGATTGGAATGTTATTTATTTCATTGGGCATTATCGCAGGCCTTGTTATAGGCTTGGTTGATATATTTGTCCTTAAACGCGGAAAGAAACCGATCAACAAGATTTTTACGGTGATCGGTGATGTTCTTGCGTCAAATATCGTTTCGGTTTATGTAATGGACCTGATTCACAGAGTTTTTATGGACTGCTCTGTGTTTAAGCTTGCTCCGATTACGAAAGCTCTCAGCTTTGGCTATATGGGTCTTACTGCAGGTGTCGGATTCTTGTGGATTCTTACTGTGGATCTTCTTGACGGCAGACTTTTCTGTAAGAAAGAAACGATTAAGTTCAAAAAGACTTTAACTTTCACAAGTGTTCTTTCAGTTGTGCTTGTTGCTTTGGGAATGGCAGCCTTTACGGGCACAAACTGGTCAAAGGAAACCTTCGGTGACGTTGATCCTGACCAGATGATTGTTAATATATTCTCACCGGCTGAAGGTACAAGCAGCGAGATTATGGGAACACTTTGGAAGGGCCCTGTTCTTCAGACGGTGGCGGTAACATTCCTCTTTGCTCTCTTTGTTTTTTCAAGCCGTGCACTGTATATGCAGAGCAAGGTCAAAGAAAACGGAAGACGTATTTTTTCGGTAGCATTCAGAAAAATAATTGCTCTCATTCTTGCAATTGCTTTTATTGCGGGTGGTATCGCTTACGGTATAAGAGAGTTTCAGCTTGTAACTCTTTATGATATGTACTACAGCGAATCGGAATTTATTGCTGCAAATTTTGCAAACCCCAGAGAAGTAAAAATGAAATTCCCGAAGGAAAAACGAAATCTTATTCACATTTATCTTGAATCAATGGAAAATACCTATCTTTCAAAGGATTTGGGCGGTTATATGGATGAAAACCTTATCAAACCGCTTTCAGACCTTGCAGAAGAAGGCGTGACATTCTCTCATCTTAATGAAGGCTTCGGCGGACCTGTTGCAACAAAGGGTTGTACATGGTCAGTTGCTTCAATGGTCAATATGACAACAGGACTTCCGATGAAAGTGCCGACAGGCGGTAACGATTACGGTACTCCGAACAATTTCCTTCCGGGAGCAGTTGCTCTCGGTGATATCCTTGAAGCTCAGGGCTATGAACAGACTCTTATGTTCGGTGCTACGGCAAAATTCGGCGGACTCAATTACTTCTATGAAAGTCACGGCAATTTCAATATGCTTGACTATGACGGAGTAAAGGAAAAAGGTTGGATTCCGAAGGATTATAAGGTCTGGTGGGGATATGAGGACGATAAGCTCTATGAATTTGCAAAGAGAGAGCTTACACGTCTGAGCGAAACGGGCAAACCGTTCCATTTTGTAATGGAAACTGCAGACACTCACTGTCAGGACGGATATTTAAGCCCGAAGGCACCGACACCCAGAGACAGTCAGTATGCAAATGTTATTGCGTACAGTGCAGATGAAGTAACAAAGTTTGTCCGTTGGATTCAGGATCAGCCGTTCTATGAAAACACAACGATCGTTCTTATAGGTGACCACCTGAGTATGGATAAAAAGTTCTTTGTTGATATGGATAAGTCTTATCTCAGAACTACGTTTAATCTTATCCTCAATCCTGCTAATGATCTTCAGTATATTCCCGAGGAAAGAAAATTCAATCGTTGGTGGTATAACGGCGATATGTTCCCGACAATCCTTGCAAGTATGGGTGTAATTATTGAAGGTGACAGATTGGGACTCGGTACTAACCTTTTCTCCGGCACACCGACAATTATGGAAGAAAACGGAGAGGGCAGAGAAGGCTGGAAATTTGTTGACGAAGCTTTCTCCTGCAAGAGTGATATGTATAACGAAACTATTCTTGTCGGAAACAATGAACCGTTTGATAACAAGAATGTTACGGAATATTAATTTCCAAATTGACAATTTATCTTTGGTATGATAGACTTTGATTATCACCTAATAAACGGAGGTAGTTTTATGAAAATGTTTAAAAAGCTTATGGCGGTTGTGCTCGCGCTCGTTTTTGCGTTGAGCTGTGTTTCAACTGCTTCAGCACTGTCACTTGAAACAGAGTATGAAACTCTTTGCGGTGAATTTGTTTTCGGTGAAGGTCCCGTTGTAGGTAAGTACTCAATCGATTACAGATATTTTTCACCTGCAAAGGAAGGCGATACTGCAAAGTATCCTCTTGTTGTATGGCTTCACGGTATGGGTGACGGCGGAGAAGACGGAAAGCAGGTTTCAAAAAGTGAAATCGCTTACTGGGCAAGCGACGAATTTCAGGCAAGATTCCAGCCTGCAGGCGGTGCATATATCCTTGCTGCACGTTCACGTGAAGAGAACGGTAAGTTCTGGGACAACGACCTTGTTGAGCCCTTGAGAGCAGCAATCGAAGATTTCGTTGCAAAAAATAACGTTGATACAACAAGAATTTACATCGGCGGCTATTCAATGGGCGGTAAGATGACACTCAAGATGTCTGTTGCATATCCTGAAATGTTTGCAGCTGCATTCCCGATCTGTCCCGCATGGTCAGTTCCTGAAGAGTATGTTGGTTGTCTTTCAGACCTCCCTCTTTGGTTAACATCAAGCTCACGAGATCCTCTTGTTAACTATTATCTTGCAGTTACGCCTACATGGGAAAGAATTATGGCTGCATCAAACGTAGCTGATGATTGCCGTTTCTCAACTCTTACAAAGGTCTGCTATGCAAACGGCAAAAAGACTTCAAGCTCACATCACGCTTGGTTCTCCGTAAACTACGATATGTTTTCGATTGAAAACGGAGCTTATCCGAATATGTCAACAGTCAACGGCCTTGGTGAAGAAGTAACTCTTACATATCCCAACGGTATGATTTCATGGCTTTCACAGTTTACTTCAGAATACGACGGTACACCCGTTGAAGGTATGGGTAACCTTGAAGGCGGTAAAAATACTGACGGTATGCTTTACTTTGAAAGTATCTGTGATTTCTTTGATGCATTGTTCAATGCAATCAAAATGATTTTTAGTTTTTGATTAAGAAAGGATAAGTACTTTGTTTAACGGTATTTTAAAAACAATTGTTTCAATTCTTACGGCGATTGTGTCATTTTTTACATTTCCGTCAGTGGATGCTGAAAATCCTCTCGTGAACGTTAATCCTAACCCTATCAAAGATGAAGTTATTGCTCAGGATTTAACGGTTATGACCTATAATCTCAAGTGTAGCGGTGAGGGTAAATATTCACAGGAAAGCAGAAAAGACGGCGTATGCGGTATAATCAACAGCTATTCACCGGATTCTTTCGGTGTGCAGGAAGCTGATAAAAACTGGATAGCGCTCCTTAGTGATGCTATGCCGGATTACAATTACTTCGGAACATACCGTGATGACGGTGTTTCAGAGGGTGAGTCAAACAATATCTTTTACAAAAAGGATAAGTATGAGCTTGTAAACTCAGGCGATTTCTGGCTTTCAGATACTCCTGATGTGCCTTCAATGGGCTGGGATGCGGCTTGCTACAGAATCTGTACTTATGTAATCCTTAAGGATAAAGTAACAGGCTTTGTTTATGCTCATTTCAACACACATCTTGACCATGTCGGCGAAGTTGCACAGGCGGAATCAATTGCACTTATTTCATCAAAGATAGCTGAAATAGCACCGGATATTCCCGTTGTTCTCACGGGTGATTTCAATTTCAACGAAACAAAAGATTTCTATGACGATGTGCTTTCGTGCGGATTTGCTGATACAAAATATCTTACAGAAGATTATGATATCGGTGCAACTTACAATGATTATAAACTCATTGCACTCGGTCTTAATCCCATTGATCATATTTTTGTAAATGCTTATATCAAAAATGTTAAATCAAGTTCAATTGACAAGTCAAAGCATAACGGCATTTATCCGTCAGATCATTTCCCGGTTATTGTTGAAATGACAATGTTCAATGGATGATAAAAAACGTCGGTGATTTCACCGACGTTTTTTGAATTGTTTTTGCGTTTTCGGGCATACTCTTCATAGAAATATGAAAGGGTGATAATATGATTGAACCGGATACAATAAAGCTTCTTCGTGAATGCGATGCAGGTGTGAAAATGGGGATTGATTCCATCGAGGATGTGGTTGAAAAAGCGGAAGCGTGCGGACTGAAGAAATATCTTGTAAACTGCAAGCGCGACCACGAAACGCTTGACCGCGAAATTCAGGAGTTGCTTAAGTCTTACGACGACGAGGGTAAAGAACCGAGTGCCGTTTCAAAGGGTATGTCGTGGATGAAGACGAATGCAAAGCTCATGATGGATGAGTCGGATGTGACTATTGCAGACCTTATGACAGACGGTTGCAATATGGGTGTTAAATCCCTGAGCAGATATCTCAATCAATATAAAGCGGCAGATGAGCAGTCCAAGGATATTGCTAAAAGACTTATAAATCTTGAGGAACGTCTTGCAATTGATATCCGTCCGTATTTATAATTTTCTCTCAGCTTGCGATAGCTTCGCAGGCTGATTTTTCTGTCTGCCTGCTGTTGACAAAATCACCCTTGTAGTATATAATCTTTAAGAAATTTTTTGAAAATGGTGATAAATATGTCAGGACATTCAAAATGGAGTACAATCAAGCGTAAAAAGGAAAAAACAGACGGCGCAAGAGCGAAGATTTTTACAAAAATCGGTCGTGAAATCGCTGTTGCTGTTAAGAATGGCGGCCCCGATCCTTCAGTTAACACAAAGCTCAAGGACGTAATCGCAAAGGCAAAGTCAAATAACGTGCCAAACGATAACATCGAGCGTATCATCAAAAAAGCTGCAGGTGAGGGTAATTCCGATAACTATGAGGAAATCATGTACGAAGGCTACGGCCCGTCAGGTATCGCAGTTATCGTTGAAACTCTTACAGATAACCGTAACCGTACTGCAGGCGATGTTCGCCACTACTTCGATAAATTCGGCGGAAATATGGGACAGAGTGGCTGTGTTTCTTTCATGTTCACACGTTGCGGTGTTATTATGGTAGAGGCTGAAGGCGTTGATGAAGAGAAGCTCATGGAAGATGCTCTTGAGTCAGGTGCAACAGATTTCATTACTGATGAAGAAGGCGTATTTGAAATCCGTACAGAGGCAAACGACCTCGGTGCAGTACGTGATGAGCTCGAAGCAAAGGGTTATTCGTTCCTTCAGGCAGAAGTTGAATATGTACCCAGCACATATACGAAGCTCACAAATGAAGACGACATCACAAATATGAATAAGATGCTTGATATGTTCGATGACAACGATGATGTTCAGAACGTATGGCATAACTGGGAAATGGACGAATAATTCCGTTTCTTTGATGTATACCCCGTAAGGTTTTAAATCTTACGGGTTTTTACATTGTTGTTAAAAATAAAACGCCTATTGTGTTTTTTTACTGTTTGGTTTAAAATGAAAAAGGTGATTAATTATGAATATGAATTTCTTTGTCAACACAAGACTTATAACGGGTGTTGACTGTGTCAGAAACAATGCGGAAAGGCTCGGCTCTTACGGTGATAAATGTCTTATCGTAACTGGCGCTGCTTCCGCAAAAAAATGCGGTGCGCTTGACGATGTGACGTCAGCTTTTGATGCAACCGGCGTAAAATATGAAATCTACGATAAAATCAGGCAGAATCCGACGGTCGAATCCTGCTTTGAGGCAGGTAAAATTGCTTTTGAAATTAAAGCGGATTTCATTCTCGGTATCGGCGGAGGCTCTCCGCTTGATGCCTCGAAGGCGATTGCTGTTGTTGCCGCAAATCCCGATATTTCCGAAGAAAAGCTTTATGCTATGGATTGGGCGGAACAGCCTCTTCCGGTTATTGCTGTCGGTACAACTGCAGGTACGGGAAGTGAAGTGACGAGCGTTGCGGTTATCACTAACAGCAAAGGCTTCAAAAAGAGCTTCAGAAACGACCTTTCGTATCCTGTCTTGTCATTAGGTGACCCGAAATACACTCTCAGCCTCAGTGATTCCTTCACCCGTTCAACGGCTGTTGATGCACTCGCACACTGTGTTGAAAGCTTCTTCAGCCGTTCTGCAAACGATATATCAAAAATCTATGCAGTTGCAGGTGTTAGAAAGCTTCTCAAGGTTTTTGATAAAATTATGGCAGAATCAACAGAGAGTCTTACCATTGAAGACAGGGAAGAGCTTTACAACGCATCCATTTTGGGCGGTCTGGCAATCGCTATAACAGGAACAGCGTTTCCGCACGCACTCGGATATTTCCTTACGGAGAACTACGGTATTGCTCACGGTACAGCCTGCGCGGTGTTCCTGAATGAATTTGTTGATTACAATGCAGAAATCAAGCCTGAACTGACAAAGGAATTCTTTGAAGAAATCCGTGTTGATATGGAAAGTTTTAAAACAACGGTGGAGAAAATCACACCTGCGGTTGATGTCAGACTGAGTGACGATGATATTGAAAAACTCTCTGTCCGTTGGGAAAACAATGCGGCACTCAAGCGTAATTGGGGAAATGTTGATACAGCGTTTGTGAATTCTATTTTGAGAAAATTGTTTTAAATTTTCTTGAAAACGGAAAATTTATGTAGTATAATTATAACACTAAATTTCAGGAGGCAGATATTTATGTTTATGTTAGCAGTAAAATCATCACTTTCGGTTCTCCTTGCTGTTCTTATCTGTATTTCAGGTTGGTTCGGAATGACAGGTGACAAGGCAACAGGTGAGGAAAATTACAAAACTTACAAAAACGTTATCCTTATGATTGGTGACGGTATGGGATTCAACACTCTTGAGGCTACAAAGAAGCTTCATAATGTGGATCTTGTTATGGAAACAATGCCCGTATGCAGTCAGTCAGAAACAAGAAGCCTTACAAACAAGGTTACAGACAGTGCTGCAGGCGGTACAGCTCTTTCGTGCGGTATCAGAACATATAACGGTGCAATCGGTGTTTATGCATTCAATCCGTTTGCAAACAAGTGGCAGTATCCTGTTTCTCTTTCTGAGTTCGCTATTGAACGCGGCAAGGCAGCAGGTGTTGTTACAACTGACGAAACAAGCGGTGCTACTCCTGCTTCATTCTCAGCTCACGCAATTGAACGCGGTCAGGAAAAGAATATTTCATACGACCAGATGGAATCTGACCTTACACTTATCTGGGGTTGCGCATCACAGAGCGTTACAGCAGAAAAGTGTGCTGAAAACGGCTTTGAATACTTCACAACAAGAGCTGAAATGAATGCTCTTCCCGAGGGCTCACGTTCATTCGGACAGTTCAGCTGGGAAGATATCGCTGCTGTTAAGAATGATTACGATACTCCGTATATCGCTGAAATGACAGCAAAGGCAATCGACATTCTTGATGATGATGCAGAAGGCTTCTTCCTTATGGTTGAAGGTGCTCACATTGATAAATTCTCACACGATAACGATTTTGACGGTTCAACAAAGCATACGGTTGAGTTTGATAAGGCTATCGAGGTAGCTCTTGACTACGCTGCAAAGGACGGCGAAACACTTGTTGTTGTTACTGCTGACCACGAAACAGGCGGTATTCAGTACGATGCTGAAAAGGATGAGTATTACTACACATCAGGCAGCCACACAGGTGTAAATGTTCCTGTTTTCGTTTCTGCAACAGATGCAGGCTTCATTGACGGTAAGGCTTACAAGAACTGTGAAGTTTCAACTCAGCTCGCTCGTGTTATGGGCGCGAAGGAAGATGACTTCCCGAGAATCAAGCTTTAATTATTTCAAAAGGGCTGGCAACAGCCCTTTTTTCTTTGGAGGTAGCTTATGAAGTATACAACTCTTCTTTTTGACCTTGACGATACGTTGCTGGATTTTAAAAAGGCTGAAGAAAACGCAATTGAAAAATTGCTTTTAAAGTATTCGTTACCTGCAACCGAGGAAAATAAAAGATTGTATTCTGTGACAAACCAATCAAAGTGGAAAGCTCTTGAGAAAGGTGAAATTACGCGTAAAGAGCTTTTTGCGACACGTTTTCCGGATTATTTCAAGGTTCTCGGTGTTGATGCTGACGGCGCTCAGGCAAACGCGGATTATATGCACTTCCTTTCACAGGGCAGGTTTGTTATTGACGGTGCAGAGGATATCTGCCGTGAGCTTAAAAAGAAATATTCTATGTATATTATTACAAACGGAGCCAAAATCGTTCAGCAGGGCAGGCTTACGGATTTATCTCTTATGCAGTATTTTGACGGCGTTTTTATTTCCGAGGAAGTCGGATTTGATAAACCGAAAAAAGAATATTTTGACTACGTTTTTGCTCACATTCCCGAAAAAGACAAATCAAAATGTCTGGTGATAGGGGATTCACTCAGTTCCGATATCACGGGAGCTGTCAATTACGGTATCGACAGCTGTTGGATAAGTGAAAAGACTTCGTCAGAAATACAGCCGACGTATCAAATCAGCAGCCTTAAAGAACTCACGGATATATTAATTGCATAATTTTCTTTTTGTATATTGATTTTATTTGTTTTTTTTGATACAATCATTTAGTAATAATGGCTATGGAGGTCAAAAATATGAAAATTACAAAGAAATTGTTAGCAGTTCTTCTTTGCGTTGTTATGGCATTTTCTGCTATGACAGCAGCGTTTACCGTTGCGGCAAAGGAAGAAGTAGTTCCCGTTGTCTTTGTTCCCGGCATCGGTCAGTCACAGACTTACAAGTATGATGACGAAGGTAACGTGGTAGCAGACTGGAACCTTCTTCACATCAACACAGATTTCGCAAGCTTCGGAATCGGCGACTGGATCGGACTTGTTAAGTTCGTTGCTGAATTCATTGCTTCAATCGCTCTTCAGAAGGACGTTATTCCTCCTTCAAGCATTGAAAATGTTCTCAAGGTTTTCTTCTCTGATCACCTCAGTGATGAAGAAGGCAATCCTATCAACAACGTTGTAACTCCGCTTCATAAGTATCCTGTTTCAGAGTATGATGAGGAAGCAAGAAGTATCTTCGACGACAGAATTCCCTGCGATTTCCTTCTCGAAAAAATCGGTGAAGAAAACGTATATTGCTATAACTATCCTGTTTTCTCAAACGCTGACCAGAACGCTGTAGGCCTTAACGATTTCATTGAAAACGTTGTTCTCAAGCAGACAGGCGCTTCAAAGGTTATCCTTGTTCCCATGAGTATGGGTGCAAGCGTTGTTAATAACTACCTCAATCAGTATCCCGATGCAGGCAGAATTGCAAAGGTTATCAGTATCGTAGGTGCATGGGACGGCAGTGATGTTTTTGCTGACCTTATGCTCGGCGATTTCGACGATAACGCACCTGCAATGGTTTACACAAACCTTCTTGGCGAGCTTGGTTTCGTTGATCCTTATGTTGGTTCAATCATCAATATCGCTGCAAGAATTCTTCCGAAGCAGGAGCTCAGAAATATTCTTGACGATATCGTTGAGTCACTTGTAAAGACTCTTTTCCTCACAAACACTTCATTTATGTCACTCTGTCCGTCAGGCAGATATGAAGAAGTTGCAGAGAAGTATCTTCAGGGCGAAGATATGGCAGAAGTAAAGGCTCAGACTGAAAGATATGCTGAAGCTCAGGCTAACCTTGAAGAAAGACTCAAGTATCAGGAAACTAAGTACGGTACAGAGTTCTATTTCATCAGCGGTTACAACCTTGCTTTCGGTGATGAGGACTACGGCTTCTTCAAGTTCTTTGAAACATACGACACAACAAACTCTGACGAAATTATCCAGATTTCATCAACAGCACCGGGTACATCATACGTTCCTGCAGGTCAGAAGTTTGACGATGCTTACATCGCAGATCCTGCACATAATGTTTCACCCGACGGTTCAATCGACGCTTCAACATGCTATTTCGAGGATACATCATGGTATTTCGAGGGTCAGAAGCACGAGCTTACAGACAATAACACAGCTTTGAGCCTTGCTTTTGAAATCGCTCTCGGCAACATCCATTCAGTTAAGGATTGCGAGGATACATATCCGCAGTTCAACGAATCAAGATTTGTAAGAAGACTTACAAGAGATTACCTTCCCGATGCAGCAACAATCGACCGTTCAGCTCTTGAACCGGCAGACGCTGCAAAGCTTGATAAGGCAGTTGCAGATGCAGAAGCTATGATGGCATGCACAATCAATGACCGTGATGCAGACGATGAAATCATCTTTGCTCTCAACGATCTTCTTATCGAACTCAACGTTAAGTACAATATCTGGGAAGACAGATATCAGCCCGAGGTTGAAGACCCGACAATGGACGCTGTTGAGCTTGTTCTCGGCGTTGTTTCAGACGTTCTTCTTAAGATTTTCGGCAAGAAAGGCTTCGCAGATTTCTGGAGTTTTCTTTCAGTTGCATAATTAAAAATCCGGCATCGTGAAAACGGTGCCGGTTCACTTTTGTGCGGATGTCGAAAAATGCGTCTTAATTCACAAAATTACAGCTGATTTTTTGATTTTTATTTATGTTTTTACAAGCCGCTTTTCGTTGACAAAAACCCCTGAATATGATAAAATTTTCATTAATACGAAAACTTTACGTTGTCACTTTTGCAGTGACGGAAGGAGCAGGTTATGGACTACATTCTTAAAGGCGGAAAAGTTTACACCGACGGCAGATTTGAAAAGCAGGATATACTTGTTTCTTCTGGCCGTATTGCCGCTGTTTCTGAATGTGTCGGCTCATTGCCTGCAAAAATAATTGACTGCGAAAATATGTATATTTTACCCGGACTTGCAGATGTTCACGTGCATTTGCGAGAGCCGGGTTTTTCTTATAAAGAGACAATTGAAACGGGAACCAAGGCTTGTGCTCACGGCGGTTACACTCTCGTTTGCTCAATGCCGAACCTCAACCCCACACCCGACAGCCTTGAAAATCTTAAGGTTCAGCTCGATCTTATTGAAAAAGATGCAGTGATCGATG
The DNA here is from genome assembly GCA_045533625.1 of Acutalibacteraceae bacterium. Lineage (GTDB taxonomy): Bacteria > Bacillota > Clostridia > Oscillospirales > Acutalibacteraceae > CAG-488. The sequence goes on along the minus strand of JAZSID010000105.1, from coordinate 3,021 downwards.
TCCGTCCGTACGGCACAATAACCGTTGGTGAAAAGGGCGAGATGCTCTCCGATATGGAATCTATGGCTCCGTACGTTGCAGGATTTTCTGATGACGGCAGAGGAGTGCAGGATGAAGAGCTTATGCGTCAGGCGATGCTCAAAGCCAAGTCACTCGGCAAAATGATAGTTGCCCACTGTGAGGATAACAGCCTCCTTTACGGCGGCTATATCCACGACGGCGAATATGCAAAACAGCACGGACACAAGGGTATCTGTTCCGAGAGTGAATATGGCCCGATTGCACGAGATTTAAAACTCGTTGAAGAAACAGGTTGCAGTTATCATGTCTGCCATATTTCAACGAAAGAAAGCGTTGATATCATCCGTAAAGCAAAAGCAAGAGGTGTTGACGTGACCTGCGAAACAGCACCGCATTACCTTGTTCTTTCAGACAAGGATTTGCAAGAAAATGCACGGTTTAAGATGAATCCTCCGCTTCGCAGCGAAGAGGACAAAAAAGCGCTTGTCGAGGGTATCCTTGACGGCACAATTGATATGATAGCAACCGATCACGCGCCGCACTCTGCAGAAGAGAAGAGCAAAGGACTCAAGGACAGTATGATGGGTGTTGTGGGAATCGAAACAGCCTTTTCGGTGATGTATACAAACTTTGTGAAAACAGGTCTTATGTCACTTGAAAAACTCGTTGAAATAATGAGCGTAAATCCGTGCAAAAGATTCGGGTTTGCAAATGGCATAAAGGTTGGCGAAAAAGCAAATCTTACGGTCTTTGACCTTAACGAAAAATACACAGTCAATCCTGAAGAGTTTTTGTCAAAGGGAAGAAGCACACCGTTTGAAGGCGTTGAATTGAATGCAAAGTGCATTCTGACAATTGCCGACGGCGAAACAGCATATGAGGAGTAAATGATGAAACAGGTATTTTTGAAAATTACTGAAAACAAAAAAATAGCAAAAGATGTCTGGCTTATGAAGCTTGAGGGCGATGTTTCAGCGATAACGGCTTCGGGTCAGTTCGTAAATATCAAGCTTGACGGCTTTTATTTAAGAAGACCGATTTCTGTCTGTGATTACGATGAAAAAACACTCACGATAATCTACAAGGTTGTCGGTGAGGGCACAGAGGCTATGGCGAAGCTTGACTGCGGAATGGAGCTTGACGTGCTCGTCGGTCTCGGCAACGGATATGACCTCTCTAAAAGCGGAGCGAATCCCGTGCTTATCGGCGGCGGTGTAGGTGTACCTCCGATGTATAATCTTTGCAGAAAGCTTGTTGAAGAAGGTAAGAATGTAAAAGTTATCCTCGGCTTCAACAAGGAAGAAGAAATCTTCTTCGAAGATGAATTCAAGGCTCTCGGAGCAGAAGTTTATATAACAACCGTTGATGGCAGCTACGGCACAAAAGGATTCGTCACGGATGTTCTTAAAAATCTTGATTATTCGTACTTCTTCACCTGCGGACCGATGCCTATGTTCAAAGCTATTGAGGCTACTGCGGTAACAAGCGGTCAGTACAGCTTTGAAGAAAGAATGGGTTGCGGTTTCGGTGCTTGTATGGGTTGCTCGTGCAAGACAAAATACGGCAACAAACGAATCTGCAAGGACGGTCCCGTGCTTGAAAGGGAGGAAATCATATGGTAAACACAAAAGTTGAACTTTGCGAAATAACTCTTGATAATCCGATTATCCCTGCAAGCGGAACCTTCGGCTTCGGTTATGAGTTTGCAGAGCTTTATGATATAAACTGTCTCGGTACATTCTCATTCAAAGGCACAACAAAGGATGCACGCTTCGGTAATCCGACTCCGAGAATCGCAGAGTGCGACAGAGGTATGATAAACGCTGTAGGACTTCAGAACCCGGGTGTTGATGCAGTTATCTCAAATGAGCTTCCGAAGCTCAAGGCTTGCTTCAATAAGCCTGTTATGGCAAATGTCAGTGGTTTCGCTGTTGAGGATTATGTTTATACCTGCGAAAAGCTTGATAAAGAGGAGCAGGTCGGCTGGCTTGAAGTCAATGTTTCCTGCCCGAATGTACACGGTGGCGGTATGGCTTTCGGTACATCAGCAGAAGCTGCGGCTGAGGTTACAAAGGCGGTAAAGGCTGTAACAACAAAGCCTGTCATCATCAAGCTTTCACCGAACGTAACGGACATCGTTTCAATCGCAAAGGCTTGTGAAGAAGCAGGTGCTGACGGCATCAGTATGATTAACACAATGCTCGGTATGAAGATTGACCTTAAAACGAAGAAACCCGTAATTGCAAACAAAATGGGCGGTTTTTCGGGTCCGGCAATCAAGCCCGTTGCAGTCAGAATGATTTATCAGGTTTATGAAGCGGTAAATATTCCGATTGTCGGAATGGGCGGTGTTTCAAGCGCAGAGGATGTAATTGAGCTTATGCTCGCCGGTGCAACAGCGGTTGAAGTCGGCGCGGCAAACCTCATTGACCCGTTTGCAGCAAGAGATATTGTAAATAATCTCCCGGCAGTAATGGAAAAATATTCAATAGAAAATTTAAGCGATATAATAGGAGGAGCACACTAATGGGTAAGGACGTAATTGTAGCTTGTGGCTTTTCGTCAAAAGCAGATGTAATGAACTTTCTTGATAAGTTCAACGGCGAGGGCAGAAAGCCTTTTGTGAAGATCGGTATGGAGCTTTTCTATGCCGAGGGTCCGCAGATTGTTAAGGAAATCAAGGAAAGAGGACACAAGATTTTCCTCGACCTCAAGCTTCACGATATTCCGAACACAGTTAAAAAGTCAATGGCTGTTCTTTCAGGACTTGATGTTGATATGACAAACCTTCACGCAAGCGGTACAATCGCTATGATGGAAGCAGCACTTGAGGGTCTTACACGTCCCGACGGCACAAGGCCGATTCTTATTGCCGTAACTCAGCTCACTTCAACAAGCGAAGAAAGAATGAAGAACGACCTTCTTATCAATGAGCCTATCGACAAGGTTGTTATGCACTATGCTCATAACGCAAAGCTTGCAGGTCTTGACGGTGTTGTC
>JAZSID010000102.1:0-26466 GCA_045533625.1 Acutalibacteraceae bacterium | reverse complement strand
AGAAATCTTTTCAGGGTTTTCTTTCATCGTTGTTTAATTTTCAAGGTGCTTACCTGCTACCCAAGAGCTATTGCTCTCGCGACAGCTTTGACATTATATCAAACCACCCCTCCTTTGTCAACACTTTTTTTAATATTTTTTTATTCTTTTTTACCCTCTTTCAACCCTCCCGCGCGTTCTGTCGATATCTTGAATATTATACCACCCAGGGATACTAGATGTTGATTATATTTTCATTTCTTGCGTTTTCATCTATATACAGTTTGGAACCGATTTCTTCTATACCATATTATATATTTATAATATTCCTGAAAATTTTTTGCAGGGGTTGCATTTTGTCGCGGATTGTCTTATAATCTTATAGGTTAAAAAAATAACAATGCTAACGGAGGTTTTCCAAATGAAAAAAGAAGTTTTAGTTGAAACATCTGCACGTCACATCCACGTTTCAAAGGCAGACCTTGAAACACTTTTCGGTGCAGGTTACGAATTGACAAAGAAAAAGGACCTTTCACAGCCCGGCCAGTTCGCTTGTGAAGAAAGAGTTCAGGTTATCGGCGCAAAGGGCAGCTTCCCTGCTGTTTCTATCCTTGGTCCCACACGTCCTGACACTCAGGTTGAGCTTTCAGCTTCTGACGCTCGTTCAATCGGTGCAATCGCTCCCTGCCGTGAGTCAGGCGACATCGCAGGCAGCGGCGCTTGTAAGCTTGTTGGCCCGAAGGGTGAAGTTGAGCTTAAGGAAGGCGTTATCGTTGCAAAGCGTCACATCCACGCTACTCCTGAAGATGCTGAAAAGTTCGGCGTTTTCGACAAGCAGATCGTTGACGTTAAAGTTGAATCTGACGGACGTACACTTATCTTCGGTGACGTTGTTGTTCGTGTAAGCCCGAGCTATGCTCTTGCAATGCACATCGACACAGACGAGTCAAACGCAGCATTCGCAACACCCGGTATGATGGGCGAAATCCTCGCATAATCAACTCAATAAAAAATTAAAGGAACTTGGATTTTCTCCGAGTTCCTTTTTCTTTATACTATTTTACCAGAACAGTCAGAACACCGTTCACCTCTCCCTGATATTCGCCGCCGATATATGCCTGCGCGGTATATGAGCATTTGAATTCGCCTTTACCGACTACTGAGGAAAGTTTATCCTTCTCAAGATACTGTCCCGGTTTTATCATCGGGGAAGTGTAAATCATTTCGCCCTGTGCATTGTAAATCATAAACTGAAGGTCGTACCCGCAGCTTTCGGGATTTTCAAGCATCACGTCGCCGAGGGCATACGGATTTTCAAAAACAATCCTTTTATTTATAAGGTAGCGGATTTCGCCTTCGGGCACTTCCGTTATATGCAGACTTTCGTCAACGTCGGGCAGAACGCCGTCGCATACCACTCCGCCCTGTGCTAAGCTGAGCCGTATTTTCGGCACTGCCTGCACGAGGGTCAGCGTTGACAAAACGATTGCGAGAACCGAAACCGCAACGACGACCGCAATTTTCAGTTTTGGTTTTTTATCTGACATCTTCATCAACACCGACGCTCAGCTTAATGTGAGCGTATTTTGTTCCGATCTTTTTATTTGTTTCTTTGTCGTATGCATTGACGGCAACCTTCACCCTGTGCGTACCGTATGCAACTTCCTTGAAAAGCTTTACCTCGTTGATTTCCTTTTCGCTTTCAATGCCGAGTGAACGGTAAAGCACTTCGCCGTCCTTATCAAAGACTGTTGCGACGAGGACATAATCCTCTTCATTAGGATTGCCGAAGCAAAGTTCCTTTATTTCGCCGTTATCGCCGACAGGAATTGAAGAGTTGATATAAAAATCAAACTTCTTGCTCCCGTGGGCATCAAGAGTTTCGATGAAAACGCTCTGCTGCTGAGAATTGAAGGCAGAATCTTTTGCAACAACACTGCTCTCAAGTCTGCCGTTGAATTCATAATCCCTGATTTCGGAAGGAACATTAAAAAATGTTGCCTGCACAAGTGATAAAATTCCGAAAACAAGTACGACTATCGGCAGAACCACAAAAAGGATTATTCGTGTATAGTTAAACGAGCCGAGAAATTCTTTGCTTGTATAATAGCTGACCTTGCCCCATACTTTTTTGAGCAAATCCGTCGCCTTTTTCAGCTCGGTTGAACGTTTTTCTTTACCGAGAACTTTTTTCTCGATTTTTTCGTCCTTTGCCTTTTGCTTTTCGCGGCGTTTGCGGATATCCTCGCTTTTTTTCGCACGCTCACGCTCAGCCTTAAGCCTTTCTTCCTGCACTCGCTGTGCCTGTTTTGCGGCTTCGACCTTCTTTTTTTCAAGCTCTTTCTTTGATTTGTTCGGATTGTTCTTCCCTGAATTAGTTGCGCCTGCGACAGACTTACCTGCCGCAGGCTTCTTTTTCTTATTCGCCATAAAAATCAGCTTCCCTTATTCCCAAGGAAATTTTTCGATATCCCACATCTGCGGATAGCGGTTAACCTGCACCGCATCGACCTGAATAAGCACCTTGAGCGTTACGCCTTCAACAATCGCAGAAGCATCAAAGCTTTTTTCATCAAAGCCTGTTATGAATTCTGCAGTTCTGAAAGAAGCTTCGCCCGTCTTATCCTCGCCTGCATAGTAAACTGAATAGTCCGCATCACGGTTATCGAACCATTCTTTTGCAAACTCATAGGGAACTGCAACTGCATTCTGTGCAACCGTTCCGTCTGCAAGAGTCCACTGGTGGTTCATCGTAACACGCACACAAGCCTTTGCACCGCTGTGAGCAACATTTGCACGAAGGTTTCCGAGATAATTCACATCATCCTTGTTCGTGCTGAGTATATAAAGTCCGTTTTCGTCCTTGTATTCGTCAGCGCTGACTTTTTCATCACCGTCAAAGAAATAGACATCTGCACTGACTTCGAAAGAGCTGAGGCTGAAATTCTGAAGCAAGGATGTGCGCGATACAAACCAAGCAAATGAAGAGCCGACAACAGCAACAAGCGCAACGATTGCAACGATTATTACAACTGCCTTTTTATTAAGTTTATGCAACATCCCTGTTCACCTCGCTTTTATCTTTCTGCCGCACCGTCAACATCCTGAGTTGAAATCAAAGTGAATTCAATATCGTAAGAGTCGAGGGTAGCTGAGCCTTTAAGCTCATCCTTCACTTCATCGTACTCAATCCATGATGCAATTTTCACCGTTGTGATTTCGCCCGGATTAAGAAGGATGTAGTGTCCGCCGTTTCCGTCTTCGCCGACGTTATATTTGTCAAGCGCCTCGTCCGTCATTTCGGGAAGAGAAGCTTCAATTGTCTTTTTCACACTGCCGTCAACCGCCGTTACATCTGAGAAGAAGAACCAGCGGAAGCCTTCACCGCTTCCTGTGTTGACAGCATCTGCATAAATCCTTGCAGGAATTGTACCTGAATTGTAAACCGAGATTTCTTCGACATTTACAACCTTGTCAAAAAGCACTTCGTCCTTGTCCGCAAACTTTGTTGCACCGTTGAACACGACTTTTGACTTTGTGTTAAAAGAGGTATCCACCGACAAGTCACCGAAAACAAATGTATCTCCGCTGTCAATCACACCGCTGTTATAAAACCACGCCGATGTTGTTGACATTAAGGAAAAATATCCGACACACATTACAAGAACAAGTGCCATAAGCACGGCAGATATTTTTCTTATTTTACTCATCGCTGTCACCTCGCTTCTTTTTAGATTTTATTTTTACGAGCGCAGAGTTGATTGCGACAAGCGCAACAGCAACCACTGCAAGGATTATCAATCCCGTCGCCCGTGAAAAATTCAGGAAAAAGATTGAAAGATAGCCAAGAAGCGGAACCTTATACCACATCCTGCCGACTATTCTTTCTTCTTCGCTCGGCATCGGATCGTCCGAATTGTTCGCATCGCCACGGGTTGTCACCATTCGGTTTTCAGTGTCGATTTCAACAACACGGTGAGTGAAAAAATACTTTCCGTCCGTTGAGCGCACAGTCACAACATCGCCGACCTTAAGCTCATCAAAGCTTACATCCTTTACAAAAACGATGTCACCGCGGACAAGCGTTTCCGCCATACTGGGACTTGTTACGGCATAACCCTTTGCGCCTGAAACAAGATTGAAGCCCACAAACACGACCGCAATCAAAGTCAGGATTGCAAAAAAATTGAACAAAACATTTCTGATACGGATTTTCACTTTCCAGCGCTCCTTATTTGCCGATACCTGAAACGTCGTAGCTGTCAATTGAAGACCATGTTACATTTTCAGCCTGTTTGGATTCGAAAGAAACCTTCACGTTTATTTTTTTGCCTGAGTACGCATCTGAGATATCGTCCTTATAGGCAATTTTTGAAATTACGGGAATTTTGCCGACGAGAGAAGAGATTGCCGGCAAGGAATCGATATCCGAAACCGTGTCTGAGCCGTAAGAATTTCCGACATAATAGAAATAGCTTACGCCGCCAATATTGACATCCTTCGCCCACGCATCCGTTGCAAATTCAACGATGATATCGTCTTCCTCGCTTGCAGAGTAAACAACCTGCCTCGGACTGCCCGTACGGTAGCTTGTGTATTCGATTGAAACACGTACCTGCGTGTCTGTTGTTGAATGGTTTTCGATCTGAAGATTTGCAGAGTTTCCGTCAAGGTTGATGAGGTTATCGCCCTGCATAATGATTGTGTTTTCAGCGGGAATCAGATCTGAAAGACTTGATGAAAACAAATTGCTTACGACAGAAACTGAAATGCTCTGGTTACGCTGAGATGATGAAGCAAACCACGCGAACGAGCTTCCTGATGTTATAAGCCCGAGCACAACGGCCAAGGAAGCAACAAGTATTATTATTCTTTTAATCATATCTTTTCTTCCTTTCCGTTAAAAATAGTTCTATTTCAATCGCTGCCCATGCAACGTAGAAAACTGCGATTATAATTTTTGCCGCCGTGTGCTTCAGAGCAGAAGCAACATAGCCGAGCAGAGGAATTGCCATTTTCACCTTTCCGACAGCCAACGATGCCGACGTCGGTTCAAGGTCTTCGATTTCGTTTGCATCGCCCTTTGTTGTAAAAAGATAATCTTCCTTATCAATTGAAACAATTCTGTGGGTAAAGCTTTGCTTTTTAACTGTATCTGTAAAAGTGACGATATCGTTCACTTGATAATCTTCAAAATTACTGCAGGGTTTAACGTAAACCATACTGCCTTCCGGAATTATCGGCGCCATGCTTCCCGTCTCGATTGCATATGCCTTGTAGCCAAGGATTGACGGAAACCACACTATGCCGACCGCAACAAGTGAAAACAGCAGAACAACCGCTGTCAACATTGCGCTAATTTTTTTCTTCGGGGTCGCCATTACTATCTTCCTTTTTCTGAAATTTGCTTTCAGCAATCAAGCTGACAAGATTAACGGCTTCGCCGAATGTTATGAAAATCAACGGAAGAACAATAACGAAGAAAATCACGTTCGGATTGCGGAAAACACCGATTACCGAACCGCTTACCGTGCCAAGGTTATAAACAACCTTTCCGACAAGCTGTGCAGGCCAGACCTTTTTATCGTCGACCTCGTCGTTATGGTCGCCCTTCGTTGTAAAATACGGTGCGTTATCGTCACCGCCGTGCTCAATTTCGACAATACGGTGGGTATTAACCTTTCCTGAAATGTCCTTATCCATTGAGTAAAAGCTGATTACGTCGCCGACTTCAAGCTCTCTTGCATCGACTTTTTTTGTTACGACCACCGTTCCGATTTCGTATTCGGGAATCATACTGCCCGTCTGCACCTGAAGAAGGCTGAAGCCGAAAACGCTCGGCACTTTGCCTGCGGATGCATTAAGAACACAAACAAAAACAACAAGACCGAAAACAAAAAGCAGGGCCGAAAAGGCGGTAAAAATACGGGTTAAAATACTTTTAACTTTCTTCATCTTTTAACTGATACGCTGTGCGCTTATCTTAATACTTCCGAGAGAGGATTCAAGACCGCTGATTTCAGACGGTGCACTCTCCGAAAGACCTATTTCGTAATAAATCGCAAATCTGTCTGCTGATGTTTGCTGATAGTTTTCGAGTGAAAGCGAATTGATAATCACTCCGTCAGTAACTTCCGAAAGAGGAACATAGTTTTCGTTCTGCGCAATAAGAACAGAATCAACATATGTAACCGTTCCGTCAGTTGTTTGCTTCTTCTGTGAATAGAGCGTGTATTTTATCTGCACCGATTCCTTAAGTTCCTGCGGCATATCCTCAGGAATACCTGTAATCTCGAACTTCAGTTTAAGCTTATCTGCAGTTTTTGTTGTTAAACCAAACTTGTATTTGTTGTAAGTTCCGGGAACAAAATCTTTAAGTTCGATATCGCCACTCAACGGCTGATAAACACCTTCATCATCCAGCTGATAATAATCAATCGCAATTGCATCTCCGCCGACAACTGCCTTGTACTGGTCAAGGTTTGTTGAGAAGTTGTTCGTAAACCACGCGAAAGAAACGGCAACAAGAGTAAGGGCTGATGCCACGACCATTATTATGTTTTTGTAAAGGCTTGCATGCTTTTTCACCGTAACACCAACCCCCTTTCATTTATTTTCCGATTGCACTCCAGATGCTTCTGAGACCCCAATCCTCTTCCTCTTCAACGAGTGAGAGTGTGAGAGAAACTGCCTTTGCACCCTGTGCGTTTACGAGGATACCCTCGTTTGCAACTTCCTGTGTTGCGAGTGTGTTACCGTTTTCGTCAACAGCAACAACGTTGAATCCGTAGCCTGCAGGAAGGTGCATATTTACATAAAGTGCGCCATCCGCAAGAGTAACAGCTGCGATATCCACCGGCTGAGCTTCTGCTGTTGTGAAGAAGTCAAATGCCGTTGAATCTGAGCCAACCTTTGTTTTGAGCATTACACCGATGAGCTCGTCTGCGATTTCTGACTTTTCGTCTGCAACGATTGTGCAGCTTACGTCAACCGCACCTGATTCAAGCGGATTCATATAACGTGCAATTTCATTCTTTGTGTCAGCATAATCGACCGACGGAACAAGTGTTACCTTAACGTCCGGAGTCTTTTCAAGCTTGACTTCGTTTGAATTAACTGTTGAATCAACAACTATATCTGTGTAATTATAAACTGTACCTGTGCTTAAACCTGCAAGGTATCTGACTGTCATTGTTGCAAACTGAACGCCTGTTGCGAACTTCACTGAGCCGTCCTTTGCGATTGTTTCAGGTACGGGATAACCGCCGAGTGAAACAAATCCCTTTACGTTTGCTCTGACAAGCTTTTCGGTTGTAAGAGCAGTAACTGCCTTTTCGTCAACCTTACCGTTGCCTGCAACAGCTTCTGTGCGTGAAGTTCCTGAATCGTAGTAAGCGTTTGCAATTTCCACGTCTTCGTTTGCCGTGCCGATGATGTTGCCTGACTTGCCGTCAGCCTCAACCATATTTGCAAAGATTACACCGTCAAGAGTTGCGAACGAAGCTTCACCGACAATACCGCCGACAGCCTTGCCGCCGAGGACATATGCAGTTGACGTTACGTTGAGGATTTCCGCATTGGTTACAGAACCTGCAACGCCACCTGCTGCAAAGCCGTTTTCGTTAACAACCTTACCGCTTGTTACAGAATTTCTGATAACTGCGCCGTTGATTGCACGACCCGCAAGGATACCTGCATCCTGCTTTGTGCCGTTTGCATTAACCTGAGCGATTACGAAACAGTTTTCAACAGTACCGCCGTCAATTACAGCAGCAACCGCGCCGACTGAATCTGATTCTTTATCTGCGACATCGAAACCTGCAAAACCGACATTTGTAAGCACACCGCTTACTCTGCCGAAGAGGCTTGCGCCCGAATAGTCGTGGAGGACAAAGCCGTTACCGTCAAGATTTCCTGCGAAATCTGCTCCGCCTTCAACACCTGCAAGGTTAATGTCATTCGCGAGGACGTAATACTTGCCCTCGTTAGAATTATTAAGCATAAATCCGAAGTCATCAGCTGTTGCGATGCGGTACGGATTTTCCTTTGTGCCGCTGCCCTGAAGTGCATAGTCGGATGTTATTCCGATTGCAAGTTCAAGACCGCCTGAGTATACAAAGACGAGCTTTGCTGAGTCATGGACTGTTGAAGTAAGTCTTACAGCAGATTTCTCTGCATTGTATTCAACAAGACCCTCAACGTCGGAAGTAATATTTTCAAGAGTAAATGTTCTTCCGCCTGCTGTGAAGGATTTGTAAGTACCGGTTGCATTATTAAGAACAATGCCGGTTTCGGGAAGCGTTGCAAACTCTGTTGTGAGTTCAACAGTTTCGTAAACGTTTTCGCCGACCTTATATGCAAGTGAACTGAGATCAGTTACTGCATATTCGCTGTTACGGTAAGCGTTAAACTGTTCAGCGCCGAATGCACCGAGGTCGTTCTGATATGAAGAATAGTAAACATTAAGGAATACATCGTTCTTCGTGTTTTCCTTATCAACAGCAACTGCTTCGGAAGCTTCGCCGATTACAAGAGCCTTAACGTCGCCGCCCTTGATATCCGCCGCAATAACAGTTTCCGTTACGAGGTTACGGTTAAGCTTATCAAATGCATCGCCTGCATTTTCTGACGAAATCTGTGCGATTACGCCTGAAGCAACTTCTGCACCGTCAACTTCGCCGCGTACAACAGAACCGTTTACAGAGAGAGCCTTCGGAGCTGAAATTCTGCCTGCGAAACCGCCTGCAAAGTCAGCCTTAACATTGACGTCTGCATCAACATTCACGATGTTTGCCGGCTCAGCCTTGACCGCACCGATAACACCGCCGCCGACAGTTCCCGAAACAACGGAAACATTGTTGAACTTCGAATTCTTGATAAGACCGTCATATACACCTGCTACACCGCCCGCAATTTCAAGAGTTGCGCTTGTTGAGTCAAGTGTTGTTGAAACCTCAACATTGTTGAGAGTTACATCTTCGATGATTGTTGACTGTGCAACACCGACAAGTCCGCCTGCAACAGCGCCCGACTGAGTTGCCGTAACCTTTGCAGTGTTTACTGTTACGTTCTTGATCGTTGTGTCGTTTGCACGTCCGATGAGTACACCTGCGTCAGCCGAAGCTGTGATGTCCGCATCATTTATAATGAGGTCACTGATAACTGCACCGTCTGTTGCTCCGAAGAGACCGCCGAAGGTGTTGCCGTTCATACGAAGACCTGTAATCGAGTGAACCTTTCCGCTGTAAAGACCTGAGAAGTTGCCGTCGAATGCAACCTCGGCATTACCGATTGTTACAATACCGTTGCCTACATTGTAGAATGCACCGCCGAATTCATAATCCGCGTCTGTGAGGACGATATCCTCCGCAAGAACGAAGTATGCGTTCTCGTCAGCGTAGTCTGCCATCGCTTCAAGGTCATACGCATCCTTGATAAGATACGGCAATGCTGCTGTACCCTTACCTTCAAGAGGTTCAGATACGTTTGCAACCATTGTGAATTCAACCGGGATGCGAATCTCTTCATCTGTTGCAAGAACATAATAAGCTCTGATTGAAATATTCGCACGGCGGTTAGCCTTAAGCACGAGAGAATCTTCTGTTGAAGAAACAACACTGATTCTGTCTTCAGACTCAGAAATCCAACCTGTTGCGGAATCGAATACAAATCCGTCAGCCTTCGGAAGTCCTGAAAGAGTAACCGTTGTTTCGCTCTTTGTTGAAAGAGTGCCCACAGACGGTGTGATACCGCTGTTCATATCTGTATATCCGCCGCGAAGAGCTTCTGACGAATAAGCCTTCATTCCGCCGTATGTTGTAAGAACAACGCCGTTGACTGCGGATGAAATATCAGTTGAGGCGAAAATATCGTCGTCAACAGCACCGATAATAAGAGCTGCAGATTCTGCATTTTCAGCTGAAAGCTGTGCGAAGACAATACTGTCGGAAACTATCGGAGTTGATGCTTCGAATGCTGTGCCGTCGTTGATGATACCGATGATACCGCCGAGCACTCCTGCACCGCTTACGATACCGCCGACCTTGACACCGCTGATTGAAACGTTATTCACAGCAGACATACCGATTCTGCCGAGTGCACCTGCCGCAGAAACTGCATTCGCTGTCATTGCGCCGTTTACTGTTGCAAGAGTCTTTGAATCCTCAAGACTGAGAGTGCTCTTTGCGCCTGAACAGTCACCGACAAGACCTGCCGAAACAGCCGCACCGCCGATTACAGTAGCATCGTCGACTGTTGCACCGCTGATTGCCACAGCTCCGTTTACGTTATGAACGCCGAGGATACCTGCAGCAACAGTGTTCGCTTCTGCTGATGTTATTTCACAAGCCTTAACGCTTGTATTTTTAATTGTAAGATTGCTGTCTGCTGTTGTCTTGCCGACGATACCTGCGGCAACACCTGCAGAAACCTTCACGTTTTCAACTGTTGCGTTTTCAACCGTACCTGCGAATACTGCGGAAATACCGCCTGCAGTATATGCAGAAGAGATTGCAACTGTTGAAACCTTTGAATCCTTAACGAAAGCGGACTTGATTGTTCCGTTACCGCTTGCGACACCTGAAACCTCGGAAACACCGCTGATTTCAGCCTTGTTTACATTCGCATTGCTGATTGAAACTTCACCCTGGATAAGACCTGCAACACCTGAAATGTAGTTTGCACCCTCTGCCTTGAATGAGTCAACAACAATTGTGTTAATCTGTGCTTTTGCATTAATACGTCCTGCAACTGCGCCGACGTAGCTTGATTCTGACTTGACAGAAGAATTCTTCACAGTTACATCTGAAACAGAAACTGTGTTTTCTGCGCCGTCAATTGCACCGATAACTGCTGATGCATAAAGGTCAGCTGAAGTTACTTCTGCATTTTCAACGGTAATACCGCTGATCTTTGCATTGCCTGTAACCTGACCTGCAAGCACGCCTGCATAACCGCCGTCTGATGAAATCTTTGCATCAACAAAGGTAAGATTTTTCACTGTTGCGCCGTCAAGCACTGCGAAAAGACCGACCTTTGCGTTTCCGTCGATTGCAAGATTGCGTACAGTCTTACCGTTACCGTCGAATGTTCCGCTGAAGCTTACTTCTGCAGAGCCGATCGGTGCGAAAGAGCTGAGTTCTGCCATATCAACATCGCTCTTCATAATGAAGCTTGCGTTGCTGAGCTCGGCAATATTTTCACTCACGTAAGCGAGATCAAATGCTGAATTGATGACAGATCTTCCGCTTGCATCTTTTTCAAGTCCGTTTGAAACGTTGATTGTTGCAGAAAGACCTGTCTTTGTATTCACAACAGTTACAGGGATTGACTTAACGGTTATAACACCGTCCGCACGCTGTACGCTGAGAACGAGCTTTCCGCCGTCAACGTTTACTGTTGCGATGAGCTTTGAAGCGTCACAGATTACGGAATAATCACCGCCGTCTGTTGCGCTGAATGCCTTGATTGCCGGAAGAGTTGCGGTGAATTTACCGCCGTTTCCTGTAAAGAATCCGACATTTCCGCCGTCAAATGACCAAGCCTTGAACTGGTTCTTATCAAAGCCGTCGAATGATGCGATTTCCGAAGAAGCAAGGTCTGTATAAATATTCTTGACCGCAAGCTTCTTGCCCGTTACAGAACCGATAAATGCATACTTGCCCGCAAGGTTTTCGCCTCCGACATAACCGTCAGTAACTGAAACGTCATTTCCTGTAACCTTGCCTGCGAAGATTGCTGTGTCTGCAGATGTGATATCCTTTTCTGCAGCGATATCCGCAACAGCACCGCTGTTTCTTATAATAACTTTGTCGCCGTCGATAAGACCTGCGAATGCACCGATTGCAGAAATCTTATCCTTAACGATTGTGACATTACCCTTGACCAGAGCAGAATCGATAACCGTACCTGCGGCGATTCTGTTGAAGAGGATACCTGTATTGTTTGCATCAGCCTTGAGCGAAACGCCCTCAGCCATTGCAACTCTCACGTTGTTTACAGACGCATCAATTGCATCTCCGAAAACAGCTGTTGAGAGGTCAGCCGTTACGATAACATTAAGATTCTTAACGTTGCCGTAAACAGCACTTGCAAGAGGCTTCGTTGTGTTGATTGTGAAGCCGTTGCCGTCAACTGTGCCCTTGATTGCAGTTGCACGTGAGTTGACTGTAATATCCTTACCGAGAACGATGTTCATTCCCGGAGCATATCTGAGGAGATTGAAGTCGCTTGCCGTCATAACAACAAACGGATTATTTGCTGAGCCGTCGCCCTTTGCATCCTTTGCAACCGTGAGAAGCTCAACACGGAAGTACTGCTTAAGAGTGTTGCCTGCAGACGATGCGCCTACATTTGCAGGAAGAGTTACCTTTGTATAGTATCTTGCTGTCGCAACCTGACCCGAAGCAGTTGCAGTAATTTCAACTGCACTGCCGTTTGCAGATGCGCTTACGCCGTCACCCTTGACGGTGATTTCACCGTCAAGCTCAAATGCTGCCTTGCCCCATGACGTTGACTTGATGTCGCTTGATGAAAGGACAGCCTTCTTACCCTGCGGAATGAGGATAAACTGACGGAAGTCAAGCTCATTGACACCGCAACCGTAGTCGCCGAGCATTGTATCCTTGCCACTCACTTCGCCTGACCAGAAACAATCCTTGACCATTTCAGCCTTGCCGTCAGCGCCGATGACACCGTTACCTGTTACTGAAGCTGAAATTGCGACAAGTGAATAGTTATTTGTAAGAGTTGAGGTGATTTCCGCACCTGAAACGCTCTTCACAGCCTTGCCGACTACGCCGCCGACAGAATCTGCAGCCTTGCCGCCCATAACGTTACCCGTTGCAACGCTGTTAAGAACGGAGCCTGAATTGCAACCTGCAATACCGCCGTAAATGACAGCCTTTTCGTCAGCAGGAATAAACATTCCGACGTTGATTGCAGAAACATTGCTGATTGTACCGTGGTTAAGACCTGCAACCGCACCGACATTGCCTGTTGCTGAAATTGTGTGGTTTTCAGCTGAAGCAGTGCCGAGGTTAGTATGCGTGCCTCTTACCGTTACATCAGAAACAGTGCCGTAGTTTTCAGCAACAATGAATGCCGCATTTTCTGCGTTCTCTGCTGAAAGTACGGGATATGTAACCGTAACAGCTGAAACAGTACCCTTGTTTTCTGTTGCGATGAGAGCGATATCTGCCATTTCAACAGATGTTGACTTCATTACGGGCTTTTCTATCTTAAGATTTCTGATAGTTGATTTTTCATTGAGTGTGCCGAAGATTGATGCGGCATTACCCGATGCGATTTCAACATTAAGACCCTTGAGCGTGTATCCGTTACCGTCGAGGTTGATGAATACATTTGCGCTTGTTGATGCAAGCTTCTTATCGATGCCGACGAGTGAACCGCCGTTCTTTGCAAATTCGCTTCCGCTTACACCTGAAAGGTCGATGTCCGCAGTAAGAACAAAGTACTTGTCAGCGTTTGCTGTGTTGTTAACCTTACCGCCGAGTGAAAGGAACTGTTCAGTTGTTGAAATCTTGAACGGATTTTCCTTTGTACCGTTACCTTCGTCAATTACGACGATTGCTCCGCCTTCCTGCTCAACTGAAGGAGGTGTAATTGCTCCGCCTTCCTGAGTAACCGTTGATGTTGTTGTCGAGGTTTCAGCTGAGGTTGAAGAGGAAGTTTCCTGTGTTGAAGACTGGGTGGAGGAAGTTGAAGGCGCAGCAGAAGACTCATTGACGTCAGTTGTCGCCAATGATGACACTATTCCGGTTGATGTCACAAGCATTACAATGCTCAGGAGCATAACCGCAACCTGTTCAAATCTCCTTCTTAACATACTTTCGTTTCCTCCGAAACCGTCGTAACGGTGAGTTTAATAATTATTCGGCTGACTTTTCAGAGTTTTTCTCTTTAAGTGCCTTTTCTTTAGCCTTTGCCTTTTCACGGGCAAGTCTTTCCTGTTCTTTCGCCTTGGCTCTGGCTTTTTCGCGTGCTACACGTTCTTTTTCCTTTGCCTTTTGCTTGGCGAGGCGTTCCTGCTCCTTGATTTTTTCGCGTGCAAGGCGTTCCTTTTCCTTCGCTTTTTCTTTAGCGATACGGTCTTTTTCAGCCTGTGCAGCTCTCATTTTTGCAAGACGCTCTTTTTCCTTGAGCTTAGCTTTTTCTTTGTCTGCCTTCATCTTTTCGGCAGCCTTTTCTTTTGCTATTCTCTCTTTTTCTTTTGCTTTTTCCTTGGCGAGGCGTTCTTTTTCTTCCTCGATAGCCTTAGCTTTTGCGAGGCGTTCTTTTTCCTTCGCCTTTGCTGCAACAGCCTTTGCCTTTGCTTTTTCAGCGGCAAGTGCCTTTGCAGCTCTTTCTTTTTCCTTTGCCTTTTCACGGGCAAGCTTTTCTTTTTCAGCCTGCTCTGCCTTCAGCTTTGCTACGCGCTCTTTCTCCTTGAGCTTTGCAGCACGTTCTTTTTCAAGTGCAAGAGCTTTGGCTGCTCTTTCTTTCTCTTTAGCCTTAGCTTTTGCTGCCTTTTCTTTTTCGATAAGAGCAAGACGCTTTGCTTCTTCTCTTGCTTTGCGCTCTTCTTCACGCTGCTTCTGACGCGCAAGCTTTGCTTCCTCTGCAGCCTGAAGCTTTGCAGCTCTTTCTTTTTCTTTGAGAATTCTTGCCTTCTCCTTCTCTTTTTCGAGACGGATGCGTTCTTTCTCTTTCTCTCTTGCAAGACGAGCTTTCTCTCTCTCTTTTCTTGCACGTTCCTTGGCAAGCGCAAGTTCTTTTTCTTTTCTTGCCTTCTCTTTTGCCTTTTCTCTTGCAATGCGCTCTTTTTCCTTCTGCTTTGCAAGACGTTCTCTTTCTTTTTCGCGTGCTATGCGACGGCGCTCCATCTCTTTTTCGTGAGCGATCTGAGCCTTGATCTTGTCCTCGATTGCCTTTTTACGTGCATTTTCGGAATCAAGAGCACGCTGGATAGCTTCCTGAATTTTCTTTTCGCCTTCCATCTTCTTTTTGCTGACTCGCTTGACTTCCTCAACGAAGACACGCTGAATTTCAACGTCTTCCATATCGTAATCAAGAACAAGCTCTTCAGCAAGTCTCTTAAGAAGCTTCGGCTTGAGCTTACGGCGCTTCTGCTTACCGACGGCATCCTCTGAAAGAGTGTTTGCCTTAAGCATCATATAGTTGAGCGCCATCATCCGGTTAAGCTGATTTCTGTACTCGTCGCTGACCATATCGTTGGATTCCTTGACGGTAATCTCGTAACCGAGGTCAGTGTATGACTGAATGAACTGCCAGAGTTTAAGACAAGCTCTGAAGTTCGGGTTCTTCTGGATAGCGTTCGTTCTCATAATCGGAGGACGGACGGGAACACAGTTCTGCAACTCTTTCATGAAAGCAGAGTGTGCGTATTCATTGATAATCTTCTTGATTCTCTCAATTCGCTGGAAAGCTGATGCGTTTTCGCCTTCAAGGCCCGTTGCGGTATTATCAAGCTCACCGCCGCCCGACTGTGCGGCAACCTCAAGCTTGTAAGTAACTTTTTCTCTGCCGCGTGTGAAGTCGCTTTCCATTTTAAGAGAAGCCATATTATCGTCATCGGAAACATTGAAAAGAACGTTGTAACGAACATCAATGAATCTGATGAGGTTCTGCATAAGAGTATAAACAAATCTGTTTTCGTAAACTTCGTAGCTTTCTTCACGGAAAACGTTAAGAATCTGGTTCGGAGTAACGTCGTCGCCCTCAACCTTAGCAATCATATTTGTATGCTGAGCAAGGTGGCGGATTGATTCGTTTGTAATCTTTCTTGCACGTTCGATGGGAACGATTTCCTCTTCCTGAACGATGAACTTACGGGGAACTCGCATAATGTTATCAAGGGGAATGATACATGCTTCAATTTCCTCGACCCACTTCAGGTCGATTTTCTTTTCAAAATATCTGTTGAACAAGGAATACTTATTCTCACCGGTGTCAATGCAGTTTTCCATAGCATCGTAAAACACATTGTCCGTTGTGAGAGAAGCAAGGGAATCCTTATATTCAAGATATAATTCAAGATAAGATTTTTCCATGGATTATTTCCCCTTTGAGAATTGATTAGCTTAAAATTACATAAGTCTCTTAAGAAGCTGGAGGTATTCTTTACATTCGTTCATGTTAGCCTTACCGAAGTGCTTGTTAAGGTAAGTAACAAGACCGTCGATTTCATCACGGATGAATGAAAGGTTCAAGCTTTCGAACTTACGGAAAACTTTCTTTGCAAGAACGAAGTCGATACCGTCGATTTCTGTACCGCCGCAGCCAACGTAAGCAGGAACGAATTCCTTGAGCTGCTTAACAATACGGTTACCGAATGCAAGACGGAAATGTTCGATAACATAGTCGTCAAGCTCTTCGATTTTCTTAAGGTTTTCGTCAGAAACTTTGTACTTAGTCTGGCAGTCTCTGAACATATCTTCAAGGTGCTTGTAGCTGAGTGTAAGGTTTTCTGTGTACGGTGCTTCAAAGAATTTACCCTTACTGTTAAGGTCGATGGGAATAGCACGGTCGTAAACCTTATCGGAAACGGCGAATGTTGAGTCGTCGTTATTGATTGTACCGATGTACCACATATTCTCAGGAAGCTTGAGCTTACCGTCGATAACGTGCTTCGGGTCAGTCGGCCATACGCTGGGAACGAGTGAAACAACCCATTCATCACGTGACGGCATTTCGAGGATTGAAAGAAGCTCAGCGAAGTAGTACTCAACACGAGCGATGTTCATTTCGTCAAGAACTGTGATGAAGATATCCTCTTTGAATGTAGCCTCATACATCTTCTTGAGAACTTCTGTTTCGTTAAAGCGCTTTGTGAATTCGTTGAAGTAACCGAAGATTTCGGTACGGTCACGCCATGACGGCTGAACTGATGCGATTGTTACAGGGTTCTGAAGGAACTTACCCCAAGCGTAAGCAAGTGAAGTTTTACCTGTACCTGAAATACCCTGAAGGATGATAAGACGTGTTGAAGCAAATGCAGAAAGGAAAAGACGGATAACCTTGATTTCGTAGAAAAGACCAAGTCTTGAACAAGCATAGTTGCGGAACATATCACAGATTTCGGGAAGTGTGATTTCGTTGTCGTATTCGGGAGCAACGTAATCTTCAAGCTCGATATCAACCTGAGTACATTTGTAGAAACGGCTGTAGTCGTCTGCTGACTTGTCGATTTCGCCTTCTGCCTTCTTCTCTTCGCCTTCTTCGCCCTGAGCGTTTTCGTCCTGCTCGAGGAATGCACTTTCGCCGGGCTTGAGACCGAGCTGAGAAACCTTCATAGCGAGGATTCTTTCCTTTTCGTTATGAAGCTTGATGATTTCTCTGTTAAGGTTGCCTACTTCGTTAAGAAGCTCTTCCTGGTCAACGAGTGTTCTGCGTACTCTGATGTACTTCTTAACAAGTACAACAACGAGAATTACAATCGCAGCAAGAACAACAACCGTTGCGATAACCGTAAGGAT
Source organism: Acutalibacteraceae bacterium (assembly GCA_045533625.1). Lineage (GTDB taxonomy): Bacteria > Bacillota > Clostridia > Oscillospirales > Acutalibacteraceae > CAG-488. The sequence goes on along the minus strand of JAZSID010000102.1, from coordinate 8,992 downwards.
TGCAAGAATCCAGTCAACAGCTGTGAAGTCGCCTGACCATGATTTGAAAATGCTTATGTATTCGGGAACGTTGAAGATATTGGCAATACCGAGGCCGATACCCTTAAAAATTCCCCAAACACCTTTTATGAAAAATTGATTTAAGAACTCTGCAATGAATTTTGTTACTATCATTTTTCAGTCACCCTTTAAAAGTTAATTAAAATCTGAGTTATATGTTATACAGGTTGTGAATGTTATTTATCAGTTTCATCTGATGCTTTTGCTTCTCCCTCAGCCTTTTTAAGAGCTTCCTGCTCAGCGAGGTATTCTGCAATCGCACGGCGCTTTGTTTCTTCATCGATGTCCTCAGCCTTAGCTTCCATAAACATCATAATGAGCTTATAAATCTGCCAGATGAAGAACAGCGCAAGCGGAATGATGATACAAATCATAAATCCTGTACGGCTCTGAAGGAACTCAAGCGCATGACCGAGGCCGACAATCTTAAGACCTTCTCTCAGATTTCCGTTTTCGTCGTAACCCGAGTTAATCTGCTTGCCGAGGATTGAGTCCGGTGTAACCGGCACGGTATCTTCCATATCTATCGCGTCACCCTTTGTGACGAAGTTATTGATCGTGCCGTCGTGGTTATATACAATATCGAGGATTCTATGGGTGTTGTTACCTCTTATGCTTCTGCCTTCGCTGTCTGTAAGAACGGTTGTGTAAGTAATAACGTCACCGATTTTAAGCTCATTAACGTTCTTGACTTCCTTTGCGATAATCATATCGCCTGTTTCGAAAGCAGGTTTCATTGAATCTGACTGGATTGTGAAGGGAGTGTAACCGAAAACGTTACCTACGCCAACGTCTGAATTCTTTGATGTGAAAGTCATAACAGTGATGACAATCGCAATGATGAGGATAAAAACAAGAAGTATATCCGAAACTACTTCAAGCACCTTTTTCAATTTGTTTTTCATTTTTTACATTCACTCCTGATTTTATTTGACTAAAAGGTCATTTACAAGCACTCTGCGAATGCTCATAAATCGCATTTCAGTTTTTAGTTTTATACGGGTGACGGGTTTAACGTCACCCGTTAGTCGTGACGGTAATCCGCAGAGCAGAGCTTCTGCTCTGCGGAAAAGATTTAAAATAACTTAATCTTATGCGATTGTGAATACAAGATTGAAGTTAATTGTTGCACCTGCTACATCGTTTGCACAGTCAACATCGTTACCTTCCATCCAAAGGTATACGCGAACACGGTTGATACCTGCTACTGCATTGAAGTATGCAGTAGTAGCCTTATCGTTGTCCAAAATACGAGGAGCATATGAGGCACGTACATACTGTGTTTCTATGATATTTTCGCCCTCTCCTCCCGGTGTACGTCCAGAGTAAGCAGAAACAACGTACAAATCAGGAACACCGGATGCACCATCTTCATAACCTGAAGCATCTGTATGATTGGTTGAATTAGGTTCATACATAGCAACACGTCTATCGTTGTTGTTTTCGGGTAATGTCGCGAGGATAGCACCTGCTTCTGCTTTCGGAGCAACTGTACCACAGTTAACAAGAGCTACACGCATTGCTGAAACAACGTCGGGGTTGTCATCGCAAGTGATTGTTGTCTCGCCCCAGTAAACAGGCATATCCTGAGCAACTTTAACGAAAACGTCAAAAGCAACATATCCGCTCGCTACATCCGATTCTACCAAAGAAGCATTAGCTCTGCCTCTATCATCGATTGAACCTGAGTAGAATGTAGGTAATGATCTACTAACATAAAGTGCAGATGATGCGGGGCTGATAAGTTCGGGGAAATTGTTCTGGTTACCCGTGTATGCTGCCCAACGAGCTGTTGTTTCGCCCTTAAGGTCAGCAAGTGTAAGCATTGTTGTGAATGCATTAGCGTTACCTGAAAGCTGCACACCGTCAGGAGATGTGATGTTGAGTTCCATTGTCTCAACTTCAACCCTCTTAGCCATTGAGAACCAAGCAAATGTTGATGATGTCAACACGATTGCTGAAACAACGAGCATAGCGATGGCAGAGATAAAGGTACGCTTTTTCAATGTGTTTTTCATTTTTTTCTTTACCTCCATAAAGATTTTATGCTTTAGCGACCGTTAACGCGTCGCCAAACGCACGAGTTTTTGCTAATCAATGTTCCATTCACCGGGAGTTATTACGGCCTTCCCAGTAACCCGGTTTGCAAGAATTGCATCTCCCAAATTTTCAGCTGAATATTACCTTACAGCCGAACACTTCCCGGAGTAACTGAAACATAAATTAGAAGTAAGTAAATGCCTGGGAATTATACCAATGTGAACACGATGTTTGCAGAGATGAGCTGACTCATGAGTTCATCAGTACAGTTAGCATCCTGACCTTCCATCCAAATGTAAACTCTGATACGGTTTACACCATTAACGATGTTGATCGTTGCATCCTCTGCACCTGTATCAACAGCGCAATCGTAACCTGAAGCGATTTCGATATCACCTGCTGCTGAAGTCGGAACTGTGTAAGCATCGTCTGCAAGTGCACCACTCATACCTGTACCATAAATGGGCTGAGTGTTACGTGCATCTTCATTGGTAGCGAAAATGACTGCTTCAGAACCGCTTGTAGCCTGTGCAGGATTTGCTGTTCCCTTTTCAACAGTACCACAGTTTACGAAACCGATACGCATAGCATTTGCTGCTTCAGCGATAGCTGTTGTGCCATCAGATTCATCATTCTTAACATCGATAGCTGACTGACCGATCTTAAGCTGAGCTGTCTCTCCGCCTGAGTAATCAACGAAAACGTCGAATACAAAGTAACCTGCCTGCTTGCTTCCTGCAGGAGTTGCTACACCTGACTTGCCGTAGATTTCAGCACCGTCAGCTGATGTTGTTGCAAGGCTTTCAAGAGTGTTTGTAGCCTTATCAACGCCGCCTGTGAAGAATGCGGGCAATGCATTGAGAGCAAAGCTTGAAGATGCGGGTTCGATCAAATCAGGCAAATAGTTGTAGTCCGTTGACGGAGCCTGGAAGCCTGTTGTTGATGAACCGTTAAGATCTTCTTCTGTCAAAGTGTCTGTAAACGATGTTGCGTTAGCAGAAATCTGGATACCTTCGCCCTGCTTTGTAACCTTAAGGTCAAGGTCACTTGCCATTGCGCTTCTGCCCAATGAGAACCAAGCGAAAGATGCAGTCGTTATAACGATAGCAGAAAGAAGAAGCATTGCTATAGCTGCAAAGAATGCGCGGTTTTTCTGATTCTTCTTAAACATAGTCCTTTTCTTTACCTCCTTCTTAGATTTTATGTACGGTTTACATTAGCGTAAGTCCGCCATAATATATATCTCAAATGTGTCTGAGACCTGAATTTGAAATCTTTTGTCTGTTCTTATGCCTGTTCGGATGATCCGTCACTACCATCCGCCTCTTCGCACAAGAATTTCATAGACATTTTGATTTCGCCTTCAAGGATCTTGTTTACACATTCAGGATCCCATCCTTCAAGCCAGACGACAACTGTGTATTTATCAATGTCGCCTGCTCTGAACATTTCAACTTCGTTTTCCATAATCTTTGTGTTTGAAACGAAGTTTTTGTCAACGGAATAAACGCTCTCTCCGTTATCGTTGAGATTTTCTTCGCGCTTATCCGTAGTACCCTTCTGCGGCTTTGCGTAAATCGTAGGCTCTCCGTTATGGAAAATCATTACGCGCATTGCCTCATCTACACCGAGCGAAACAGCATCAATAAGAATTTCTGCTTCATAGTCCACATCAACAGTACCCGCATTCTTCACATAGAAGGTATATGCAAGGAAACTCTGGCCGTTTGAGTTGTTGTGTGAGCCGTCGATGTCGTCAAGGTCGTCGGGAAGCCACTCCAACGTTGTGTCGAGCATATCAACACATTTTTCACCCGTAAGGAAACGTGAGGACTGCATAAAGTCTTCTGTTTCCGAAAGGATGATGCCCATGTTGTACGCATCCTTATCCATTGTAACCGTGAAGTCACCTGCTTTGTTCACGTATGACGAGCAAGCGAACATCAAAGAAAGGAAAAGCAACATTAAAACAAGAATGATTGTAAGGATACGGATTAAAGCTTCTCTTTTTTTGACTTTTTTGGATTCGGATTTTACGCCGTATTTACCCATTGCGTCGTTTTCCTGCGGAATATCGACCCCTGGCGGCGAAGCGTTTTTCTTTTTCTTAGCCAAGCTTACCCTCTCCTTAATTTATTTGTTTATCTTTAACAAACTCTCCGAAGTACGGACCGCTGAATCGGTCAGCACCCATCTTGTTGATTAAATCAAAAACTTCCTTTGTTTCGATTCCGTTAATGATTACCTGTGTATCAATCTTCTTACAGAAATCGATGATACCCTGAACCGTATTCTGAACCTTTTCGTTATAAAGTATATCTTCAATCATACTCTCGTGAATACCGATGTAATCAAGGTCATAGTGAGCAAGATTTGAAAGTGACGTGTACTCAAGGCCGAGGTCGTCGATTGAAACCCTGAATTCAAGCTCGCGCAGAGCGTCGATTGTTTCCTTGACTTTATCCTTTACGGCTTCAAGAATACTTTCGGTAATATTGAAGCAGATGCTGTCGGGTGAAATATCGTATTTATCAACAATCTTCTTTACCTGAGTTACGAAGTTTTTCTTTGCAAGTGTTTTGACCGATACCCAGATGATAACGCTGTTCATATCAACCTCGCGTTCGGCGCAACGTTTGATTGCCTCGCAGGCTTCTTCAACAGCCCAGAGATTAAGCTGAACAACCTGGTTGGATTTTTCCGCAACGGGCATGAAAACTTTTTCCGGAATTACTCCCTGAATTCTGTCGTTGATTTTCATTGTTGTTTCGAAATCAATCGCCATATTAAGATGAATGTCAAACACCGGTCTGTAGAAAAGCTCAATCGTTCTGATTCGTGAACCGGATCCGGGATTCTTTTTGTTCTCTGCCATAGCGACACACTCCAAAGTAATCGGTTGATTATTATATATATTATAAATGTATACGAATTTCTGCGTTTCGGCGGTAACAGATTTTTAACGGCACCTCTACACATTAAGACACTAATATACATATAATACTTTAACACAATAAACAATATTAGTCAATAAAAAATTCCTTTAAAAAACAAAAAATTTCCCACAAAAAACTGTGAGAAATTTTATGCAAAAAAATTTTTTTATGGAATCTTGCAAAGGTTTTTTACTTCAAAAAGAAGCTGATTCACTTCAGAAATTCTTTGGTTTATTTCAAAATATTTTTGAAGATTTTTATCATAATCCGTAATGAAATCGTAGAAGTTTTTTGCCTCATAAGCCATTAAAACATCTTTGTCAATTTCTCCCTGAACTTCTTCTTTTCTTCCGTCAGCAAAATGAATTTTTACCCCCGTAAGCTTTGAAACTGATTCGATACTGATTGTTCCTTCATCGCCGAAAATCTGCGAACCCAGATAGTCCTGACCTATCTTCGAATATGTAAGTGTTACCTGCTTGTCGGGATAGTCAAGAATTGCCGTGCCGTAGCCGTCAGCACCCGTTTCTATGAAGCCTGCGGATGCGGTTACTTTCTGCGGCAGACCAAAAAATTCAATCGCGGGATAGTAACAGTAAATCCCTAAATCGCGAAGGCAACCCGTCTTCATTTCAGGATTGAAAATGTTCGGATTTTCTCCGTTTTTCAGTGCCTTGTATTTTGAAGAAAGCTGAGAAAAATCAAAGTGTGCCGTTGTTATTTTTCCGATTTTTCCGAGAGCGTCTTTCACCTTCTCCATATGCGGAGAATGCATCATCATTATCGCTTCAGTGTAGACTAATTTTTTCTCCTTTGCAAGAGAAAAAAGCTCCGCAAATTCGTCGGGAGTTATTGTTATCGGTTTTTCGCAAAGAACGTGTTTTCCTTTTTGAAGCATAAGCTTGCTCTGCTCGTAGTGAAGCAGATTCGGACTTGCGATATAAACCGCATCAATATCACTTTCCGCGAATTCATTTATATCCGTGTAAATCCTGTCGTAGCCGAATTTTTCTGCGAATTCTTTTCCCTTTTCATATGTGCGCGAATACATCGCAGCAAAACACATTCCGTCAACTTTCTGCGCACCTTTTACAAACTCTTCGGCAATCCAACCCGAGCCGATTACTCCGTATTTTACCATAACTTTTCTCCTGATAAATTAATTTTTATTTTTTCTGTTTTTTAAAGTTTTTATAATCTGAAAAACTCCTGCCGCAAACATAATTATCGGAACAAAAATCCATGCTCCGAAGCTTTTGAGAGTTCCCTTCACAGAAAGAATTTCTGTAAATTTGACTATCGGAATTCCGACACCTGCAAGCGTAAACACGATACCTATATATAAACCCAATATATCTGTTTTGATTTTTTCAAAAAACCCCGAAGCTGATAAGTGGAACAAAATAAAGACAGAAGAAACCAAAACAAAAAAGGCTCCTATGAAAATCACTCCTGCTTCTTTCCTGCCGATTCCGAGAATCAACAAAGCAACACCTGCCAGAAATGAAACAATCACCAACCCTGCGCCGGCAATCTTGGCAAGGTTAAACCTTGGTGGTTCTTCAACTTCTTTGTTATCATTAAAGAATATTCTTTTAAAAATAAAAAATAAAACCGCCCAGAACAGCAAGGAATAAACCACCAGACCGAACTGTTTATCCTTTAAAGCTAAGTAATCGAAAAAAATCAGAAAACCAAAACCGTAAAGAAAAAATCCACCCTTAAAAAGCCTATCGAAAAAGAAAATCATTCTTTCTTTTTCAAAAATCTGTCCGACAGTTTTCATTGCCATTGATATACCGCAAATCAGAAACGGAACAAACACTATCTTCGGACTTGTTGTGTTGAGCATAACATATATAAGAAACCCTGTAATAAAAATTGAAGATATAAGTTTACCTGTATAGCCGCTGTTAAACATAGTTCACCTGCTTTCCGTTTTATTAATTTTAAAACCTCTTGTCAGATTCGGGTTTGTCGGGATCTATGATTTCGCACAATCTTACTCTGTGTACATAGGGATAGGCCTCCCGGACCATCCGCAGATTCTGCTGAGTTAACGGACGGTCGAGGACGCCCGTCCCTACTCAGTTGTTTTGATGCTGGGTTCGTAGGGGCAGATATTATCTGCCCGTCAAATTTGTACATTTCTGTCGGGAACATAATATGTTCCCCTACAGACACCTTTTAAAATCATGCGTTATAATTCCGCGTCGCAGACCCTCAACTATTCGTTATTATTTATTATCTGCAAAGGTGTAACCTTTGCTCTGCAAACCCGAATTTATCAAAAAACAAATCATCTTACTTTTGATTATATATTTTTTTATCACTTTTTTCAACGATTAAATATATTCTCTTGAAATTTCATCTTCTTGCGTTTATAATGTATCAGTAATATTTTGAAAAAAGGAAGAAAAATATGAAGCTTGGTATAGTAGGTCTGCCGAACGTCGGCAAAAGCACACTTTTTAATGCAATCACAAATGCAGGTGCACAGTCTGCAAACTATCCTTTCTGCACAATTGAACCTAACGTTGGTGTTGTTGCCGTTCCGGACAGCAGAATCGATGCACTCGCAGAGATGTATAACCCCGCAAAAATCACTCCCGCAGTAATCGAATTTGTTGACATCGCAGGTCTTGTCAAGGGCGCATTAAAGGGTGAGGGTCTCGGCAATAAGTTCCTTTCACATATCCGTGAGGTTGATGCAATCATTCACGTTGTCCGTTGTTTTGAGAATGACGATATCATTCACGTTGACGGCAGTGTTGACCCTGCAAGAGATATTGAAACAATCAACCTTGAGCTTATTTTCTCTGATATTGAAATGGTTGAGCGCCGTATCGACAGAACAGCAAAGGCTATGAAGGGCGACAAGAGCCTTGCAAAGGAATACGAATTTCTCAAGAGACTCAAGGAGCATCTTGAAGAGGGCAAATCCGCAAGAAGCATCGATTGTGACGACGATGAAAAAGCAATCGTTGCAGACATTGCACTTCTTACTTCAAAGCCTGTTATCTACGCTTGTAATATGAGCGAGGACGACTTTGCAAACAACATTGAATCAAACGCACGTTTCAACGCAGTCTGCGAAATTGCAAAGGCTGATGAATCACAGGTTCTTCCCATCTGCGCTGAGCTTGAAGCTGAAATCGCAAGCCTTGACAAGGAAGAAAAAGAAATGTTCCTTGCCGAGCTCGGCGTTGAAAAAGGCGGTCTTGACCTCCTTATTCAGAGAAGCTACGACCTTCTCGGTCTTATTTCTTACCTTACAGCAGGTACACCCGAGGTAAGAGCGTGGACAATTAAAAAAGGCACAAAGGCTCCGCAGGCAGCAGGTAAAATCCACTCCGATTTTGAAAAAGGTTTCATCCGTGCTGAGGTTATCAGCTTTGAAAACCTTATGGAAAACGGCTCTCTCGCAGCTGCAAGAGAAAAGGGACTTATCCGTTCAGAGGGTAAGGAATACGTTATGAAAGACGGCGACGTTGTTCACTTCCTTTTCAACGTTTAAATTTAATACAAAAATTAAGGAGACACCTTGAAAGTGTTTCCTTTTTTGTTTGTATCCCGACAATTCAGATTTGTCGGTGTGTTTTAAATAAAAAACGTAGGGTCGATTCACGAATCGACCGTTAAAATAGAATAATTTTGAACGGGACGTCGACGTCGTCCCCTACGCAGTTGCCTGAATCGTGTTCGTAAGGGCGCGCATTGCGCGTCCGTTAAATTAAGCAGAATTTCCGCGTACGACCGATGGTCGCCCCTACGATGTTAATTGAACATTTTGCTCCACAAACCCGAATTTGAACAACAAAAAAATCCCACGTTCCTGTTGACAAATTTTAGTGAATGTGATAACCTATAAAAGCATTGTAAATGCTAAATTAAAAGAAAGGAGACAGACATAATGACAAGATTAACAGTAAAGAAAATGAAGAACGATTATCCGG
>JAZSID010000109.1:0-58043 GCA_045533625.1 Acutalibacteraceae bacterium | reverse complement strand
TCTTCCTAAGACCGCTTGGCCTCCGACTTAAGATAGGTGTCAAATGATGAGAAGGCCTGAGCGCCTGCCCACTCATTCTGCATAATACCGAGGAAGTTAACCATCTGGTTGCAGAGTGTTGAAAGGTGGGATGCAGGAGCAGAAGTAATCTTGCCGGGAACACCGCCGAGACCTTCCTGAATAAGCTGCTTGAGTGACCAACCTGCACAGTAACCTGTGAGCATTGAAAGGTCGTGGATGTGAATGTCAGCGTTTCTGTGTGCATTACCGATTTCATCATCATAGATTTCTGAAAGCCAGTAGTTAGCTGTAACAGCACCTGAGTTTGAAAGAATCAAACCGCCGACTGAATAAGTAACTGTTGAATTTTCCTTAACACGCCAGTCGTTGATTTTAAGGTAATTGTCGATGATTGCCTTGTAGTCAACCATTGTTGCGTTAAGGTTACGGATGTTTTCTCTCTGACGGCGGTAGATGATGTATGCCTTGGCAACGTCATCGTAGCCAGCCTTGATGAGAACTGACTCAACGCTGTCCTGGATGTTTTCAACAGAAATCTGACCGTCCTTGATTTTGGGTTCAAATTCTGCTGTAACTTTTAATGCGATCAAGTCGATGATATCGGGATGCGAATACTTTTCGCATGCTTCAAATGCCTGGGAGATTGCTGTGCTGATTTTTGAGATGTCAAATGCTACGGTTTTTCCGTCTCTTTTAAGAACAGTATACATGTTTTTCTCCTTTACTATATTTTGTGTCATTTTTTCGAGAGCGACACGATTATAACATAGATATTGTAACTGTGTCAACAGACAAACACAATATATTGTTAAATTTGTGCTATTTTACGCCTCTGAGTACTGTATTCGGTACAATTTCTTGTGCTTTTGTGCAAATTTCCACCATTTCTTGTGGTCTGAAAGCGCTCATACCACTACCTATAAGGTTTCCTGAGTCCACAAAACCCTGCAAAAAGTATCTTTTTGCGCCTTTGATCCACTTCGTGATTTCAACAATATCCTGTGCGGTATGATATTCCTTTACAACAGTTGTGCGGAATTCATAATCCACGGCATCGCTTAAAAGGAAGCTGACGCTTTCTTCCACCTTGCCGAGGTCAAAACCCGGGACGTCAATTGTATCGGCATATTTTTCCTTGGAGTTTTTGATATCCATTGCAACGTAATCAACAAGTCCTTTACTGACAAGCTCCCTGAGCTTTTCAGGATAGCTTCCGTTTGTGTCAAGCTTGACGGGCATTCCTGTTTCTTTCACCTTTTGGAGAAATTCCGTAATATCCTTCTGAAGAAGCGGTTCACCGCCCGTGATACACACGCCGTCAATGATACCTTTTCTTTTATAAAGGTATGCAATAATCTCGTCCTCGTCAAAAGTGTTGTCGTTGTCGATATCCGTAACGAGCAACGCATTATGGCAGAAAGGACACCTGAAGTTGCATCCGCCCGTAAAAACCGTGCAGGCAACTCTGCCGGGGTAGTCAAGCATTGTCATTTTCTGAAAACCGCAGATTTTCATAATACATACTCCTTTTTATCGCGTATCAATTATTATAGCAGAAGAAGATATTGTTGCATATTGGTATCTTGTTTGAAAAAAAGACACTTTTTTATGAAATTTTCTATACATCAAAAATATTGAACAAAAAATACGTTTTTATTTTGGCAGGGTTAGTCATTTGTTAAAGTTGACAGTGTTTTTTCAATATGTTAACATTAAATGGAATATAAGTGTTTTTAAAACACTAAAAATCGTAAAGGAGCGATTTAATATGAAAAAATTACTTTCATTGGTTCTTGCAGTTATTATGGCTGCAATGGTTGCAGTGCCCGGCTTTGCAGCTGCGGACAAATGCGATTGCGGTGAAACACCGACGGTTTATGTTGCGGCTCTCGGCAGCGGTTACGTAATGCTTGATGAGGGAACGGAAAACGAAAGAACTCTCTTCAGACCCGAAACAGGCGATATCCTCAAAATCCTTCTTCCTGTTGTTCCTGCTGCGGTTGAACTTATCGCAACAAAGAACTACGACAAATTCGGCGATGTGCTTATCGGCTGCGTAAACGAAGCCTTCGGTATGCTCGCACTTGACGGAAACGGCAATTCTCATCCGAGAGTTACAAGTGAAGAATTCCACCCCGATACAGCCGACCACGGCGGAGACCATTCTTATTACTTCGGATACGACTTCCGTATGGATCCTGTTGAAAATGCACAGAAGCTTCATACATATCTTGAAGAAGTTGAAGAAATCACAGGCCACAAAGACGTGAAAATCCGTGCTTCGAGTATGGGTGGCGTTGTTATGTTGGCATATATCCGCCTTTACGGCACAGCAGACATCGAAACAATCATCTTCCAGAACTGTCCTCTCCTCGGAACAGCAGTTGCAGGTGAGCTTTTCAACGGCAAGTTTGAAATCAACAAGGACGCTCTTGTAAGATACGCAGAATGTGCACTTCCTGCAATTGAAATCGATTTCGTAAGCGGTCTTCTTTATGCTCTCTGCGAGGCATTTGACGAGGCAGGTATTTTTGAAGCTCTTCTCGGTCTTGTTGATCCGATTGTTGTAAACCTCAAAGACAGAGTTTTTGACGAATGCCTTATTCCTATTTTCGGCACACTTCCAGGTATCTGGAGCTTTGTTCCCGATGAATATTACGAAAGCGGTAAAGAGTTTATGAAGCTTGACCCTGCAACACAGGCAGGTCTTATTGCAAAGCTTGACTTCTACCACTATGAGGTACAGGGCAAGGCCGAACAGCTTCTCCGCGGAGCACAGGCTGACGGCACAAACATCTACATCGTTGCAGGCTACAATATGCAGAGAACACCGCTTGTTTCAGCATATATGGAAACATCTGACGGTACTGTTGATACAAAGTACGCTTCCTGCGGAGCAACATGTGCACCGATCGGCTCACAGCTTCCCGAGGACTACACACAGGCTCGTTTCAACGATATCGACTACATCTCACCCGACAGAATGATTGACGCTTCAACCTGTATGCTTCCCGAATGCACATGGTTTGTAAAGGATATGCTTCACTCTACAACACACGACGGCCACGGCGTATTTTACAACAAGCTTTTTGCAAGCGAAGAACAGCTTACTGTTTTTGATATGGAAGAATATCCGCAGTTTATTCAGAATGATACAATCAATCAGACTTTCGTACCCGTTGCAGAGCTTACAAACCCGATTGAGGATGCGTTCAATATGATGAAGACAATTCCGAGCTTCCTTAATTTCGTAAAGCTTGTAACAGTTGTACTTGAAACAGTTGTTGATTTCGTGTTCAAAAACCTTATTCCTGCAGTATAATCCCTGCTGAACATAGGAGCTTTATAAATGAAAGATAAAAAACAGGTGTTCAGCTTTCTGCCGAACATCATATCGATGATACTTATTATATTACTGCTTTATAAGAGAGCGAATATGTTCGCGGTTGTGAATGTAGGCTTTATGTGCATCTGCACAGTGCTTCTTATTCTCAGTCTTATAATCGGTAAAAAACTTTCCAAAAACGTACTTGCGGCTTATGCGACATCAGGCTTTGCCGTGACAATGTATTATGCGGTGTACGGTGCAGACGCAGGTTTCGGTGCTTTTTCAAATTGCCTTGCAGGCTGGAAATCTGCAGAAAATGCACTTTTTGCAGGTGCAGGTAATCTCGGCTTGCGTTTTCTCGGCAATCTTCTTCTGATTCTGCCGAGTGCCGTTATCTGCGCAGTGCTTTTCTTCCTTGCTTCAAAGAAGCTTAAAAACGCGAAAGTACAGAAGGTGCTTTCGGGCGTTCTCAGCGTTGTTTTCGTGTTGACAACAGTCCTTTATCTTCTCACGATGAACCTTCGCTCACAGCCGAACGTTGAAAGAATGTGGGAAGGACACGACGACTATCTCGGCAAGGTTGACAAAGCTGCAACAGACAATCCGAACGTGCTTGTTATCCTTATGGATGACCTTGGTTACGGTGACGTTTCACTTAACGGTGCGATTTATGAAACTCCGAACATTGACAGAATCGGTGAAGAGGGTGTAAACCTCGAAAACTTCTACTCTTGCTATTCTGTTTGTTCACCTGCACGTTTCGGACTTCTTACGGGACGCTACCCGTTCAGAGGTCACGCAGATAATGTTATTTATCCCACAATCAGCTCAACAACAGAGTTTGCAACAACACGTCTTTTCAATTCGTTTGAAATGGGTGCAAACTGCGACGGTATGCTCGGCGATGAAATAACAATGGCTGAAGTTTTCCGGAACGCAGGCTATAACACAGGTGCATTCGGTAAATGGCACCTTGGTGATTACGGTGAATATCTTCCCACAAATCAGGGCTTTGATTATTTCTACGGAAGCCACCATGTTAACGATATGACTCCCTTTTACCACGTTAAAGAAGAAGCAGGCGAGTATGAAATCGTTCACGGTTACGACGAACTTGAAGATCAGAGTATGGCTACAAAGTGGATTCACGATGAAATTACTCAGTGGGTCACAGATACGGTTACAAATTCCGACGAGCCGTTTTTCGCTTACTATGCTTCTCCGTGGCCTCACGGTCCTGTTTATGCAGGCGATGATTTTGACGGCACAACGGGTATGGGTACATACGTTGACTGTGTAACGGAGTTTGACCATTACCTCGGCAAACTCTTCGCAACTCTTGAAGACCTCGGTGTAATGGACGATACAATCATCATCTTCACTTCAGATAACGGTCCTGCACTTGAAGGTTCTGTAAACGAGCTTCGAGGCGGCAAGTATCTTGCTTACGAAGGCGGCCAGAAAGTACCGTTTATGATCCGTTGGGGCAACAATGGCGGCCTTTGGGATGCAGGAACAACTCTTGAACAAAGTGCTGTGCTTGTTGACCTTTTCCCGACGCTTATTGACCTTTGCGGTGTGACGGGTAACGGCGGAGAGAAAAATTATCTGCCGACAGACCGTACAATTGACGGCGTTTCGATGCGTCCGCTTCTTGAAAATGACAGCGTTATCCACACAAAGGAACACCCGATTCTTCATATGAAGCGCGAAAAGCTTAAGGCAATTCAGTACACCGTACCGACATCGGATGTTCTTGCAAATGAGAACTACAAGAATTACGAACACGCTGTTCTTAAGGATAACGAATACGTAACATTCAAGTATTTCAAAAACATCCAGAACGATAACTCTGCGTTCTTTGATAAATACCGTAAAAACTGGCTCCACATCCTCACGGATGACGTAGGCGAAAACTACAACAGAACGACGGTTTATCCTGAAATTTCAGACGAAATGAATGCGAAGATGGACGAAGTAATGAACTCGTTCAAGTCAAACCGCAGAGGTATCAACTACGATTATTACAACGAAAAATAAAACTTAAGAGGTAAGCCATGCCACCGTTATCAATAATGATTAAACCTGCATCAAGCCTTTGCAATATGCGATGCAGATACTGTTTCTATCACGATGTTGTCGAGCAGAGAGATGTTCAGTCTTTCGGCATTATGAGTGAAGAAACGGCAGAAAATCTTATTACAAAAGCTCTGACTTTTGCAAACGGTGAAAGCGTGGCTTTTGCCTTTCAGGGCGGCGAACCGCTGATTGCAGGACTTGATTATTTCAGAAACTTCGTAAGGTTGGTAAAGAAATACAATGTACTTTCAAGCAGGATTTATTTTTCGCTGCAGACTAACGGTACACTCGTAACTGAAGAATGGGCAGAGTTTTTCAAGGAAAACGGATTCCTCATCGGGCTCAGCCTTGACGGAGATTTTGAAAACAACCGTTTCCGCGTTGACGATAAGGGACAGAATACCTTTTACAGGATACTCAACACGGCACAGCTTTTCCAAAATACAGGAGTAGAGTTCAATATCCTGACCGTGCTCACGGGAAACTGTGCCGATAATGTCGACGATATTTATAAATTTTTCAGGTCGAAAGGTTTTAAGTATCTGCAGTTTATTCCGTGCCTTCGCCCGTTCGGCGACAAGAGTGAAAGCGAGCTTTATATGACGAATGAGCAGTATGCCGATTTCCTCATAAAAAGCTTCAATTATTTCGTCAAGGACTACGTAAGAGGGGAGTACACGAGTATAAGATATTTCGATAATCTTGTGCACCTTTACGTCGGCAACCCTACGGAGCAGTGCGGAGTGTGCGGACACTGTACGCATCAGTTCGTTGTGGAGGGTAACGGAAATGTTTATCCCTGCGACTTCTACTGTACGGATGAATGGATGCTCGGTAACGTCAATGTTGTCAGCTTCGAAAGTCTTGCAAACTGCGAAAAGGCGAAAAGGTTTATCCTTGAAAGCCTGAAAGCTGATGAAAAATGCAAGACCTGCAAGTTTTATCCGATTTGCAGAAGCGGCGGATGCAAGCGAAGCAGGGCAGACCGCGATTACTGCGAGGCGTATAAGAAGTTTTTCTCCTCCTGTCTTCCGCTTTTCAGAGTGTTTATAAACGAAAAAAGAACCTGATTATTCAGGTTCTTAATTTTTTTGCTCAATAACTATTTAAAAATTGATATAACTGTGCTATTATGTTATTTGAAGTAATTTGTAATTTTTAACTTTTCTGAAAAGGAATGGGTGATAAATATGAATTTCAAAAAAAGTAATGCATCAATCTATTTTCCGGGCAAGGAAAGCCTTGAGGGCGTAACTGATATGTGTATCGCCGCACATCAGGACGATATCGAGATTATGGCTTACGGTCCGATTTCAGACTGTTATGAGAGCGAAACACGCAACTTCTGCGGTGTTGTTATGACTGACGGTGCAGGAAGTCCGCGTGCAGGCGAGTACAGTAACTACACAAACGAGCAGATGAAGGAAGTGCGCATTCAGGAACAGAATGATGCCGCAAAAATCGGTAACTACACAGCGATTCTTCAGCTCGGCTATGCTTCTTCGGAAATCAAAGACGGTGCAAACAAGGACACTGTTGACGAGCTTTATGACATCCTTTGTCAGGTGAAACCCGAAAGACTTTATACACATAACCTTGCGGATAAGCACGAAACACACGTTGCTGTTGTTCTCCGTGTTATCGAAGCTGTTCGCCGTATGCCTGAGGATATCCGTCCGAAAGAGATTGTTGCTCTTGAGGTTTGGCGAAACCTCGACTGGCTTCCCGACAGCGAAAAGGTTTGTGTTGATACATCAAAATATCCTCAGCTTGCGGAAGACCTTATCACAGTTTACCGTTCACAGGTTGTCGGCGGTAAGAGCTACGATAAGGCGGCAATCGGCAGACGCTGTGCAAATGCAACCTTCTTTGAGTCACACAATACGGACGAAGCTTCAAGCCAGAGCTTCGGTCTTGACCTTATGCCTCTTGTAAAGGGTGAAGAAACACCGACAGACTTCATCGTAAGCTATATTGAGAAGTTCAAGGGCGAGGTAGAAAGCACGATTGCGAGGTTGTCCTGATGATTAATTTTGGTACGGGTGGCTGGAGAGCCATCATCGGTAAAGATTTTGTTTATGATAATATTACCCGTGTTGCAATGGGTGTTGTTTCCCTTGCAAGAAAAGAGGGTAAGACAGATAAGCCGATAGTTGTCGGCTACGACAGACGTTTCCTTTCACAGGGTGCGGCAAAATGGGTTTCAGAGGTTATTGCAGGCGGAGGAATTGATGTGTGGCTGATGCCGCGTTCAACTCCGACACCGCTTGTTATGCACACGGTAAAGGACAGCGAGCTTTACTACGGCATTGAAATCACGGCAAGCCATAACCCTGCAAACTATAACGGTATCAAGCTCATTGTTGAAGAGGGTCGCGATGCTCCTCTTGAAACAACTCAGGAGCTTGAACAGCTTATAGCAGATGTCAAAGAAATTGAAAAAGTCGACCTTGATGAAGGAGTTGAAAACGGAAAAATTATGTATCTCCGCAATCCGTTCAACAAGTTCCTTGACGATATTCTCGGTCTTCTTGATGTTGAAGCTTTGCGCGAACGCGGACTTCGTGTTCTCTTTGACACAATGCACGGCTCAGGCGCATATCCCTTGCAGGTCATTTTCCATACGGCACGCTGTACAATTGACACGATGAATCTTAACAAAGATGCGTGGTTCGGCGGTATGATGCCTGCTCCGAGCGAGAATACTTTGCAGCTTCTCCGTGACGGAGTTATCCGCGGAGGCTACGACCTTGGTATTGCCATGGACGGCGACGGCGACAGACTCGGTATAATCGACCGTTGCGGAAGATACATAGATGCAAACGAAATTCTCTGCCTTCTTTATTACTACCTTGTAAAATACAAAGGTTGGAAAGGCCCTGTTGTGCGTAACCTTGCGACAACACATATGCTTGATAAAATCGCAGAATCTTTCGGCGAGAAATGCTACGAAGTGCCTGTAGGCTTCAAGTATATCTCATCAAAGATTGACGAAGTAGACGCTGTTCTCGGCGGCGAATCTTCGGGCGGTCTTACGGTACGCGGCCACATCCACGGTAAGGACTCCGTCTATGCGGCATCGCTTATGGCGGAAATGATAAGCGTTGTCGGCAAGTCACCGTCAGATATGATTGATGAGTTGAGCGAACAGTTCGGCAAGTTCCGGATGGTTGAAGATAACCTTCGTTTTGAGCCGGAATACAAGGCGACCGTTAACGATATTTTAATGGTTAAAAAACAGCTTCCCGATTTCGGAAAGGCTGTTGTCCGTGTGAATTACGAGGACGGATGTAAAGTTTATTTCGAGGATGACAGCTTTGTTATCTGCCGTTTCTCGGGTACAGAACCGCTTCTCCGTATCTTTGCAGAGAGTTCAGATAAAGAAACAGCAACATCATATATCACAGCATTCAGAAATTTCTTGAAAATATAAGGAGAGTTTAAGATGAGAGATTTGACAAAGTATCAGGGCGTTATTCCTGCTTTTTATGCTTGCTATGAGGATAACGGTGACGTAAGTGCGGAGCGTACCGAAATTTTTGCAAAGCACCTTCTTGAAAAGGGCGTAAAGGGTCTTTACGTCTGCGGCTCATCAGGTGAGTGCATCTACCAGAGCAAGGAAGAAAGAAAGCTTATCCTTGAAAGCGTTATGAAGGCTGTCGGCGGTAAGATGACAATTATCGCTCATGTTGCCTGCAACAACACAAAGGATTCAATGGAGCTTGCTGCTCACGCTGAAAGCCTCGGCGTTGATGCAATCGCGGCAATTCCTCCGATTTATTTCCGTCTTCCCGAAGATTCAATCGCGAAGTATTGGAACGATATTTCATCTGCAGCTCCGAATACAGATTTCATTATTTATAACATTCCTCAGCTTGCAGGTGTTGCTCTCACAATGCCTCTTTTCAAAAAGATGCTTGAAAATCCGCGCGTAATCGGCGTTAAGAATTCATCAATGCCTGTTCAGGATATCCAGATGTTCAAAATGGAAGGCGGCGAAGATTGCATTATCTTCAACGGTCCGGACGAGCAGTTTATTTCAGGCAGAATAATCGGCGCAGGCGGCGGAATCGGCGGAACTTACGGCGTTATGCCTGAGCTTTTCCTCAAGGCTGATGAGCTTATCAAAGAAGGCAAGATTGCTGAAGCTTGTGAAATTCAGCACGCAATTGATAAAATTATCTATGCTATGTGTGCTTGCAAGTGCAATATGTACGCAGCTGCAAAGCAGATTCTCAGAGAGCAGGGTGTTGAATGCGGTTCAGTCCGTGCTCCGCTTGCTGAAATTACAGAAGAGGGTATTGAACTCGCACACAATGTTAAGATTATGATTGACGAAGCTATTGCAAAATTCGTCGGCTGAGGTGCAGTATGAACAGAGAATATTTGATTGAAACTCAGAAATGGGTCAAGGAAGAGCTTGAAAGATGCGTCAATTTCTGGCTCAAAAACGGTATGGACGAGGTAAACGGCGGTGTTTACACCTGCCTTGACCGTACAGGTAAGATTTATTCAACAGACAAAAGCGTATGGATGCAGGGCAGATGCGGTTGGATTTTTGCATATCTCTGCAAGGTATACGGCGTAAAGGACGAGTGGATCAAGGCTTCAAAATCCTGCCTCGACTTTATGGAAAACTACTGTATCAATAAGGATGCAGGCAGAAGAATGTATTTCACGGTTACTGCAGACGGTAAGCCTCTGCGTCAGAGAAGATACTGTTTCTCCGAGGGATTCTATTGTATCGCAAATGCTGAATATTACGGCATAACAGGTGAAAAAGAACACCTTGAAAGAGCAAGAAAAGCTTACGAGCTTATCTATCATCTCAACCATGGCGGAGCTGACCCGACAGGTATGGGACCGAAGACTGTTCCTGAAACAAGAACGGGCAGAGCTTTGGCAGACCCGATGATTTTCCTTAACACAACTGCAATTATGCGCCGTGTTGACCCTGAAAACGCAGAGCTTTACAACAAGTACAGTGCAGAATGTATTCACGATATCTTTGCTTACCACCATAAGCCCGAGCTCAAGTGCACACTTGAAAGCGTTGGCGTGAACGGTGAGTTCTGTTCTGACTATACTGCGGGCAGAGTTGTTAATCCCGGTCACGATATTGAATGTGCCTGGTTCATTATGGAAGAAGCAAACCGCATCGGAGACAAGGAGCTTTACAAGAAGGCAGAAGAAATTTACCGTTTTGCAATCGAAGGCGGTTGGGATAACGAGTTTGGCGGACTTCTTTACTTCCGTGACTGTCTCGGCAATCCTCCCGAAGCTTACGAGCACGATATGAAGCTCTGGTGGCCGCATAACGAAATCCTTATTGCATCAATTATGGCGTACCGCGATACAGGCGACGAGTATTATCTTGATTGGTTCAAGAAGACACTTTCTTACTGTCAGGAAGTTTTCTCTGACCCTGAATTCGGCGAATGGTACGGTTATCTCCGCCGTGACGGCAAGCCGACCGAACCTCCTTGCAAGGGAAGCACATTCAAAGGCCCGTTCCACCTCCCGCGAATGCTTATTATGATTGATACAATTATCGACGAGATTATTAATTCTTAAGATTATTCAAAGCAGATATGACAGAAAGAATGATGTTGAGTGATTTATTTCAGACCTGTTGATAATATAGAAGAAGCAAAAAAGACTCTTGAGAAAAATACTGAAAATTTCAAGCCTTGGTTTTCTGTATATGAAGAAGGTTTTTATTCCAAAATCTGTAAAAGTTATGTGCGTGTAATGTACGAAGATGGGCGAATGATGGAATCATCCAGACAACAAAATGTGTGTCCAAACTTTCACGGCGTTTGGTTTAGTTATAACGACAGACAGTATTTATTTGGTATATTTTGTCTAGATTTTTCTTTATTGTTGTTTGTGCTGGGTACTGTTTTATTCGGAATGCTTATTTTTGATTTTGAAGAGGCGTGGTTTGGAATCGGTGTTTATATTATTTTCCTTGCCCCTAATATCAAGAACATAAGAGTATTAAGAGAATTTTTAGATATGTTATAACCAAAAGAACAAGAAACAGTATTATCTGCTTCTTGTTCTTTTTTTGTTTATGTTGAGATGTTCTAATTTTGGTAAATTCGGGTTTGTGGAGGTCTATGATTTCGCACAATCTTACTCTGCGTACGTAGGGGACGGGTCACCCGTCCCGTCGAATCTCGCACTTTTTCGGTACGGGAAACCCGTACCCTACAATCTATGAGTAATAATCGTGTCCGTAGGGGAGCATATTATGCTCCCGAAAATTTGCATAAAATCCACGGGAAGATGATATCTTCCCCTACGATGTTAATTTTAAATTTGTTCGACAAACCCGAATTTATCGTTCTCTTTTATTGGATAATATTATTTCGACGAAAAGAAAAATTATTGCCATTAGCATAAAAATTTTTACAATTCTATTGTCTTTTTTAGCAAATTGTTATATTATATAAATTGTAAATTTTCTCCACAAAAATCAGGAGGTATTATTATGAAAAAAACTGTTTTATCGAAGCTGACAGCAATGTTTGTTGCGCTTGCTCTCGTTTTCCTTGTTGGTGTGCCTGCTTTTGCAGCACCTGATGCGGAAATCCTCACAGAGTGTAAGGGCAACTGCGACCAGTGTCCGTCACTCGTCATCCCCGGAATCTTCCAGTCAGAAGTTTTCCTTTATGACGAAAACGGTGAAATTGCCGTAAACGCAGACGGTCAGCAGTACGAAGCACCGTTCTATCTTGAATCAACAATGGACATTGTTAAAGTTGCTCTTTCAAAAGCTCTTGTGCCGCTTATTATGGCGCTTGTGCTTCAGCGTGATGTAGCTGATATGCTTGCAACTAATGTTGGCGAAGCAATCGGCGAAATCCTTATGACAAATATCAAGTGCGACGAAAACGGCGATCCTATTAAGAATATCCGTGCCACAAAGTATCCGACAAGCGTTGAATACCTTTCAGAGCACGACCGTGAACATATCCTTGATAACGTTCCTCTTCAGAAGTATATTGAAGTTGCAGGTGCAGACCACCTCTATTTCTTCTCATATTACTCACTCGGCAATATGATCGACACAACTGAGGAGCTCTACGATTATATCCAGATGATTAAGAAGCAGACAGGACACGATAAGATTAATATCGTTCCTATCAGCCAGGGCGGTTCAATCGCAAATATGCTTCTTCAGATGTACAAGGATAAGGGCAGAGATATTTCTGAAGACATCAACAGAATAGTTTACGTTGTTCCTGCAAAGAACGGCTCAAGCCTTGTTGGTGAAATCATCGAATACGGTCTTCTTGACGATGACGAAGCTATCTACAGCTATATGATCCCGAAACTTCTTGAAGGTGATTGGTACAGCTATCTTATTAACTTCGCACTCCGTATTTTCCCGAAGGACGTTCTTAACAGCATTCTTGACAGTGCGGTAAAGGGTCTTGTTGACGGTCTTAAGTACAGTACACTCATCTGGGGTCTTTGCCCGAAGGAAAATTATCCTGCAGGTGCAGAGATGTATCTTTCAGACGAAAGCACAAAGGAAATCAGACGTCAGACAGATATCTTCTATCAGGCACAGTGCAACGCTGACCAGAATATCCTTGATGCAATTGCTTCAGGTGTTAAGGTATTTGACATCTGCGGTTATAACTATTCCCTCTATGCAATCGTTGACAGCTGGGATAACGTAAACGCTGACGGTATCATTCAGCTTGAATCAACATCAATGGGTGCTGTAAGCTACGGTGTTGACGTTGAGCTTCCCGAAGGCTATGTAACAGAAAATCCGAACTGTACAAATCCTGACCATAACCATATCGACTCTCACAACATCGTTGACGCACGTGCAGGTCTTCTTCCTGATCATACTTTCTATTTCTACAATCAGAACCACGAAAGAACAGGTAGTAACGACGTTGTAATGAGACTTGCAGTTGACCTTCTTACTGACGAAAACTTTGTTGACGTTTATTCATACCCTGACAAGTATCCGCAGT
Organism: Acutalibacteraceae bacterium; assembly: GCA_045533625.1. GTDB lineage: Bacteria > Bacillota > Clostridia > Oscillospirales > Acutalibacteraceae > CAG-488. The sequence goes on along the minus strand of JAZSID010000109.1, from coordinate 44,615 downwards.
TCAACACAGCAAGAAATACAAAGGGTATCATCAATGATATCAACGCTGCAAAGACTATGGATTTCTCAGCTCTTGATCCTGCTGTTGCGGCAGAGCTTGAGGCTGCTATTGTAAAGGTAGAAGCAGAGCTTGAAAATACTGTTGTTGATAACGAGTCACTTGACGCAGCGAAGGAAGAGTTCTATGCAGCAAGAGCAAAGGCTCGCGGAGAGCAGTATCCGCCGGAGAATGACGACAAGACAAACGAAATTCTCACAAAGATATTCAAGTTTGCAAGTGACGTTACATATAAGTTCTTCGGACCTCGCGGATGGTTTGAATAATGTTATAATTATTGCTACAAAGGGACGGTTTTACCGTCCCTTTTATTTTGAAAAAATTTTGGAAAATTTATTGACAAAAAAGGAATTTTCAAGTAATATAATCATGGTTAGCGGAAGCTAACTGATTTTCACAACTTCGAGTTAGCTTGCGCTAACTAACGCAACAACATTCATACGGGAGGCAGAAGTATGAGAACGCTCAGAGATGTCAAGGTCGGCCATAAAGCAAAGGTTGTTAAACTTCACGGTGAAGGTGCAGTTAAACGGCGCATTATGGATATGGGCATCACAAAAGGTGTCGAAATTTATGTGCGCAAGGTTGCTCCGCTTGGCGATCCCATGGAGCTGAATGTTCGCAGCTATGAGCTTTCTTTAAGAAAAGCCGATGCCGAAATGATAGAAGTTGAATAATGACTGCAGGTTAGCTTAACTAAAGGAGAATAAACTATGGCAATCAAAATTGCTCTTGCAGGTAACCCCAACTGCGGCAAAACGACGCTGTTCAATGCGTTGACGGGTTCCAATCAGTACGTCGGAAACTGGCCGGGTGTTACCGTTGAAAAAAAGGAAGGAAAATACAAGAGAGACAGGGACGTTATCGTAACGGACCTGCCGGGTATTTATTCTCTTTCTCCTTATACTCTTGAAGAAGTTGTTGCGAGAGACTATCTTGTCGGTGAGCGTCCCGATGCGATTCTTAATATCGTTGACGGCACAAACATTGAAAGAAACCTTTATCTTACAACTCAGCTCATCGAGCTTGGCATTCCCGTTGTTATCGCAATCAATATGATGGATATTGTTCGCAAAAGGGGAGATAAAATCGATATCGAGCGTCTTGGTGCACAGCTCAGATGTAAGATTGTAGAGATTTCAGCTCTTAAGGGCGACGGAATTATGGAGGCAGCAGAGGCTGCTGTTGCTGCGGCAAAAGAAGGAAAGGTAACAACTCTTCATATTTTCTCGGGTGCAGTTGAGCACGTTATTGCACACCTTGAGGAAGCAGCTGTTTCGGTCCACGATATGCCCGAAGAACAGCAGAGATGGTATGCTGTTAAAATCTTTGAACGTGACGAAAGAGTGCTGAAGCAACTCAATCTCAGCAAGGAAACCCTTGCTCATATAGAAAAAGATATCGTAGCTGTTGAAGCTGAACTTGACGATGACGCAGAAAGCATTATAACGAACGACCGCTACGTTTACATAGAAAAAATCCTCAACGGTACATACAAAAGAAGACACGCAAACAGACTTACTGTTTCAGATAAAATTGACAGCATTGTCACAAACAGAATTCTTGCTTTGCCGATTTTTGTTATCATAATGCTTCTTGTTTATATGATTTCAATCGGTACGGTCGGTGACTGGACTGTCGGATTTATGAACGATACTCTTTTCGGAGAAATTATCGTTCCTGCAGTTACAAACGGTCTCGGATCCTTGGGTTGTGCGGATTGGCTTGTCAGCCTCGTAGCTGACGGTATCGTCGGCGGTGTCGGTGCTGTGCTCGGCTTTGTTCCGCAGATGGTAATACTTTTCCTGCTTCTTTCACTTTTAGAGGATTGCGGATATATGTCCCGCGTAGCCTTCATTATGGACCGACTTTTCAGGAAATTCGGTCTTTCGGGCAAGAGCTTTATCCCCTTGCTTGTTGCTTCGGGATGCGGAGTGCCGGGTGTTATGGCAAGCCGTACAATTGAGCAGGAACGTGATCGCAGGATGACGATTATGACAACTTGCTTCATCCCTTGCGGTGCAAAGATGCCCATTGTAGGACTTATTGCTTCTGCATTCTTCGGCGGAAGTGCACTGGTTGCAACGGCGGCTTATTTCGTTGGTGTAATGGCAGTTATTGTTTCTGGTCTTATTCTTAAGAAGACGAAACCGTTTGCGGGTGACCCGGCTCCGTTTGTTATGGAGCTTCCTGCTTACCACGCACCTGTTCCTTCTAATATTATCAGAACGACTGCTGAACGTGGCTGGTCATTCATAAAAAAAGCAGGTACTATTATTCTTGCTGCAAGTATTATCGTCTGGGTACTCAACAGCCTTTCGTTCGAAGGTGGTTTCCATTATATATCGGAAGCAAATGCAGGCGCATCAATCCTTGAAGTGATTGGCGGATTTATTGCAGTAATCTTTAAACCCCTCGGTTTCGGAACATGGCAGGCAGCCGTCGCAACAATTCTCGGCCTCGTTGCAAAGGAAGAGGTCGTCGGTGTATTCGGCTCGCTTTCATCAATGGCGGATGCAAGTATATTTGAAATCTTCGGCGGAAACTCAATTGCAGGTTTCTCTTTTATGATATTCAACCTTCTTTGTGCACCTTGCTTCGCAGCTATGGGTGCAATCAGACGAGAGATGAACAGCGCAAAATGGACAGTCGGCGCAATCTCATATATGTGCGTTTTCGCTTATGCAATTTCTCTTATGGTCTACCAGTTCGGCTCCTGGTTTATCGGCACAGGCAGTATTATCGGAACAGTTGTAGCTGCAGCAGTGCTTGTGTTTATGCTCTATATGCTTCTTAGAAAGAATGAAAATGTAAAGAAAAAATCAAAGTAAAACGGAGGTGTTCTTATGAACATACCAACATTTATAGTTCTATCGATTGTCGTGGCGGTGTTCGTAGGAATTATCGCAAAGGCAATCATAGATAAAAAGAAAGGCAAATCTTCCTGCTCTTGCGGATGTTCCTGCTCAGGCTGCGCAATGAAAGATTCTTGCCACTCCGTAAAATAAAATCATCGGCTTACAGAAAGTTGAAATCTGTAAGCCGATGTTCTTTTTGTGTTGTTTTTTTATTTTGCTATCGAGCTGAAATTTTCTCTCATTTCGGTTGTGTTACCCGTTGTAAGATAGTAATCATATTCAAACGGAGTATAGCTTTGAAGAGCCATTTTGCGGATAACTGCGATGTATGACGTTGTACCGTCAACGGACGGATCGTGGTTTGTAGTCTTTTCTCTTTCATATACGCCTGAAAGGAATTCTGTTTCACCCGTAACATAAACACCGATACCGAAGCTGTCGTCAAATTCGCCGATGAAAGCGGACCAGTTTTCAAGCGAATTGAATTTCGGATAACCTGCATCAGGCCAGAAAATCAGTTCAGGCTCGATTGTGAGTGCGTCGTTTGTCCACGGTTTGTCACCACCGTAGTAAACAAATCTGTTGAAAGGCTCAACGCAATAAAATGCAGGGATTTCCTGGTCACGTACATTTGCAACATATCCTGAAAAATCAGTGAATCTGCAGGAAACTTTCACAAGGTTGCCGTCAATTACATATGTTGCTTCCATATAAGAAGGAGTGATATGCTCCTTTGATTTTGCCCAGTCAAGTGGCTGGCACTTGATGTAAATTGAGTTTTCGTCGTAGCGCACATCAACAATCTTGCTGGCTTCGTTATACTGGTTACCGCCCTGAACAGGGTTGTAGTCCCAGATGTTACCCATATATTCACCTTTTTCGTAGCCTTGTCCGTCGAAAGAGCCATAGTACGACTGCTGAACAAGTCTGCCTGTATCGGCTCTGTTGATGAGGTTTATGTTTGAATTGACAACAGGTGCGTTATATCTTTTTCCTGCATCTGTGTCAACAAAAATACGTCCGTCCTTTTCAACAGCCTCAACGTTGGAGTTAAGGTCTTCCATATAGCTGAGTGCACCGCCCCAGAGGAGGTTTACACCAATTTTGTATGTATCTGTCTGAATGTAAACATATTCATCGGGCACTTCACGGTTAAAAAGAGAAATGCCGTTGATTTTCAAAGTCGCACGTTCTTTGTCAAGAGGCTCAAACGAAATGCTGCAGATTGCGTTTGCTTTTGTGCCGTTCAGACTGTTATTGATGAACGAGAAGAACTTCATATTCTCTCCGGCTTCAAGGAAGAAATTTTCACTCTTTTCAACAGCACCGCAACGGTAGGTGAGAGTGCCCTTGATAAAAGCATTTGAAGAGTAAGAGATGCCGTAGTAATTATACCAACCGTGAGTGATGTCGTTGAAGCTAAAGGTTTTTTTGCCGTTAAGAACGAGTTCATCGGACTCAAAAGAAGCTCCTTCGTCAAAATAAATCGCTTCGTTTTTACCGTTTAAAACGATGCTTTCCTCACTGAAATCACCGACGGAGATTTCAAAATCCGTGTCGTTTAGAATCGGCAGAAAGCTTACGGGATATGTGAAAAAGCCGAAAATGAAAGAAAGGACAATACTCAGAACCTTTCTTATTGTAATTAAAAACATATTTTCTCACCTCGTTTGTTTTTTATATCCTATCACATTTTCTTTTTTTAGGCAAATAAATTATTTTCTATTGTAAAAATATAGATAATTTGATATCATATCTCTAAAGGAAGGTGTTATTATGTTTGAATTTATCGCATTGACCAAAGGTTTTCTTTCTGTTCTTCTTACCGTTCTGAACTTTTTCAGTTTCGGAATTTTCGGTAACTTTACTGCAGAAACAAAACCTCTTTATGACGATTGCAAAATGAATTTTGCTGTGATTTCCGACATTCATATGACAGAAGAAAAAGCAAGAGTAGATATGCTTCGTTTCGGTCTTCAGGATATGCAGGAGTTTGCAAGTCCTCTTGATGCACTCATCTGCTCAGGTGACCTTACAGACCACGGCGAAAGAGAAGAATGGGAAAACCTTGAAAAAGCATTTGCAGATTATGTTCCTGCAAAAAATATCATTCTTGCTCAGGGTAACCACGATACGTGGACAGACGACGGTTATGATTTTTCAAGAGAGAATTTCATCGAGTATAACGAGAAAATCACAGGACGTGAGATTGACGAAGTTTATTACTCGACAAAGGTAAACGGATATACCTTCATCGTCCTCGGCAGTGAGTCAGACCACGTTTATGCAACAGTCAGCGACGAGCAGGTTGAGTGGCTCCGCGCTGAAATGGAAAAGGCTTCAAAGGACGGTCTTCCGATTTTTGTAATCAACCATTGGCCGATTAACGAAACTCACGGACTTCCCGAAACCTGGGGTGACGACGAGCCTATGCCCGATGACGGCGGTATCGGCGACAAGTCAGCAGAGGTAGAAGCAATCCTCAAGTCTTACGACAACGTATTCTATATCACAGGTCACATCCACAGCGGTTTCACAAAACCCGGTCAGGAAGATGTTTACGGATACCTCAGCGTTGAATCCGACGGCTCATTCCACAGCATCAATCTTCCGCAGTATATGTATCTTACAATAAGAGGCAGAATTGCAAACGGCACAGGCTTTACATTCGAAGTTTATGAAGATAAGGTTGAAATCCGTGCAAGAAGCTTCTCCGCAGGTGTATGGTATACAGACTACGACTGGTCTTTTGATTTGGTATAATTTTATAAAAGAAAAGCTGTTACGCTCAGATGAGTGTAACAGCTTTTTTGCTGATCAGAACGTGACGATATATCCTGCAAAAATTGCGGTGTGTCGCAAGCGTCATGCTCTACGAACCCAATCTCAAAATAACTACGTAGGGACGGGCGTCCTCGACCGTCCGTTAACTCAGCAGAATCTGCGGATGGTCCGGGAGGCCCATCCCTACGCCCACAGAGTAAGATTGAGCAAAACCAAAGAACCCTACAAACCCGAATTTGTCAATTTATTTCATTCATCTTGATGTGGTTATCCACTCTGAAAGTTTTTGCATATAAAAAAGGTTGTTGCATTTTTGTGCAACAACCTTTTTACAATTATTTCATTGCTCTTCTTTATATTTTTCTGCCTGAAGGTTGAACATATACGCGTATTTGCCGTTCTTTGCCATAAGCTCTTCGTGAGAACCGCTTTCAACGATTTCTCCGTTTTCGAGCATATAGATAACGTCAGCCATAACAGTTGTTGAAAGACGGTGAGAGATGAAAATAACCGTCTTGTCCTTTGCGGCACGTGACATCGCTTCGTTAAGAGAATACTCTGAAACGGGATCAAGGTTTGCACTCGGCTCGTCAAGGATTGCAAACGGACAGTCTTTGTAGAATGCTCGTGCAACAGCAACCTTCTGTGCCTCGCCGCCTGAAAGTGAAATACCGTCATCGTCAAATTCGCGAAGAAGAATGGAGTCAACACCATTGTCAAGCTGTTTGTTGAAACTACTTTCTTTGAGTGCCTCAAGCACCTTTTCTTTGTCGGGACTGTCGTTCATCGCAACGTTTTCGCCGAGTGTCGCACCAAAGAGTGAGAAGTCCTGGAAAACAGCTGCATAGTTATCGTGGTATGAACGAAGCTTCCAATTTTTGATGTTTTCGCCGCCGACGGTAATCTGTCCTTCAGTTACGTCGTAAAGACGGAGGATGAGGTTCGTCAGCGTAGTTTTTCCTGCGCCGTTGTAGCCGACAAGTGCAATTTTCTGGTAAGGCTTGATTTCAAGATTGATATTCTTGAGTGTCGGCTCGTCACAGCCGGGATATGTGAAAGAAACGTTTTCAAGCTTGATGGGTACGGGCTTGTCAAACTTTTTGACCGTGTCACCGTCCTTGATTTTTTCTTCAGTCGCCATAAACTTTTTGAACTTTTCAACGTAAAGTCCGTTTTCCCTGACCTGAAGGGCAAACCAGCTTGTCATCGCGAAAACGCTGTTGCTGACGGAGCTTACACCGTTGAACGTTGCCGCAAAGCTGCCGAGCCCGATTTCCTTTGTAACAATTGCCTTGTAGCCCATAAAAAGTGTAACTCCGAGGCAGATAAGCAAAGTCATCGGCAGGCTTTCCTGGCTGAAATAAAGAATCCACTGCTTTTTAAGAAACGGTGAAATTGTGAAAATACGGTCTTTAAGATTATCGTTATATCTTTTTTCAATCATTTCGCCTGCAGGGTTAAGACGCAATTCTTTCGCGTAATCCTGAAGATAGAAAACACGCGAGAAGTAAAGATTCTTTCTGTCAAGCGGAGTCATCGCCGTTTTCTTTTCAACATTGACTTTTGCAATCAGCTTTCCGACGGGTACCATTATGCCGATGCAAAGTGCGATGAAAATAAAGCACATCGGGTCAATGGTAATAATGACCGCTGTGATGGAAATAATCGAAACCATATGAGTGACGAAATCACGCGTGCTTGAAAGTATACTGTTGACACGGTCACTCATAGTGTTCATCGCAAGAACGAAATCATTGTAAAAGGCGGGGTCATCATAAGCCTGAAAGTCCATTTTTGCCGCCTTTTCATAAATCATTGAATAAAGCTTGTAATTAAGCTTTTCAACCTGCTTCGGACGGTAGACTTCGTAGAACAATGTGCTGCCGAGGTTGCCGAGAACAACGACCACCGCAAAAGCAATGCACGCAACGGCGATTCTGTAAAGTGCAACACCTGAGGTTACAACGTCAATGATGTACTTGAGCAAAACGACATTTGAAAGAATCCACGGAAGGTTTGAAAGTACGTCGAAAAGCATAAGGGAAAAAAGGAGACCCGGTGAGTTTTTCAGAACGAATTTGAGAATGAACAGATAATTTTTAAAGCTGTTTGTTTTTTCGTTGGTTTTATTCTTCATCGTCGCTTTCCTCCTCTCTGTAACCCGATGCCTGCAAGGTAAACATCTCGCAGTATTCACCGCCGAGAGTCATAAGCTCTTCGTGAGTGCCGCTTTCAGTCAAGTAACCGTTCGAAAAAACAAGTATGTTGTCGCTTCTCGTCGCGCTTGAAAGACGGTGTGAAATATAAATAACGGTTTTGTCTTTTGTGCCTTCCATAAGGCTGTCGTACATTTTTGTTTCAGCAACGGGGTCAAGCGCAGAGGACGGCTCGTCAAGGATTGCAATGTCAAAATTCTTCGCAAACATTCTTGCGATTGTTACTTTCTGACTTTCACCGCCTGAAAGCAGCGCACCGTCTTCGATAAATTCTCTTGTAAGAATTGTGTTTTCTTTTTCGTCAAGGGTAAGGATTTTGTCGTAAACTCCGCTTTGTCGGAGTGCCTTTTGTGCAAGGCTGATGTTGCTTTCGTCAACCTCTCGGATAAGTACATTTTCCGCAACTGTCATGGCAAAGATCCTGTAATCCTGGAAAACGCTTGCAAACTTTTCACGGTATTTAAGAAGGTCATATTCCTTGATATTGATTCCGTTATAAAGAATTTCACCTTCATCAACGTCATAAAGACGCATCATAAGCTTTGAAAGGGTTGTTTTACCTGCACCGTTATGACCGACGACGGCAATGCTTTCACCCTTGTTGATTTTGAACGAAACATCTGTGAGAGTATTCTTCTTGTTTCCGCTGTAGCGGAAAGAAACGTTTTTGAATTCGATACTTTCAAATTCTCCGGGTTCGATTCCGCCGCCCTGAATTTTGGGTTCGTATGCGAGAAATTCGCGGAGATTCTGCACCCAGAGGCAATGCTTCTGTTGCATCGTAAAATAATATCCGAGCTGATTGAGCTTGTTTCTGCAGTTTGTGATGGCGGAAACAAGAACGGAAAATTCGGAAATCGGAATATCACCGCGTACAATAAGACGGTAGCAACCGTAGCCGAATCCGCCGGCAATGGGAATAACCTGACCGAAAAAGTCGCTGATCATTTCAAGCACGGCAATTTTCCAACCGTATTTCTTTATTAATTTGATGTTGGCATCAACCGCTTCTTGGAAACGGCGGTTGACAACCTTGAAGATGCTTGTTGTTTTGATTTCCTTTGCAAAATCTTTGAGAAGAACAGTTCTTTTGGTGTAATCCTTCTGTCTTTCAAAGGGTGTCATTTCCTTTTCTTTTTTAAACTCAACGCCGTTTCGCTTGATGCGGAAATACATAACGATTGCAGGACAGATAAGGACGATGAGAAGAATCGGGTCAATCTGATAAAGATAAACTGCTAAGGTGATTATGCTGAAAATAGAGCCGATTGTCCACGCAGAACCTTCAATGATTCTTTTATAAGCTCCTTTTTCAACAACCCAGGTTGCACGGTTGTAACTGTCAAAGAAATCGGGATTTTCGTAGCATCCGAGCTCAACCTGCTGAGCTTTCTCAAAAATCATCCTGTTTATGTAGCCTTCGAGCTTGATTTCCTGTTTCTCGCGTACGGGGTGGAAAACGATATATCCGAAAAGGTCAACGACTAATTTGCCGAGAATGATAAGTCCGATTTTGATGACAAATTCACGGTAAGTTCCGTTTCCTTCGATGATTGAAAGAGCTGTTTCCAGGAACATAACGTTGAAAACAACGGCATAGTAAACATTTTCACTTATGTACGCAAGGTAAATAAGCAGTGTTGCAATAGGTGCACTTTTGAAGCTGCATTTAAGCATAAATCCGGTGTTTCTGAAAATATGTGCTTTTGCTTTGAAATCGACCGCTTTCAGTATAATCCCTCCCATAGTAACCGCTGATTAAATCGAAGTCCCAATTCTCAGCGGCAACTTTTCCGTCAGAAATGCCAAAAATACTCGTTAATACGCAAAGTATTGCCTGCGTTTTTTATCATTCCTGACAAAAAACTTTCACGCTGATAATCGCAACCCGATTTAATCAGCGGTTACTTTGCGGGAATTTTTATTGATTTAAAAAATTTTATCGTAACCATTTGCCCAGATTTCAACAAGCTTTCTGTCCCATCTTCTCGGAATTGCAAGACAGGTCGCTGTAACGAGTGAAATCTTGTTTCCTGCATTGATAAACTTCTTAAGGAACGTAATGTCACTGCAAGCCTGCTTTGCTTTGTTGAGAAGGTCATTTACGTCGAAGAAATCAATAAGGTCATAGAAACTGCCGAAGTTAGCAGTCATTGTAACGTTGTAATCTGTAAGAAGACCTGAATCAAAGCAATAATTAAGGTCTTCGGGAGTGAATTTAAACATAAGATTCTTTATGCACTCAAGCGGAGCAAGGCCCGTACCGAGGTGCTTGAAGAAAAGCACCTGATATTTCCAAAGAGCTTCAACACCGAAGCCCTGAGTCGGATCGTTGATAACTGTTTCTGCAAGGATGCGTGCAGCCTTGAGTGAGTTTGCGATGCCTGAGCCTATAAGAGGTACTGTCATAAATGCGCTGTCACCGATAGCGGCATAACCGTCAGCAACCATAACTGAAAGCGGATGGCGAACGGGGATTTCAACAAACTGACCGCCACGGACAACTTCTGTGCCGAGGCGCGGATTATCGGGGCGAAGCCACTCTGCAAAGCGTTCGACTTCTTCCATATCATAATCTTCAAATCTGCCGATGAGAAGGTCGGTGTGTTCTTCTTCTGAAGCAACCCAGGCAATGCTTTCTGCACCTTCGGGACGAAGAAGCACCTTGAACTTGTCAGCGACTTCAACGTCACTTGCCTTGTTATAAAAAGCTCTGTAAATTGTAACCTTCTGCTGACGTGTGATTTCTTTCTGAATCATAAGTGAAGAGGGGAGATTGCGGCGAACGGGTGAATTCATACCGCAAGCGTCAATAATAAGGTCAGCGAAGAAATCTCCTTTCGAAGTGCGGATACCTGCAACACGGTTGCCGAGCATAATCGGCTTCTGCACTTCACATTCGTAAACAATCTTAACGCCCTTGTCAACAGCGTTTCTGATAAAGAGGTCGTATATGTCCGTTCTTTCCATTTTGATTTCAAGCTCTTTTTCGGGCACGTGCTGATAAAGCTTTGATGTGCCGTTAGGGGCAACGAAGGTCATATCTTCCTTGTATTCAAATTTATCCTCGTCAGGCATGGGGATTTTTGCGATTTTAAGAGCATCGGGCGCAAAGATATCTGTCCAGTCGTAACCGAGCGTTCCCTCAGCCTTCATTTCGTAAACAGTAACATCGTAACCTGCATCTGCAAGAAGGGCAGCAGCAGCGATACCGCCGTGGCCGAGACCTGCAACAATGATTTTTTTAGACATAGCATAAACCTCCCGAAATATTAAAAAACATATGGAAAAATTATACCACTAACGGTTGTTATATTCAATAGTTCCAAACTGAAAAATAGTACGAATTTGTTTCAAGTATAGCTCATTGCTTTATCGAATAACAGTCTTGTTTTTATAAAAATTTTATGCTATAATGAGTATGTAAAAAACACCCGTCAGAATTGACGGGTGTTCGTTGATTTATAGAAAGAAAATGAGCGTCCTCAAGCCGCCCAACACATATATTATAACACAATAAACCCTTGTGTGTCAACGGTTTTTGAGCTTTGCCGGAACATTTCTGTGTTTTGCATAATTTGAGGCTTTTAAGTTTATTGAACATTGCGGATTGAAAAATGCTTGAATCTGTGTTATATTATAGACACAGAAAGGAACAGGTGATACCAATGAACAGGTAAAACCCTAAAAGCTCCGATCAGATTAAAACAAGTTAAAAGTCAGTCTTAAAACCCAGGTGTTCATAACGATAGCTCAGAAAGTGGTATAAAGAGTTTTAAGCAAAACTGAAACGAGTTTTAAAAAGATTGAGCTGAAGCCTTTAATAAATCAGAATAGAAATTTAAATGCCAATGGTGACTTGAATTTAATCAATAACCGTAAAAACATTTAAATAAAAGTTCCGTTTTATTAAAGAAATTCCTAAACCGAGAAAGAGAGGTATATAAAAAGATGTTAGATATCAAGAATGAACAGAAATAACCCTTGACCGGCTCAAATGTGTAAAGAAACATTCGGTCAGGGGTTATTTCAATTTTATAACACTTTTTATATTCCGTGATGCGTCCGTAAGGACGTTTTTTTATTTTGTCAAAAACCTTAATTAATTTATAATTTTATATAGTAAATTTTCAATCTTTATGCTATAATATATCGATTATTTTTTTATTATGAGGTTTTCTATGAAGAGAGTTACAAAACTTGACAGAGAAACATTGAAATTTTATGCACGAATGGCGGCTGAAAGCTTTGTCAACGATCCCGTGCATTGCTATGCAAACAAGAACGTTGAAAGAAGAAAGAAGTTCGTCTACCACTTCCTTCTTGAAAGGCTTACTTCTTCAAACAACTGCGATGTTTTCTACGTTGACGACGAAAACAGAGCTCTTTGTGTCTGGAGAGATGCACACAATGAATACACAGTTATCGATTTCCTCAAATGTCCTAACTGGGTTTTCCTTTGTTACTACATAGATGCAACTTTCAAAACCCTTATGGCTTACCGTTATCTTGATTCAAAGGTGTTTGAAAAGAAAACAAAGATTATTTCTCCTGTTTTCGTTGACCCGAAGCATCAGGGCAAGGGTATTGCAAAAGAAATGATTTTAAAAGGCATCGAGGAATTTACTGCTCAGGGCTACAAAATCGGTCTTGAAACGCAGAATCCCGATAATGTTCCTTTCTACGAAAAACTCGGTTTCAAAATAATCAAAGAAGAATTTTACAAGAGAGAAAGAATTTATAATTACTATATGGTTTATGATCCGGAGGTTAAATAAGCGATGAAAAATTACAAGCACGCACTTCTCGTTATGGAGAAGCAGGAATATCCTGCAGAGGCAAAAGAAGCTATCGTAAAGGTTGAAGAAAAAATTCTTGCAGACGAAAAGGCAAACAAGCTCTACGAGTCAATGTACAGAGCATATTGGCTCAAAAAGAAGAACTTTGATGCTTTTAAGGATAAGGTAAAGGCTCTTGCTGAGATGATCGGTGAAAACGAGCACACGGTGAAGCTCGTTCTTCTTCTCAACTGCACAAAGCCTTTGCTCAATGAATACAAAAAAGCTAACATCAGCGAGGATATTTATTGGAACACAATTATCGACCTCAAGGTCAAGATGCTTGAATGTAAAGAAAACTACGGTGTTTACGGAACTTTTGTTGAAGGTTGGTTCAAGCAGTTCTACACCCTTGAAAGATTCGGCATTGGCAGATTCCAGTACGAGCTTGCAGATTTCTGTGAGGATTACTACGATGAACACGGAATTGTACTTAAGGACAGTGAGTTCGTTCTCGGTATGCACATTCCGTCACACCTCGGCAGTCTTGATGAAGAAACACGAATGGATTCTTATAAGAGAGCTTATGAATTCTTCAAGGACAGATTCAACGGCGGACCGATGGTTGTCTGCTGCGGTTCATGGCTTCTTTATCCCGACAACCTCAACATTCTTCCCGAAAAGTCAAAGGTAAGAGAATTTATTCTTGATTACGAACCGCTTGATATCACAAGAACTTACGATTTTGGCGATGCGTGGCGAGTTTTCGGCGTTGAAAATGCACATAAAAGAGTACACGAGCTTCCCAGAAACACAAGCATGCAGAGAGCTTTTGCAGAGTGGTTTGAACAGGGCAAAAAGTGTGGTCACGCATACTGCATCCTCATCTTTGACGGCGAAAAGCTTCTCACAAGAAATACAAGAGAAGAATTCAAAGAAAAATACGGATATTAATTTTAAACGATAATTTTGAAAGGAGTGAAAGGAATATGTTTTTGAAAAAATACCTCGGTGCGCATAAGGCGGCAATATTCCTTTGCTCCGTTCTTTTCATTTTCCAGGCTGTTTTCAGCCTCAGTGTGCCCTATCTTATGGGCGAAATGATAAACATCGGAATTCAGCAGAAGGGTATCGAAAGTCCTGTACCCGAAGTAATGAAGACAAGGGCAGTTGATTTGTTTTCACAGATTATACCTGACGAAGAAGAGAAGCTTTTCTTCTCTTTCTACGAAAAATCTGCAGACGGTGATGTCTACAATCTCCGCGAGGATTACGATGAAGCCGAAGTTTTGAGAATTTACGAAAACGCGATGACTTCGGGCTTTTATATCATAACTGAACTCACCCAGGGCAAAACTCCTGACGTTGAAGCAGAGCAGATCAACTATATGGTTGAAAAGGTAAGCCTTCGTACATTGTATATGTATTCGGACGAGCTTTCAGCTTTTTCGCAAGAGGAAATTCTTGACTTTTACGAAAAGGCACAGAATGCTCCCGAAGCGCTCAAAAATCAGCTTGCATCTTTTACGGTTTCGTATTTTTATGACGATGCAGGCATCGACTGTGATGAAATTCAGCAGAAATATATTTTCAAAACAGGTGCAGTAATGGTTTTCTGCGTGCTTTTGCAGGTTCTTTGTATCTTCCTTACGGGAAAAATCACGGCAAAGCTTTCGTCATCGGTTACAGGCAGACTGAGAAAAGAATATCTCCTTCATACAGCGGAGTTTTCCTCAAAGCAGAAGCGTATCTGCGATAACGATCTTTATTCCGTTTTCTCTGACGATATAACAAATATCGGCACGGTTATCAATTACGTTATGTCGGGTGTGCTTTACGCTCCGATTGTCAGCGTGGGCGGTATTCTGCTTTCCTTTACGATAAGTCCGTTTTTGAGTATGGTTGTTCTTGCAACGGTTGTTATCGTTGTTGCGGTGCTGTTCGTTCTTTATAGGGTGGCATTGCCGAAGTACGACAATCTTCAGGAGAATTATGCACTTCTTGTCCGTTTTGTAAAGAACGGAATAAACAGAATTTACACAATCCGTACGATGAGAACGCAGAAGCTTGAAACCAAACGCTTTTCTGATGTTACCGAAAAGGTACGTAAGGATGAAAGTTACGTTCTTAAGGCTGTGTTTACGGGATTGAGCATAGTTTCTCTCATTTCAAACCTTGTTGTTGCCGCAACGGTAATTCTTTCGGGTAACAGCTTGCTTTCTTCACGAATCGGTATCGGCGATATCATCGCATTTTTGCAGTATTCGGTAATCAGCGTTTCTGCTTTTACTGCGATTGTTGCGATTATAATGTTTGCTCCCAGAGCAAAGGTTTCGTTCAGAAAATTCAGCGAAGTTATGAGCACGCCGATTCCCGAAAGACCGAATTCGCAGGGACTTAAGCTCAGCGAAAACGGCGGACATACCGTCGAATTCAGAAATGTCGGCCTTCGCTTTGAAAACGGCGGAATTTCTGACGTATCGTTCACAGCTGAAAAGGGACAGATTACGGCGATTGCCGCACCGACAGGCTGCGGAAAGACGACACTTCTCGGTCTTCTTACGGGTAGTGGTGAAAGCTTTGACGGCGAAATCTTTATCGATTCGAAGAAGCTTGAAGAAATCAGCATAGACAGCCTTCGTAAGCGTGTTTCCTACGCGTTCAGCGAGCCTGTGCTTTTCTCAAAAAGTGTTAAGGAAAACCTCCTCCTTTACGGGGCAGAGGACAGTAAAAATGCCGTTAAGAAAGCACTTAATGCGGCATCGGTTGATTTTGTTGAAAACGAAAATATGCTTCTTGAAAACGGCGGTAACCGTTTAAGCGGCGGTCAGCGCGGCAGACTTTCTCTTGCAGGCGCACTCTCAAAAGAAGCAGGTATATATATAATTGACGATTGTATGAAGTCTGTTGACGTGCAGACGGAGAAAAACATCCTTGAAAGCCTCAGAAAGCTTTCAAAAACGTCGGCGGTAATTCTTGTAACTCAGCGTATAAACAGCCTTATTGAGGCGGACAAGGTTATCGTTTTCAATAAAAACGGCATTGAAGCGCAGGGCACACACGAGCAGCTGCTCAGAACTTCAGATTTTTACAGGGAGCTTGCCTCCTTGCAGGGATTGGAGGTGACCGCGCATGAATGATGAAAAAAGCGGAGTATTTAAATTCCGGTTTGATTCAGGTTCGAAAACAGTTGAGGACCGCGCAAATAAAAAAGAAATCCAGAAGCGTTTGCTCAGAAGTCTTTCTGTTTACAAAGTAAAGCTCGTTCTTTTTGCGGTCGTAACTCTTCTGTACAGCGTGACGTTTGTCATCTTCCCACAGAAAATCGGAGATATCATCGATGCTTTTGCATCTTCAATCATTCAGTACCTCCTCGGTCTTGGTGACGGAAGCGTGTTCAGTGAAATTATCCCGTATGCAATTCCTGCGGTAATTTTCTTTGTTGCTAACGCAGTTTTTGCACTTCTGCAGGGTTATATCGTAAGTGATATTATCACTTCATACTCGGCAAACCTCAGAAAAACTGTTATGGAAAAGTACGATTCACTTTCTGTTTCGTTTATCGACAGCGCAGAGCACGGAAAAATTGTTTCAGCCATGACGCAGGACGTTGATGCACTCAATCAGAGCCTCAACCTTATTCTGATGAGATTTGTTGCTCCCGTAATTACGTTTGCAGTAATAATCATAACTCAGCTGATAACTAATATTACTGTCGGCATAATCAGTATTATTTTCTGCATTCTCGGTTTCGGATTTACATTGCTTTCCGAAAGAAGAGAGAAAAAGGCGGCAACAAAACAGCAGTCGGACAAGGGCGGACTTTATTCCGAAGCGGCAGAGTTTTACAACGGTCTGGCAGTTTTACAGAACTCAGGCAAGGTTGAAGAAAGAAAACAGTCATTACTTGAAAAGATAAAAGATACTTCAAAGGCAAGTGAAAAGTCGCAGAAATTCTCTGTTTTGCAGAATTGTATTTCTGAACTTTCTGTGTCGCTTTGCATCGTTTTTGCGATGGTTGCATCTGCACTTATGATGGCAGACGGCGGTTTTTCCGTCGGCGGACTTCAGTGTCAGTTTGTTTATATCAGAAAGCTTTTCGGCTCTTCGACTGATTTTTCGATGATACCCGGAATTCTGCGCACGGCAATTATTTCGGCAGGCAGGATTTACGATTTTCTTGATATCGATTCGTCCGAAACAGACGGCGAGGTTATCCCCGAAAAGACGGAATCTCCTCAAAATATCGAATTCAGGAACGTAACGTTCAGGTATAATAAAGAAAGCCGGTATATCCTCAAGGACGTTTCCTTTGGTGTTAAGAGAAAGGGAATAACTGTTATTTCAGGAATGACGGGTGCAGGAAAAACGACGATTATCAAGCTTCTTCTCGGCTTCTATCAGCCGCAGCAGGGTAAGGTACTTTTTGAAGGAAAGGACGTTTCTTCGTTAAAGAAGGACGACTATTTTTCAAAGTTCAATATAATCGTTCAGGGTTCAACTCTTTTTGACGATACGATTGAAAACAACATCTCTTACGGTTGTGAGAACGTAAGCTTTGAAGAGATTCAGCGTGCCGCAAAGCTCAGCGGTGCAGATGAGTTTATCACAAGACGCCAGGACGGGTATAAGACGGTGTTCAATTCGAAAAGTCCGAATCTTTCCGACGGCGAAATTCAGCTTGTGCTTCTTGCAAGAGCGTTTTTAAGAAAACGTGAGATTCTTGTCTTCGACGAAGCAACATCGGGACTTGACGTAATCGCTGAAAAGAAAATTATTGAAGCGTTGCAGGAAATTGCAAAAGAGAGCTGTGTAATTGTTATTTCACACAGAACGTCTTCTCTTTCAAATTCTTGTGATACAATTAATGTCAGCGATTCAAAAGTAAAAATGTGATATAAATTGACAATCGCAGCGGATGATGATAAACTGAAGCTATAATTGTTTAGGAGAATGAATATGACTCAGACTAATACGGGCGCAGCTCCGAAAAAAAATAATATAAAGAAGTTGCTTGTTCCTATTGCCGTTGTGCTCATTGTTGCGATTGTGTTCGGAATAGCGGTTTCGGCAAAATCCAAGCCGATGGTTGCTTTTGACGCTCTTAAGAAGACCGTTTTTCAGACGGGTGCAGTTGATGCAAAGCTTACCGCGGAGGAACAGTTGATTTATTCCGCTGATGTCAGATTCGGCGAAGGCGTTGCGGACAGTCAATTCGAAATCAAGCTTCAGGAAAGAATTTTCTCTCTTTCAAAAGGTATGATCAAAATTGACGGTATGGACTACGGTAAAGTTGACGACATCATTTACCGGTCCGAAGCAAGGGCAGAGCTTGAAGCCTACGGCATTAACCTTAATTTCGTTGAGGTGCTGGATGCCGTTATCAATGAAAAGATTGACGAAGATGAATTTGCAGAGCTTTATAACAGCCAGATGGTTCCGAATGCGGAAAAGGAATTTAAAACATACTACGAAATGGATATCGAGCTTCCTGATTATGAAACAACGATGAAGCTTGTTGAAAAATTCCTCAAAAAAGGACTTACGGACGAAGCTCTCAAGGTTAAAAAGTCAGATTCAAAAGAAAAGGGCAAGACGTACAATTTCACAATTGACGTTGAGCAGATGGCGATATGCATCGGCGAATTTTTAAAGAATGATAAGGGAACAAGAAAAATTCTTGAAAATGCTGTTGCAACTTCAGCCGATAAGGAGCTTACCGTTGAAAGCTTCGTGGATTCTTTGGTAAAAGAATACGAGGGCTACGATGAGCAGATTACGGGACAGATTACAATCGCATCAGGTCGCATAACACGAATTTATCTTGACCGCGATAAAATCGAAGTCCGCATCCTTTCAATTAAATAATCAGGTAAAAGGTATCGCGAAAGCGGTACCTTTTTTGTTGAATTAATATTCGTTATATGATAAAATAACTTTCGTAGGGATGCTTTATGAAAAGAATTATAAGTATATTATTGGTTGTGCTTACTCTTGTTTTACTTCCGCTTGAGGTTTGCGCATCTGCACAGAGTACGGTTCTGCCCGATTTGCAGATACAGTCAACTCAACCGAGGACACGTAAAAAGGTTGACGGCCTCAGAATGTACGTTGACGAAGAAAATCCTTTGTTTATGATAAGAAACTGCCCGACCGCCAATATGAATATACCCGAAGTGGCGGCAGATTCGGCAATCAAAACTTACTATGCACTTCCTGAAGATATAAGAAACTTCACAGTTATCTATATGGATGAAGGTCCTGCATATATGACGCCGCAGGAACAGCTTGATTATTGGTACGCACTTCTCGACATTCTTGAAGAAGCACAGATTCCGGTGGTTCTTCAGTCAGAATGCTTCTGTACAAACAAGCAGCGCGACCCGTTCACACAGGAAGAGCTTTCAGCTTTGTTTGAAAAATACACAACGCTTATGGGCTTTGTTCAGGTTGAACTTTCAACAAACGGTGTAACTAATGAAAAGCTAGCCTATGACGAAGTTACAAACGATATGGGCGTTAACCGAAATATCCTTGCAAGAATGAAATCCTGTATAAAAGCCTGTGCTGAAAACGGCGGACTTTTCATCTGGCAGGATATGGAATATATCTATTGGAAAAAGAATAATTACGTAAATCACATTCTTAAGGACAGGGAGCTTTACGACCTTCTTAAGAGCAATACGGAAAACGTAATTATTATGGATAAGCATAACGGTCACGGCAGACACTTTGCTTCACAGTCTAATATTTTAGGCTGTTGGCTTGATGACGTCTGCGGAAACTGGGGCGTAAACCTTGAAAACTTCCTCTGGTATGAAGAGGGATTCATCGAATACGATGACCTCGGTGTTGCACCGAACGAACCCGACCCGATTACAACGGCGAAGTATCCGCCTGCACTTTTCGGAATCGATATGATAGCGGATATGGTAGCCGGAGCTACAGTGTTTGCGATTGAGGGTATGTTCAGTCGCGGCGGTCTTTATCACTTCGTTGACGGTGAGGTTGTTTTGACTCCGACATTCTATGAAGTGCTTTATCCTTTCTATCAGCTTGCCCTGAACGGCTCAGTACCCAATAAAGAACAGGTTAAGGAAAAGATAAAGGTTGCCTATAAAATGCTTAATCCGGTTTCTCCTGCGCTCAAGGGCAACGATGCACACATTCTTCAGGGTTTGTATTGCGACAATTTCACCTTCTGGCAGGAGAATATCGAATTCAATAACATCTATAACGACTGCACAAAGACATGGGTGCCGTCAACAGGCAGATATTATGTAGTGCCGATTCTTCCGATTTACTCAAACCCGAAGGAAGTTCTTCCCGATGCATTCATACTCAACGATTTCAATTATTTCTTCAGGTTCCTTTTCATCGATTCGATAAAAGTGAATTTCTTTAACAAGAGATACGAACAGACTTACACAGGCGACGGAGTTTTGTTTGATATAAATGATTATATCTACGCTTTCAACAGCAACGAAAACAAGACGATTGATGCCCGTCAGAGCGTATATTATACTTTGCCCGACAGTGGTAAGGACATCGGACTTCATATGGAATCGCACACTTATGCGATTGTCAAGGAGGACGAAGGAAAGATAAACATTGATATGTGCAATCTCCGCCTTGATACGGATGCAGTTTGTTCGGGCCTTGAATCTGAAGATCAGTTTATGCGCGAGTATGCGGCAGGCGGAAAACGCAACAATCCGAAAGATTTCCGTGAAACAACATTTGAGCTTTCAGGTTTCTCTGAAAAACCGACAGTTTCCGCACAGGGAACAAACGGTGCAACACTCAAGGAAGAGTGGGACGCAGCAAGCGGCACATTGACTCTCTCAGTTGTTTCAAACGGCAGAGTTAATATCACGGTTGAATAATTGAATTATTGTAAAAAAATGAGCTATCTCCGCGGAGATAGCTCTTAATTTTTTATCTTTCAGGCAAAACGTATTTTTCTTTGTATTTTTCAAAGCTTGTTGTGAACGTTTCGCTGCCTGATGATTTGTAGTTGTTAAGGTATTCGTGAGTGTCGAATACAGATTTGCTTATCTGAATCTGACAAACAGCAATGTTTGAACAATGGTCGGAAACTCTTTCGTAGTTTGTAAGCAAATCGGAAAGAACAAAACCGAGTTCGATTGTGCATTTACCGCCTGTAAGACGAGCAATATGTCTTGATTTAATCTCAGCAAGAAGGTCATCGATAACCTGTTCAAGAGGCTCAACTCTTTTTGCAAGGGCTAAATCGTTTTCTGCAAAAGCTTTTTCGGTAAGTTCAAGAATTTCTTTGATTGCATCCGTTGCAACCTTAAGCTCAGCTTTTGCATTTTCGGAGAAGTTAATCTCTTTGTCGTTGATTTCCTGTGCCGCCTTTGCAATGTTTACTGCGTGGTCACCGATTCTTTCAAAGTCGCCGATAGCGTGAAGAAGGGTTGAGACCATATTGCTGTCGGCGTCCGTAAGGTCGTGGCTTGAAACTTTAACAAGGAAGGTTCCGAGCTTGTCTTCATAATCGTCAAGCTGTTTTTCGCTTTCAATGATTTTATCGACGATTTTTGTATCAAATTTATCCACAAGTGAGATCGAATTAAGCAATGCTTCAATCGCTGTCTGTCCCATCTGAACTGTGTAGTTCTTACTTTCTGAAACCGCAAGGGAAGGGGAGTTGAGAAGACGGTCGTCGATGAATGCGCTCTTTCCCGTTGCCTTTTTGTCTTTAACAGTTTTCCTTGCAAGCGTTTCGATAAGCTTTGAAAACGGGAAAAGCAAAACTGTTGTTGCAACGTTGAAAATGCTGTGAATAACAGCGACACCTGCAGGTTCAATAGCTGAATCAACAAAGGCTAAATCAACAAACATGTTTACAACGTAAAAGAGAGTGAGCCATATTACTGTACCGATGAGGTTGAAATAGACATGAACCGCGGCAACTCTTTTAGCATTTTTGGAAACACCGATACTTGAAAGAAGTGCAGTTACACAAGTACCGATATTCTGTCCCATAATAATGGGGATTGCCATTCCGTAAGAAATTGCCCCCGTAAGTGACAAAGCCTGAAGAATACCGACGGTTGCTGATGAACTTTGGATTACAGCGGTCATAACAACGCCGAGAAGAACACCTAAAATCGGGTTGTTGAACATAACCATAAGGTTGCGGAAACCTTCCATTTCTGCAAGCGGATCCATTGCGTCGCTCATCATTTCCATACCGTACATAAGCACTGCAAAGCCGAGGCAGATTCCGCCGATGTCCTTGGTACGGTTTTTCTTTGAAACCATTGTCATAAGAACGCCGATGAAAGCAACTATCGGAGCAAAGGACGAAGGCTTGAGTAGGTTGACGAAAACATTTTCGCTGTCAATACCTGCAAGGCTGAGTATCCATGCCGTTGCCGTTGTACCGATGTTTGAACCCATAATTACGCCGACAGCCTGACTGAGTTGCATAATTCCTGAGTTAACAAGACCGACGAGCATAACAGTTACAGCCGATGAGGACTGAATTGTTGCTGTAATTGCTGCCCCGAGAAACAGGGCTTTGATCGGCTTGTCCGTCATAACTCTGAGAATTTTTTCAAGCTTACCGCCGGCTGTCTTTTCAAGGTTGCCCGACATAGTGCTCATTCCGAAAAGAAAAAGAGCAAGTCCGCCGAAAAGAGAGATGAAATTAAAAATTGTCATGCTTTGCACCTCCGTAGGTACGTGGGTATATTGTTTAGTTTATGCTGAATGAAGCGTTAAAAACAAACACTTCACTTGAAATGTTAGCATTTATTCTGCAGAAAATCAATATATTTTGGGAATTATGGAATAAAAAAGAAGCATCTTTTTTTGTGCAAAATTTCAATTAATTTGTTTTATTTCTGAAATGTACATAAAAACGTAAAAAGCAGAGCCGAAGCTCTGCTTTTATTGTTTTAATCTTATTTAAGTCCTTTTCTCTCAAGAAGAGCGTTGATCTTATCAGCCGGGTCAAGAAGCTCGCCGATTGATGTATCGTGGTTGAGAGTATCAATCATATATGAAATATACTTTGAAAGGTCAACTTCAACATACCATTCTCTTTCCTGGAGTTCAGGTCTGCGATAGATAAGGTTAGTTGTGAAGACTCTGTAAATAAGTCCTTCTTCGTAAGCCTTATCGAATCCTTCAAGACCGTTGCAGAAGAGACCGAAAGCGGAGAATACGTAAATTCTGTTAGCCTTGAGCTCCTTAAGCTTTGTTGCAACTTCGATCATTGATTCACCTGAAGAAATCATATCGTCAACGATGATAACATCTTTGCCTGCAACATTGTCACCGAGGAATTCGTGAGCGATGATCGGGTTGCGTCCGTCAACAATTCTTGAATAGTCACGGCGCTTGTAGAACATACCGAGCTCAACGCCGAGAACTGTTGAATAGAAGATACAACGTGACATACCGCCCTCATCGGGAGAGATGATCATAAGGTTGTCCTTATCAAGTGAAAGATCGTCAACATTGCGAACCATTGACTTGATCATCTGGTAAGCAGGAGAAACGCTTTCAAATCCGCAAAGAGGAATTGCGTTCATAACTCTTGCGTCGTGAGCATCAAAGGTGATGATGTTTTCAACGCCCATATTGTAAAGCTCCTGAAGCATCATTGCACAGTCAAGAGATTCACGGCTTGAACGCTTGTGCTGTCTGCCTTCGTAAAGCATAGGCATAATGACTGAAATTCTCTTTGCCTTGCCTTCGATTGCACTGATTGCACGCTTGATGTTTGCAAAATGATCGTCCGGAGACATCGGAACGTCCATACCGTACATTTTGTATGTTACGCCGTAATTAAAACAGTCGCAGATGATGAAAATATCGTAACCTCTGACAGTCTGCTTAAGAGCAGCCTTGCTTTCACCTGTGCCGAAACGGGGGAAGTTGATATCAACAATGTATGTGTCCTTTTCATAGCCTGCAAAAGCGAGGGTGTCCTTATGCTCGCTGTTTCTTTCGTAACGCCACGTTTTAAGATAATGGTCAATTTTTGCGGCAAGTTCCTCGCAACCGGGTAAAGCAATAATACCGAGCTGACCGACAGGAATTGTGTCGTAACTTGACATGTTTTTCATAATCAGTTCCACCTTCGCATTAATAGTTATAGGCTTGTCCACAGCATTATGAACAATGCACTAACATTGTACTATATTTGACAAAATTTTTAAAGTGAAAAGCGGTTATTTTTCACGAAAAATATCTTTCAAAAAATGAGGGTATATTTGTTGAGTTTACACAAAAGCATATTCTATATTCATGACGGTGAAGAAATTCGTTCCGTTTTTGGAAATTTCAGACGAAATTTCAGCCATAAGGTCGTCGTTTGAAAGAGGAAACTTTCTTGGCACAACCACATCAAAAATCAGGTTCGTGTGGCTCGGACCGTCAACGACCCTGAAGTCGTGAATCGTCAGCTCTTCGCCGATTCTTTTTACAGCTGTTTCTGCGATAACCTTAAGCTCATTCACTCTCGCATTGTTGACCTCAATCGGGTCGTAATGGATGCTCAGAAGAATGCCGAATTCAGCCATAACATCTCTTTCGATGTTGTCTATAATGTCGTGTGAATACAAAACGTCAAAATCCGACGGCATCTCAACGTGAACACTTCCGAAAAATTTGTCAGGCCCATAGTTATGTAAAATCAGGTCGTGAATGCCTGTTACGTTTTCATAAGATAAAATTTTTGCTTCAAGCTTTTCTACGGTTTCTTTCGTGGGAGGCTCGCCGATAAGAGAATTGAGAGTTTCTTTGAAAATTCCGTAACCTGCTTTAAGGACAAATCCTGCAACGATTATACCGAGCCAACCGTCAATATGAAGTGACGGAAAGAAATTTGAAAGAATAAGAGCGATGAGAGTAACGCTCGTTGCGGCAATATCACTTAAACTGTCTGCGACAACAGCTGTCATTGCAGGAGAGTTGATTTTTTTGCCTAACTTGCGGTTGAAAAGAGCGAGCCAGAGCTTGCCGAAAATTGAAACAGCGATAATTATTGCACCCACAAGGTTGAATGTGACGTCTTCGGGATTGCGGATTTTATCAATCGACTGTGTCAGCAACTCGAAGCCCATAAAAAGAACGATGAACGAAACAACCATTGCTGTTATATATTCAATTCTTCCGTGACCGAAGGGATGGTCCTCGTCTGCAGGCTTGCTTGACATTTTGAAGCCGAAAACCGTAACCGCGCATGAGCCTGCATCTGAAAGGTTGTTGACGGCATCCGCAGTAATTGCGATACTGTTTGTAACTGTACCTACAAGGAATTTAGCAAGGAAAAGAATAACGTTTACCGCAATACCCACACAGCCGCTGAGTATACCGTATCTGCCCCTTACTTTCGGATTCGAAACATTGTCACTGTCTTTTACAAAAAGTTTAACCAAAAGCTCTGTCAAACAAATCACTCCTGTTTGAAAATATTATGTTATTCACTTTCTTTGAAATTCAAAAGATCATCAACTGTCGGCATTGAGCTTTCGGCACCCATACGGCTGACGGCTATACTGCCTGCTTTGTTACCCATATCGCATGCGGCATAAATATCACCGCATTTTTTATATTCAAGTGCAAGTGCAGCCGTAAAACAGTCACCTGCGGCTGTTGTGTCCACAACCTTGCTTCTGTATGTCGGGATAAGCTTCAGCTTTTCACCGTCCCATACACTGCAGCCTCTTGAGCCGAGCTTGAGTACAACATACTTCGCCTTACTTCTTTTGAAAATTATTTTTGAAGCTTCAAGAACAGAAGCTTCGTCAGAAGGGAAGATTCCCGAAAGTGCCTCGGTTTCGTTTTCGTTAGGGGAGATAATGGTTGCACCCGGCATTCTTTCAAGATTGAAGTTTTTTGCAGGTCCGCAATCGATGACGGTTAAAATACCCTTGCTGATAGCCTTGTTAACACATTCAACAACAACATCCTCGCTTGTTTCAAACTGTACAAGCAGAAGGTCAAGGCTGTCGTCAATACAATCTGCGGCAACTTCCGGATTCATTTCAGCATTCGCACCTTCATAAACAACGATGCGGTTTCTGCCCTCACCGTCAATGATGATTGCCGCCATTCCCGTCTGTGTACCGTCTGTTGCAACGCATGAAGAATCAATGCCGTTTTTGTTAAGGTTCTCAACAAGCTTTCTGCCGTTTGCATCATCTGCAACCTTGCCTATCATCTTCGTCTGTGCGCCGAGTCTTGCGAGTCCCGTTGCCTGATTTGCGCCCTTACCTCCGCAAGCATAACCGTAGCTTGTGCCGAGTATGTTTTCACCGACATCGGGCACATTTTCCATATTGAGGATTATATCCATATTGATACTGCCGACAACAGCGGCACGGATATTTTTATACATAATATCACCTTGATTAAAGAATTGCTCTGAAGCTTTCTGCAGATTCCTTCATATCCTTATCCTTAATGAAAAGACTGCTTGTGCCGAGGACGAAGATTTCAGCGCCGACTTTGCTGAGCATAGCACCGTTTGCAGGGCTGATATTACCGTCAACTTCAATCGGGATATCGGGTCTGCCGAGAGTGTCAAGAAATTCTCTTGTTTTTGCAACTTTTTCTTTTGCGCCTGCAAAGATTTTCTGCCCTGCAAAACCGGGGCTTACTGTCATAACAAGTGCCATATCAAGGTAATCAACAAGATGCTCAAAACAACAAACGGGTGTCTGCGGATTGAGTGCAAGACCTGCTTTAATGCCCTTGTCTTTGATTTTTGCAAGCGTACGCTGTGCGTGGATGTCACCTTCGTAGTGAATGCAGAGGTAATCATCCTTGCCGAGGTTCATCATATCGATGAACTGCGCAGGGTTGTTCACCATCATATGAACGTCAAGGGGGATGTCTGTTATCGATTTTATTGCATTAATCATATCAAAACCGAGTGTGATATTCGGCACGAAGCAACCGTCCATAATGTCAAGGTGAAGCAGGTCAATTCCTGCTCTTTCAAGCTCTTTAACGGATTTTTCAAGGTTAAGTAAATCCGCACACATAACGGAAGCAGAAAGAAGTTTTTTCATCCTAATCAGTCCTTTTGATTTATATGAAAATATTGTAACACGATTAGGCATAAAATCAAGTATAATTCGAAAAATCCACTATCGACAAAGTTTCGTTCTTATGGTATACTTCAATGTGTACACGGTAAATATTACCGAATTTTTCAGAAAAGGAAAATGTTTATGAAAAAACCGACTTTTTATCTTGGTGAATTTACACAGCGCGATAAAGTTTTTATCACGGCTGAAAACGGTGTTGACGTTGAAAATGTTTTAGCAGTAGCATTCGAAGGCGAAGCACTTTATATCGCACAGCCTGAAGGCATAATTGAATATGCCGACGGTAAGACAAAGCTTCTTCCGATCAAGGCTTCAAATCTCTTTACAAGAAAAGGCAAGCTCTATGCCGCAATCGGCAATTCACTTGCTGAAATAAAAAAGGGTAAGGCAAAGAAAATTCAGGATTTTGATGCTCCCGTTGTTGATATTTCGGTTGCACTTGACGGTTCACTCTGGCTTATCACAGGGGATGCTCTTTACAGACTTGACGGTGAAGAGTTTGTACGAATCGTAGATGTGCCTGAAGCAACAATCTGCCTTGCAGCACTTGATAACAAAGCAAAGTACGCTGAAACTGTTTTCGTCGGCTCAACTGTTGAGGGCCTTCTTTCAATGAAGGGTAAACGCCGCCATTGGTCGGAGCTTCTTCCCGATGTTACGGGCGTACTCAGCAAGAAAATCAACTGTATCGCTCTTGATGCACTCGGACATCTTTGGGTCGGTTCTGACGACGGTCTTAATATCTACGACGGCAGAAGCTACTGGCTCAACGGTAACGATTTTTATTCTGTTCCTGACGGAGCAATCAACGATATGTTCTTTGCTGCTGACGGCAAGAAATATTTTGCAACAAGCACAGGTATCATCACTCTTGTTGAGGGCAAGCTTTCGTATTATTCATACGGCGCATGGCTCCTTCACCCGACAGTTACAAAGATTACTGTTTCGGATAAGGGTACAATTGCTGCTGTAACACCGAGAGGTATCAGCTACATCACTGCAAAGACAATGACACTTGCAGATAAAGCTGTTCTTATTGACGAGCTTGATGAAAAGTACTTTACAAGAAACGAAGGATATCAGGTTGACAGAGCTCTCCGTAAGTACGGTGACCTTGATTCAGGTTGGCTTCCTAACTCTGACAACGACGGTCTTTTCACAGGCCTTTACTGTGCAAGTCAGTGCTTCCGTTACAAGGTAACAGGTGACGAGCAGGCAAAGAAAAATGCAAAACGTGCAGTCGAAGCTATGATTAAACTCACGGAAGTTACAGGCAGAGAGGGCTTTACCGCACGTGCAACACGTTATTCTTATGAAGAAAACTTCGGCACAGGCAACCGTGAAGAGTGGCACATCTGCGAGGACAACCCCGACTGTGAGTGGCTCGGCGAAACATCAAGCGACGAGATGACAGGTCACTATTTCGCATACGGCATCTACTTTGACCTTGTTGCAGACAAGAAAGAAAAGAAAAAGATTGCAGAAGTTGTAAAGAAGATTACAGACCACATTATTGATAACAATTTCCACCTTACAGACGTTGACGGAATCCCGACAACATGGGCAAACTGGGAACCCGACCTTCTCAATAATGACGACAGATGGTATTATGAGCGCGGTACAAATTCCCTCGAAATGCTTTCTTTCCTCAAGACAACATACCACGTTACAGGTGACGAAAAGTACGAAAAGGTTTACGAAATGCTTATCAAGAAGCACCACTATGCAATGAACCTTATTCAGTACAAGTGTGAGGACGGCCACGTTGCACACATCGACGATCAGCTTGACTTTGTAAATATCTATCCGCTTCTTGTTTATACAGACAATGCTGCACAGACAGAAATCTACAAGATGGGTCTTACTCATCACTGGGCATACGAAAGAATTGAACGTTCACCGTTCTTCAATATCGTCTACGGTGCATTGACAAACAATTACTGCGATATCGAGGAGGCTGCAAAGTCACTTTCGGAAATGAATCTTGATTTTATCAGATGGCCTGTTTACAACAGCTACCGTAAGGATATCGTATGGGATACGGAGCAGGAAGAATCAGGCGTACCTGCACAGCTCAAGTATCCTGTTGAGTATTGGTCAAGACTTCTTGTAAACTATGACGGTAACCAGTGTATTTGCGACTCAGGTGCTGAAGAATTTGTTGACATCAACAGCAAGCGCACCAATAAAACAAGCACACTTCCCGGCACATCAGGTGCAAACGCATCAACAACAGCAATGCCGTACGTTTTCCTTCTTCCTTATTGGATGGGCAGATACTACGGATTGCTTGGTGATTAATAAATTTTAAAACATCAGGGAGGTTCGTTTATGCAAACAGTTATAGCTTACATAATGGCAATCATAATGACAATTTCAGGTATGATTACTAACCTTACGGGTCTTACCTTCGGCAAGAAGGAAGTGAATCTTGACGATTTCACACTCGTGTGGAGTGATGAATTCGACGGTGACGCAATCGACGCCGAAAGATGGAAGGGTGTTTACGGAGGCATCACAAGAGCAGTTATGCGTAAGGGTGGTTACATCCACTCTGACCTTGCAGAGGTTAAGGACGGCAATCTTCATATTTATGCAAAGTATCTTGAAGAGGGTACAGGCGACGGTCCTGCAGGTTATTACAGCTATATGATGTACACCCGTGATCTCCACGAGCAGACATACGGTTACTTTGAGGTACGTTGTATTCTTCCTAAGGGCGCAGGCCTTTGGTCAGCTTTCTGGATGAATTCAAGAGGAATGGAAAATGTTGACGGTTCTCCGGCAGACGGTGCAGAGATCGATATTTATGAATCTCCGTATTATCATCAGAGCCTTTTCCGTAACTACATTTCTTCAAATGTTTACTATGACGGATACGGTGCTGATATGGTAAGCGGTAAAATGGGTATCTACGAAGCAAACAATCCTTACGAGGAGTACAATACTTACGGTCTTGAGTGGAACGAAAACGAGTACATCTTCTACATCAACGGCAAGGAAACAGCAAGAACAGACTTCGGTATTTCACAGAGCCCTGAATATCTTGTTCTTTCAGTTGAAGTCGGCGGTTCAAACGGTCAGCCCGATCCCGATTCGTGGGCAGGCGATATCACAAAGAACGAAAATCTTTCCGCAGACTTTGTTGTTGATTACGTAAGAGCATATCAGTATAAAGACCTTGTATAATAAAAACGCGACAGGATTTTTCGAAGTCCTGTCGCATTTCTTTTTATAAACAGCAAAGCCTTGCCGTTTTGGCAAGGCTTTTAAAGTGTATCTTATTTTGAATTTGAATAGTTGGGAGCTTCCTTTGTGATGAAAACATCGTGAGGATGGCTTTCAATAAGACCTGCGTTTGTGATGCGGACAAACTTTGTCTTTGTCTTGAGCTCTTCAATGTTGTGGCATCCGCAGTAACCCATACCTGCACGAAGACCGCCGAGCATCTGATAGATTGTAACAGCAACAGGTCCCTTGTAAGGTACTCGACCTTCAACTCCTTCGGGAACAAGCTTCTTGTTGTCTTCCTGGAAGTATCTGTCCTTACTGCCGTTTGCCATAGCGCCAAGGCTACCCATACCACGGTAAACCTTGAAGCTTCTGCCCTGGTAGATTTCTGTTTCGCCCGGTGATTCCTTACAACCTGCAACGAGTGAACCAACCATAATTGCACTTGCACCTGCAGCGATAGCCTTAACGATTTCACCTGAGTACTTGATACCGCCGTCTGCGATAACTGAAACGCCGTGCTTTGCAGCAACGTTTGCAGAGTCAAATACTGCAGTAATCTGCGGAACACCGATACCTGCAACAACACGTGTTGTACAGATAGAACCGGGGCCGATACCAACCTTAACAGCATCTGCACCTGCAGCAATAAGAGCTTCTGTAGCTTCAGCTGTTGCAACGTTACCGCCAACGAGTGAAATTTCGGGATATGCAGCCTTAACTTTCTCAATAGCCTTAAGGATATTCTTGCTGTGACCGTGTGCAGAGTCAAGAACGAACATATCAACACCTGCTTCAACAAGGCAAGCAGCTCTTTCAAGAACGTCAGATGTTGCACCGAGAGCAGCTGCACAAAGAAGTCTGCCTCTTGAGTCTCTTGCAGAGTTGGGGTACTGAACACTCTTTTCAATGTCCTTGATTGTGATAAGACCCTTAAGGAAACCTTCGTCGTCAACCAAGGGGAGTTTTTCAATTCTGTGCTTCATAAGAATTGCCTTTGCCTGCTCAAGGTTTGTGCCTACGGGAGCAGTAACAAGGTTGTCCTTAGTCATAACTTCACTGATTTTGATGTTGAAATCAGTCATGAAGCGCATATCACGGTTTGTAAGAATACCAACGAGCTTGCCCTGTTCGTCACAGATAGGCACACCTGAAATCTTATACTTTCTGCAAAGATTTTCAGCATCGTAAGCATAGTGGTCAGGTGTAAGGCTGAAGGGTGAAGAAATAACACCGTTTTCAGAACGCTTAACCTTGTCAACTTCCTGTGCCTGAACTTCCATGGGCATATTTTTATGGATAACACCGATACCGCCTTCACGAGCGATTGCAATAGCCATCGGAGCTTCCGTAACTGTATCCATAGCAGCAGTCATAATCGGAGTATTGAGTGTAATCTTCGAAGTGAGCTTCGTCGAAATATCAATATCCTTGGGCAAAATGTCCGATTCAGCAGGTATAAGAAGCACGTCGTCAAACGTAAGACCTTCTTTACCGAATTTCTCATCAAAAGTCATTCAAAATCCTCCTCAACTGTGTCGATTTTTTAAATTATTTTATTATAACGTGAATTTCAGGAAAATGCAACGTTTATTTTAAACATTTTTGGAAAAATATCAAAGAAAATATTACCTTTGTCTTTGCCTCTTTTACATTTAAAACAATCCTGCTGTTTTGCCGTTTTTCTGATGCTGGGAAATTGTTTCGGCATAGTAGAAATCAACGCCTGTCGGATCAGTCAGGAAGAAATAATACTTTGTTTCTGCAGGATTGAGAGTTGCCGTTATAGCCTTTAAACCGGGGTTACAGATTGGTCCTGCGGGAAGTCCTTTACAGTAATATGTGCTGTAAAGGTTCATGTAACGCTTGATTTCGTCACTCTGCTTTTCAAGCGGAAGTCCGTTGCCTTCCGCATCCTTTTGGTATCCGAGGTAGTCACCAAGGCTGTTTTTGATATAAAATGTTGTAACGTCGCTTTCAATCTTTGGGAATGAAGGACTTTTAAGTCTGTTGTGGAAAACTGAAGAAACATTTGCACATTCGGTAATATCAAAGTCACACTCTTTCTGAATGATTGAGGCGAGTGTGATAATTTCATCAAGCGTCATTCCGAGCTCAACCGCTTTTTGCTTCATATCGGGAGTGATTTTATCGTTGAAATTGTCGATAAATTTCTTAAGCACACTCTTTGCGTCGGAATTAAGATAAAATTCATACGTGTCAGGGAAAACATAACCCTCAAGAAGGAAAACGCGCTCGTCGGGGTTGTTAACGGTTATTCCTTCGTACGGCTCGTTGCAGACTTTAAGGAAATCGTCCTTGGAGCAGACACCGTTTGCTTCAAGCCTTTCAGCAATCTGAATGATAGTGAATCCCTCGGGGAAAGTTACCGTTGCGGTGTTTTTTACGGTTGTCGTGGATGCACTTTTGGTTGTAAGAAAAGGTACACCTTCTCCTTTTTCACAAGCGGCAAACGTAAGCAACGACAGAATGCAACAAAGCAGAATACAAAGTGATTTTTTCATTTATTTTTACCTCAGTTTTTCAAATTTCCGAAACTAATAATACATTAATTTCAGCTACGTGTCAATAAAAGTGTTTTTACGGCAGATAATAAACACGGAGGTGAAAGTATGGAAAAGAAGGATAAAAAGTCAAAGAAGCCGAGGAAACTGTCACCGCTTGTGGAGTCCATTATCGAGGAATGGGAAACTGCAGGTGAGAATGACGTTTTTGATGTTTTAGGCAGCTATACGGGAAACCCGGAGGACGGCGGCAGACCGATTCAGGATGCAGACGATCTTTAAAAAACAGCGGGGTAGAAAACTACCCCGCTACAGTTATTATTTACTGATTTTTATAATTTTTGCGGCACTCCAGATTGTTACAAGAGCAAACGATACCGTAACAAGGATGTTGTGGAATGCACCAAGATCCATAAAGTTCTGATATTCGGCACATCCGATAAACATATATGCCGTGAAGATATAAAGAACAAAACAGGGAAGAGCGAAAGTACAGAATTTTTCATAGGATACTTCCTGCAATGCGATGCCGAATTTTTTCGCAAGGATAGCTACAATTACGATTGTTGCAACAACTGCGATAACCGTGTAAATAATCATATTATCCGAGTGATCGAAACGCTCAAGTACGGGACGTACAATAGTTATACCTATCATACCGATAAAGCCGAGAAGGAAGGTGCCGATATTTGCAATTTTTTCAGGCAGCTTACCAAATGCGATTTCGCAGAAGTCATCCTGCGGCTTGAGATTTACAAGGAAAGCGGTAATAATTCCGCCTGCGATGAAGCCTGTGAAATACTCCCAGAGTGACCATGGCGCGAAATTATCGGGAAGAAGGTTACCCTGAAGCATATGATATCCGCCGTTGCCGAAATAAAAGAACAGGTCGGAAACCGTGATTGAAAAAGCAAATGCACAGCAGGTAACAAAACCTATATTGGCGGCACGCTTATCCTTGATAATGAATCTTGCGGTAAGCAAAACCGCAACTGCACTTACCGCAGAAGAAATTGTCATAATTTCCTGGAAATAGTTTCTGCCTGCAACACTTGTTCTGCCAAGTGCTTCCATTGTGAACTTCTTTGCCCAGGCATCATTGTCAAAGTGTTGCATAAACACTTTATATGCGCTGTCATTAATGCCGACGCTTCTGAGTTCATTGACAAAAACTGTTACTGATTCGGGTTGAACAAGCTTAAGAATCCAATGAGAAACCGTTGCCATTGCGATGTAGTAAGCGGCAAAGAAGACGGCAACAAGGATTATAACATGATGGAATTTCCAACGCTTATTGCTGAAACCTCTTCCGAGCATAACGCCGAAAACCGATGCAACACCGAAACCGAGGCACAGCATCATAAATACGCCTGACCAGGGCGATATGTAAGCAAAGCCTTCATCAAGGTTGAGAACACCTGTAATTTGCTGAAGTAAAGTGCCCCAGGCAGGTACGGTAATCATAAAAGAAAGTGATGTAAGTGCTGTCCAGGCAAAGTTCATCTTTTTTCTGTCACCGATTGCCGCTGTGATGAAAAGAATGAAAACGATACCTGCGTTAAGAAGTCCCCACGATGAACCCCAGCCGTGAGTACCTCTCACTCGCCAGAGAAAGCCCATAAGCAATGCACCGATCAGGACAATTACTGATTTGCTTAAAACGGATTGTTTTGCACGTTCCTGCATATTGAATCCCCCAATTATTTATTTGATCCAATTATAGCACATTATTTTACTAACCGCAATATACACACAGCTTTATTGACAAAGAAGTTTGCGTATAGTATAATTTTAGAGGTAAAAAATTAAAGTGAGGTAATGTTTTATGAATATAGCTGTTGTTCTTGCAGGCGGCTCGGGAAGCCGTATGGGTATGGTTGACAGACCGAAGCAGTTTATTGATATTTACGGAAAGCCTGTAATCATTCATACACTCGAAGCTTTTGAAATAAATGAAAAAATTGATGCAATCTGCGTTGTATGCGTTAAAGAGTGGCAGGATGACCTTTCACTCTGGCTCAAGGAGTACGACGTCCGCAAGGTGCGTTGGATTGCCAATGCAGGTGCTTCAAGACAGGAGTCTTCTCTCAATGCGCTTGATGCTATCAAGGATGTCTGCGGTGATGACGATTATGTTATCATTCACGATGCTGCAAGACCGCTTATTTCGCAGAAGATTATCAACGAAAACATTATGAAGGTGCGTGAGTTCGGTGCTTGCGACACAGTTGTTCCCGCACACGACACAATCATAAGAAGCGTTGACGGTGAAACTCTTGATTCTATCCCTGCTCGTAAGGAGCTTTATATGGGACAGACTCCGCAGTCGTTCAAGTATTCGATTGTAAGAAAAGCTTATGACGATTACTTTGCACTTCCCGAAAATGAGCGTCCCGAAATGACCGATGACTGCGGACTTGTTCTTGCATCAGGTGTTAAAATCGGAATGGCTATGGGCGACAAGCTCAATATGAAGATTACAACAATGGAAGATTTGCTCCTCGTTAAATCAATCGTAAGAACAGGCAGATAAGGAAGGGTGAAACACTTTGTTTGCTAAAAGCTACAAAATAACCGAACCGAAAAGATTTGAAATATTTGTTGAGGATATTCAGAATAACGACGTACTTGTCCGTCCCGAATACCTTGCCGTTTGTAAGGCAGATATCCGTTACTATCTCGGAAACAGAAGCCTTAATGTGCTTAAAAGAAAGTTCCCGATGAGCCTTATCCACGAGGCAACGGGTATTGTTGTCAAGGATAAGAACGGAAAGCTTGCACCGGGTCAGCGTGTTGTTATGTTACCGTGCCGCAGGGCTGACGAATGCGACGGCACAAAGTGCGACGAATGCGTAAGGGATAATCCGCATCTTCTTGATAACTACTGTCCCGATTCAAAGTTCTGCTCAAGTAACTTTGACGGATTCAGCAAGGAACTTATGGATATCAGCGAGGATTACCTTGTGCCGATTCCCGACGAAGTCGGTGCTGAAGCTGTTTTTTCAGAGCTTATTTCGGTCGGCTGCTGTGCACTCAGACGTGCAGGACTTGACAAGTCAAACGCTCCGAAAAACATTGCTGTGTGGGGCGACGGAATAATGGGCTATATCATTGCTCTCGTTGCAAAATACAGCCTTGAATGTGATGTTGACGTCATTGGTCTCAGCAAGGAAAAGCTTGCTGAATTTGACTTTGCAAACGTTTATTTTGCAAATGATATCGAAGATTTGCCGAGAATGACGGTTGCCATTGAAGCCGTTGGCGGTAACGCTTCGGGAATCGCGGCAAATCAGGCAATTGATAAGCTTTATTCAGGCGGAAAGCTCATTCTTTGCGGTGTTGCAAACGACAACATTCCGCTTAATACAAGAATGGTGCTTGAACACGGACTTTCAATCAGGGGTACAACACGAAGCACAAGATGCGACTTTGAAAATGCACTTGAACTCCTTAAAATCGAAGGTTTCAGGGAGCGCGTGCTCAAGCTTCTTATTTCAACTGTCGAGGTTGACGATATTAAAAAATACTACGCAGTATTCGAGAAAGAATCAAAGTCAACAGCACTCGGCAAAAATATAATGAAAATTTCATTCTGATGCAGAGTTGCCTGACGAAGCGAAGAACAAAAGATATATAACTAAAATTATCGGCTTGCAGAGTTTTTTCTGCAAGCCGATTGTTGTATTCTTTTTAGCCATTTTCGTCAGACAACCTTGTACGCTATATGTGCATTTTGGGTAGATTTTTTATGTAATTTATAACTGCCTTTGCTGAATTTTCAGGCAACTCAATTATGTTTTCCGCATCCTTGATGTTTTCAAGATAATGCGCATCCGAATCGACGAAAATCTGAACTCCGTCAAGAATGGTGTGCATCTTTAAAAGTGAATCTCTGTCCGCCTCTGCCGTCATTTCAACTGCAGAAAATCCCATATCCTCAGTTATCATACCGAGGTTTGAAAGAACACTGTAGGAATTTCTGTCAATGTGCGCAGGGTAGCAGACACCGCCGTAACTTTCAACGGTTTTGCAGACGTCGCTGATGCTGATTGAACTTGCAAGAGTGAGGAGTTTTTCCTGCTTGCCGATGATGTTATCTTCCTCGTTCATAATCAGTTGTTCACCGAAAATTTCGGGGCGGTTTTTAACGGGAGGCATAGTCGAAAGCACGTAGTCTGAAAACTTCATCGCATTTTCAACGTCATCAAAAAGGCAGACAACGTGAACTTCCTCCGAAGTGCAAAGCTCCATACCTGGAATTACGGTTATGCCGATGCTTTCACCGACATTTATGGCAGAAGCGCAGTTTTCGCAGGTGTTGTGGTCTGTCAGCGCAATGATGTCCAACCCCAGAAGCTTTGCCATATTGACGAGGTTGTAGGGCGTCATATCGTTATCACCACAGGGTGAAAGGCACGAATGGGTATGAAAATCGTAATAGAGCTTCATTTTAAATCAGCTTCGAAATGGCAGCAGCCATCTGATATGAATTTTTATCCGTCTGCAGGATGATAACGTCATTCTGTATCGCTCTTTTAAGAGCATCTTCATCAAGTGCGGCGTTTTCTGTCAGCACGATGCATGCAACGTCAGCGAGGACGGCAACACCTACGGAATTGATATTTCCCATAACGGTAAGCCATACGTCACCTTCGTTAGCACGTGACATAACCCAGCTGAGCAAATCTCCGCAGTAACATCCGCTGATTTCTTTTTCAAGGTTTTCGCCACAAAGCACTTTTAAGCCGAGCTCTTCAACAAGATTTTTTACGTCCATTTCAGTTTCTCCTCGTCAATACCTCTGAAAGGTACGGGTATAAGTTTATCAATTTCGTTTTCAGCCATTTCGTTTCTTATTCTAAAAATGCAGTCGTCAACGCTTGCATAACCTCTTACGATATCCTCAGCGAGGGCACGGCAGGTCGGAGCGCCGCAGGTACCGCAGTCAAGACCCGGGAAGCATTTAACAGTTTCCGAAACCTGATTCATAAGCTTCATGGAGTCCGTAACATTGTCTGCAAGCTTAAGTACGGAAAGCGGCTCAAGGGGGTAGTCCCAGCCAAGCTCTTTCGGGATTTCATTTTCAATATGATTGCACGAAACGGGAAGATATTTTTTGAGCGTAGTAAGGCGCGTCTTTGCAACAAAAGTATTTGCAACCGTAAGGCAACCGCCGACGCAACCGCCCGTGCAGGCATTAAGCTCAATAAACTCAATGTCATTGAGCTTTTCGTCCTCAACCTCTTCAAGAATCTGAATAACGTTTTCAATACCGTCAGCGGCTATGTACTTTTCACAAAGCGATGCCGATGCTTCACCGCCGCTTGCTGCCCAACCAACACCGATTTTGCCCGATTGCTCAAGCTCTTCAAGCTTTTCTCTGTCAAGTTTATCCATCTTCTGCACAAGAAGCGGATAAATTTCGCTCATCGCAATCGCGCCGTTAACGTCAGAGTTGTATGCCGCAAGAGGTGACTTGATAGCCGTAATCTTTGCAGGGCAGGGTGTTATGAAAAATACACCGATATCCTCGTCGGAAAGCCCTGTTTTTTCTCTTGCTTCCTGACGTGCAAGCCTTGCAGATTCGTCCATCGGTGTTTTGAGCGTAATCATATTGTCAATAAGCTCAGGGTAACGGACACGGATAAGTCTTATAACAGCGGGACAAGCCGTTGAAATAACAGGTTTAATAAGATTTTGTGTTTTGAGCATCTTTCTTGTTGCGTCGGAAACAATTTCAGCTCCCTTTGCAACCTCAAAAACACTGTCAAAGCCAATCTCAAGAAGTGCCGTAAGCACATAGTTTACGTCGTCAAGGTTATTGAACTGACCGTAAAGCGACGGTGCAGGCAGAGCTATTTTATACTTGAATGCCTCAATATCTGAAAGAGGGTCACTCATTGCCGTCTTGGCATGGTGAGGGCAGATTCGGATACATTCACCGCAGTCAATGCAACGCTCGGAAATGATTGTTGCTTTGCCTCGGCGTACACGTATTGCCTGAGTCGGACAGCGTTTAATACAGTTCATACAGCCAAGACATTTGTCTTTGTTCAGGTTAACTGAATGAAACACAGTACTCATTTTGCTCCTCCTTTTAGTTTTTTTGAAAAATTATTTGTTGTAGATTTTAAGTGTGATTGTTGTACCGACACCGATTTCTGTGTCGATTTTCATTTCATCTGTATATTTTTTGATATTCGGAAGACCCATACCTGCACCGAAGCCAAGTGAACGCACGTTTTCAGGCGCTGTTGAGTAACCTTCCTTCATCGCAAGTTCAATGTCGGGAATACCGGGGCCTTTATCGGCAAGAATAACGGTTATGCATTCGGGTGTGATGGTTGCATCAATAACACCGCCTTCAGCATGGATAACCATATTGATTTCTGCCTCGTAAACTGCAATTGCAACTTTTCTGATAAGTGTAGCATCAAAGCCGAGGTCCTTTAAGGAACGTTTGAGCTTGCCCGATGCCTCACCTGCGCAGGTGAAGTCATAGGCATTGACGTCATAATGAAGTTTAACCTCTTCCATTATTTTCCGCTGCCTCCTCTGAGTCCGTGTGCATAAAGGCGACCGCAGGAAGTGAACATTTCAAGGTCTGTTTTGATAAGAACGATGTCGCGGTCTTCCGCAAGATTAATCATACCGATGTCGGGCGATTTACCTCTGACGAAAACAATACATTTCATATCCATCATTTCAGCTGTACGTACAACCTGGGGATTCACAAGTCCCGTAAGCAGAACAGCCTGCTCTTTGACGTAAGCGAGAACGTCGCTCATCATATCGCTGCCGCAAGCAGTATGAACTTCACGGTCAAGGAAGTCCTCGCCGTAAATAATTGAACCTTCGAGAATTTCAACAATTTCTTTTACCGTCATTTTTAACCCTCCACGAGAATTATTACATTATATGATATCATACTTTACGTTAAAAATCTACATAATTTTATACCAAATTGTCCAAAAAATGTTAAAAATTAATGAATAATCAAGAGAGTAAACCTTTAATGTGTCTGCCTGAGTTGTTCGTAAGCAAATGATGCCGACAAATTCGGGCTTGTCGAGCAAAGGTTACCCCTTTGCAATGAATAATGAATGATGAATATTGAATAATTGTGGGTCTGCGACGCTGAAATTATAGCACACGACTTTAGTAGAGTGAGTAGGGACGGGCGTCCTCGACCGTCCGTTAATTCAGCGTAATCTGCGGATGGTCCGGGAGGCCCATCCCTACGAGCACAGAGTAAGATTGAGCAAAATCAAATATCTCGACAAACCCGAATTTGTCAATATAAATTAATTGCAACAAAAAACACCTGCAAAGATGGTGTTCATCTTTGCAAGTGTTTTATATAAAACTAATAATTATTTCTTAATCTGCCAGAAGCCGACTTTCTTCATAACCTTTGTGAGTGTCTTGTTTGCAATGTAAGAAGCCTTCATCGCGCCCTCTGCGGCACACTTTTCAAGATAAGCTTTATCTGACATAAGCTCGTAATATTTTTCCTGAACAGGCTTGACGCTTTCAATAACGCTTTCTGCAACAGCGAGCTTGAAATCGCCGTAGCCTTTGCCGTCGAATTCTTTTTCGATTGCGTCGTAATCAAGTCCCGTACAGCAGGAGTAAATACCCATAAGATTGTTGATGCCGTCCTTGCCGTCAGCAAATCTTACCTTTGCCTCAGAGTCTGTAACAGCAGACTTGAATTTCTTGCGGATATCGTCGGGTGTGTCAAGAAGTGAAATTGATGCCTTGGGATTCGGGTCGGATTTCGACATCTTCTTTGTCGGGTCCTGAAGCGACATAACCCTTGCACCTGCTTTGCCGATGTACGGGTTGGGAATTGTAAAAGTAGGGGAGTAGATGCCGTTGAAACGTTCAGCGATATCTCTTGCAAGCTCAAGATGCTGCTTCTGGTCGGCACCGATCGGCACGTAGTCAGCCTGATAAAGGAGGATGTCCTCCGCCATAAGTGTCGGGTATGAGAAAAGACCAACGTTGATGTTGTCTGCGTGTTTTGCTGATTTATCCTTGAACTGTGTCATTCTTGCAGCTTCACCAAACTGAGTGTAGCAGTTAAGAATCCATGCAAGCTCAGCGTGCTGAGGCACGTGTGACTGAACAAAAACAACGCTTTCTTCGGGATCAAGACCGATAGCAAGAAGCAGAGCATACATTTCAAGTGTCTGTTTGCGAAGCTTTGCGGGTTCCTGAC
Source organism: Acutalibacteraceae bacterium (assembly GCA_045533625.1). Lineage (GTDB taxonomy): Bacteria > Bacillota > Clostridia > Oscillospirales > Acutalibacteraceae > CAG-488. The sequence continues at coordinate 3,846 of JAZSID010000109.1, read as the reverse complement.
GTACCGTTATTGCGTGAAGGTCAGCGACAGCATAAAGACAGTCGTTATCCTTGCTCATAGATGCCCAGTTCTTAAGAGCACCAAGGTAGTTGCCGAGCGTTGGTACGCTTGTCGGTTGAATGGCACTGAGCACTCTTGCTTTTTTTTCAACGTTTTCCATAATGATACCTCCGATGTGTAACTGCTGACTATTTTAACACATTTAATCGGGATTGTAAATCATAAATATTTGTGTTACAATACTTTTATTGATAGGAGTGATTGTTTTGGCAAAGTTTGACTGTGTGTTGCTCGATTTTGACGGTACAATAGCCGACACGAGCGAAGGCATTTTTGAAGGAATACGTTACGGAATAAAAATGGAAGGTCTGCCTCAGCCGAGTCCCGAGGATATGAAAACATTCATCGGCCCTCCGCTTAATGTCGGATTCAGGAACCATTTTCCCGACATCAGTGACGATCAGGTTGAAATGCTTATCATCCACTACAGGGCAAAATATTCCGTTGACGGTTATTATAAATTCAGGCTTTACGACGGAATGGAAGATTTGCTTCTTTCTTTGCGTGAGGCAGGAATAAAAACGGGAATCGCAACCTCTAAACCTCAGGTATTCATCGACCACATTGTCAAAACCTGCAACCTTTCACATCTTTTTGATGTTGTAGTCGGTGCAGATGCGGACGTGCTCGAAGCAGGCAAAAAAGTGATTATCGAAAAAGCTCTCGATTTGCTTAAACCCTGCAACTGCGAAAAGCCGATTATGGTCGGTGATACGAAGTACGATATCCTCGGCGCAAAGGATGCGGGTGTGCCGAGCGTTGCCGTAACATTCGGTTTCGGAAGCATTGACGAAATGATTGTCGCAGGTGCAAACTATGTTGCGAAAAACTGTGAAGAAATCAAAGATATTGTTTTTGGATAAAATGAATCCCACAGAATTGTTCTGTGGGATTTATTTTATGTTTTTTTCTGAATGAAAAGTGTCGAATACAGCTATAACCATACATACAACTGCATAGCACGTGATATCTGCCCACATAAAAGAATTTCTCATTATTGTGAATTTCTTGTTAGTGTTTAATGAGATGGTTATTTTTCAAAGGCTTGTATTTTGTGTTTAATTTCTGTTGTTGAAATACTTTTTGTGTATGGAAGATATTCAATTGAAACTCCCACTTTTGAAAACTGTTCTTCGGTTTTAAGGTATCTGGCAGATCCTTTCCAGTCATCACCAGAAAACAACACATCAAAATTGAATTTCTTCAAAGCTAGCATCTTATCGTCAATTTCTTCAAACGACACAACAACAACTTCGTCAACACATTTCAATGCGTTTATTATTCGAACTCTTTCATCAAGTGGGAAAATTGGTTCTTTATGTTTTATATCTCGTACATAATTGTCGTCACATATTCCTACTATTAAATGCGAACACATTTTTTTACAGTTTTCAAACAAATTTAAATGTCCAACATGAAAAAGATCGAAAACCCCTGCTGTGAAACCTATATTATATTTTTTCATAAGGATCTCTCCGTATTAATAAAAAATTTCCATTTTTTCAACATCTAAATGTTGATTTACTATTGGTGTCATATAAGCATCACCGTAGTTTTTTCTCAAATAACTATCATAGTTTCTGGGTATATTGAATTTACGTTCTCCAAAAGGATGTCGGATAGTGTCATCGAAAATGCTACAGTCGGGTGTTGGCTGAACAGTGATATAGCTACTCATAGCAAAATACTTGTTTGATCTTTTTGAGCCTATAAAAGAAATAGTATTTTGAAACAACTTTATAGTCAAAATTCTAACCCAATCAGGAACTTTATCGGAAAAAGCGTTAATAGGATAATCACTTATAGCGTTTTCTGGAATAATTCCTTTTTGAACGTGCTTTCTGTTTAAGTATTTTTCATGCATCATTTGTGTCAAACCAAAAAGTTTTTTCTGTATTTCAAATCCTTTTGGTTTGTTTGATTTGTAGCAGTAAATGAATATATCCAAGCCTATACCTGTCATCATATCTAATCCGTCAGATAATACTCCTGTAATTTTGGACTTGTTATATCTTATTTTTGGGAGACAGTATGGCGTTTGGGGATCAGTAGCAAAATCAGATAAACTCAAGTCGTCAATTTTGTTACCCCTTTTTATAAAATGCTTTCGAAGTTTTTTATAGTCCTTATAAGTCATCATAACGTCGATATCATCATCCCAAGGGATAAAGCCGTTGTGCCGGACAGCGCCCAAACAGGTGCCAGATTGTAGAACCATTTTTATGCCTATTTCATTACATATATCTTCAAGCTTTCCGAGCATATAATATCCAACAGACTGAACTTCTTCTATAGTTGACATTTTTACACCACCATTGAGTTTGTTTTTTGGATTTAACCTTCAAGTGTAACAAGGTTGATACACTTAACGGGACAAACTTCTGTACACTTGCCGCAGCCCGTACACTTAAGGAAGTCAACCTTAGCACAGAAATTCTCAACCTTAACAGCATCGAATTCACAAGCCTTGACGCATTTCATGCAGCCGATACAGCCAAGCTCACATTCCTTACGTGTAACAGCACCCTTGTCTTTATTAACACAAAGAACAACGGCCTTTGCCTCGTGAAGGGGCATCATCTTGATAATGCCGTTGGGGCAGGTTTTAAGACACATCTTACAAGCCTTACACATCGCAGGGTTGACGCGAGCAACGCCGTCGCAGATGTTGATTGCTTCGTAAGGACAAGCTCTGACACAGTCGCCGAGACCGATACAGCCGTAGATACACTCTTTCGGACCGCCGAAGAGCTGTTTTGCCATCTGGCAGGATTCAACACCATTGTAAACCATCTTTGTCTTTGCTTTTTCACAGAAGCCCTGACATGTTACAACAGCTGCTGAAGGAGCAACGTTGCCTGCCGAAAGACCTGCGATTTCAGCAATCTGTGCTGAAACATCGTTGCCACCGGGTGCGCAGAGTGCTGTATTTTTTGTAATGCCCTTTGAAAGAGCAGCCGCATAACCGTCACAGCCTGAAAATCCGCAGGCACCGCAGTTTGCGCCGGGAAGACATTCGCGGATTGCTTCAGCCTTCTGGTCAACGGGAACAGCCATAACTACAGAAGCAACGGCAAGTCCCACACCTGCAATAAGGCCGATGGCAGAAACGATAAGAACAGCTAATAAAATTGTATTCATATTTCCGCCCTCCCTTATGCAAAGATATTTTCAATTACTCCGGCAAAGCCGAGGAATGAAAGTGAAACGAGTGAAGCAGCAATAAGTGTGATCGGAAGTCCTTTAAGGAACTTCGGAATGTCGCAGGATTCAAGTCTTGAACGTACGCCTGCGAACATAACCATTGCAACAAGGAAACCTACACCGCCGCCGATTGCACAGACGAGTGATTCTGCGAAGTTGTAACCGTTGTCAACGTTGAGTGTAACAACGCCGAGAACCGCACAGTTTGTTGTGATAAGCGGAAGGTAAATTCCGAGTGAATTGTAAAGTGAAGGGATGTACTTTTTAAGCACGATTTCAACCATCTGAACAAGTGCCGCAATAACGAGGATGAATACGATAGTCTGAAGGTATTCAAGTCCGTTTGCAACAAGGAGATACTTGTGCTGAGGGTAGGTATCTGCGATTGCCAAAGCCATAACGAAGATAACTGCAAGAGACATACCGACTGCAGTGTTTACCTTCTTTGAAACGCCGAGGAAGGGGCAGATACCAAGGAACTTAGCAAGAACAAAGTTCTGTGTAAGAATCATTGTAAGAAGGATGCTTAATAAACCTTTAGTAAGTTCCATTATGCTTCACCCTCCTTTTTGTCACAAGTCG